>JAEOTR010000097.1 GCA_016839705.1 Promethearchaeota archaeon | reverse complement strand
CTTGATCTTATTAGAGAAACTAATCCATTACCATACTTATGTGGGAGAATTTGTACAGCTCAATGTGCATTAAATTGCAACCGTGAACATTTTGATGATCCCGTAGCTATTCGTGAACTTAAGAGGTTTGTTTGTGACTGGGAAACTGAACATCCAAATCAAAGTAAAATCAAACCTGTGCCCCAAACTAAAGAAAAGGTTGCCATTATTGGAGCGGGTCCTGGAGGTTTATCAGCTGCATATTTTCTTGCGAGAATGGGGTATAAACCAACTATTTTCGAGAAAGGTGATAAAACTGGCGGAGTTGTGAGATATGGAGTTCCACAATACAGGCTTTCTGATGAAGCTCTTGACCATGATGTAGAATTTATAAAAAATATGGGCGTAGAAATCGTTTTAAACAAGGAATTTGGTCCAAATTTCACATTGAAAGACATTTGGGAGCAAGGATTTAAAGCTGTCTTTATTGCTGTAGGTTTGTATGTACCAAAAACTCTAAGACTCGAAGGAGAAGACTTACCTAATGTAGATGTTGCAATTGATTTTCTTTTAGAACGAAAATATAAGTGTTCTGAAAATCCAGAAGAATTTAAAGACAAAACTTTTGGCATTATCGGAGGTGGAGCCGTAGCGGTTGATGTTGGCGAAACTGTACTTCGACTAGGGGCAACTAAAGCTGATCTCGTTGATATATTAACTGAAGAAGCTTTAAAGACGGTACTTGACGACTTACATGAAGCGGAGAAAGAAGTAATGGAATATCATTTTGAGACTTCTACAATGAATATCACCCAAGAACCAGATGGAAAATTAGCATTAAATTGTTATAAAATTAAATGGGGTGAACCCGATCCAGAAACTGGTAGAAGACCACTAAATAAAATTGAAGGTTCAGAATTCAAGATTGTAGTTGATCATATCGTTATTGCTATTGGTCAAGGACTTGATACAGAACCACTTATGGCTGCTACGGATAATCAATTAAAAGTTGAAAGAGGTAAAGTTGTAGTAGATGATTTAACTTATGAAACTGGCATCCCAGGGGTTTTTGCTGGTGGTGACATAATTTATAATTCATTAATGTGTGCTGTCGATGCTATTGGAGATGGAAGAGAAGCGGCATTTACAATTGAGCGTTATCTCCGAGGTCTTGATTTAAAAGAAGGAAGAATAAGAAAGAATGATTTAAAACGATCTACAATACCTAAAAAATATATTCAAACACAATCATGTCAAGAAATGAATTTTATGCCTGGTAATGAAAGACTTGTTTGTTTTGATGAAATGGAGTTGGGATTTACTGAAGATCAGGCAAAACGAGAAGCTAATAGATGTCTAAACTGTAATATGTGTTGTAATTATGATCAGAAACCAGAAGATTTTGAAAAAGCACTTGATGCTTCTGGGATTATGATATGCGATTATGGGAGTCAAAATAATTGGCGCTCAATAAATGCTCCTGATTATTTGGAAATCCCTAAAAGTATAATCGGAATTCTAAATCAAAATGATATTGTTCCTGTTGTCTTACCAGAAGAAAAATGCTGTGGTCATGATAGTCTTTGGCGCGGAGATGTTGATAGCTTTAAAAAATTAGCTGATTATAATGTAAAACTTTTCAAAGACGCGGGTGTTAAGACACTTATCTTTAATTGTGCTGAAGGATATTATACGTGGAAGTATGAATATAAAAAATTATTTAACAACAATGATTTCGACTTTGAGATTTACCACATTACTGAATATATTTTAAAAGAGAATCTATTAGAAGATATAACATTTCCTAGCTATGATAAGATTAAAGTGACTTACCATGATCCATGTAGACTAGGGAGGATGAGTAATGTTTTCGATGCACCACGTGATGTATTAAAACTAATACCTTCTGTTGAATTAGTTGAAATGGAAGATGCTAGGCAAGATGCTGAATGTTGTGGTGTTTCTGCATATGTTTCCTGCAACCAAGATTCAAAAAAATTACAGGAGAAAAAAATATTGCAAGCAATCGAGACTGGAGCAGAATATCTTATTACCGCATGCCCGAAATGTATTGCCCATTTAAATTGTTATCTAAACGAAAACAGAGAATTAAAAGAGAAAATAAAGGTCATTGATATTGTAAGTTTTCTCGGAAAACTTCTTTTTTTGATTTAAATTTATTATTTGTTATTCCATTACTGACAAGTTTGTAAGTTTTATTTTACAATGATATATACTCATTCTGGTAATGAGGGATCTACTAATTTTATTGTAATATGTTTTTAGAGTTAAGAAGAAACCTAATAAATATTGATACTTTATTTTTTCATAATTAATATCAATCAAAAAATAACTCTTAAATAATAGTGAAAAACATGAGTAAAACTAAGGAAATACCAGTTCCTGATAAAATTTCAGGTTTTACACAAGTTAGAATTGATGTAGATCTAACAGATGGAAAGATTAGTAAATCTACATTATCTAATGAATTCTGTCGAGATTGGATTGGAGGTTATGGATTTGCTAGTAAAATCCTATGGGATGAATGCCCTGCGGGAGTTGATCCACTAAGCCCAGAAAACGTGTTTATATATGCACATGGCCCATTTCCAGCTACTATACTACCAACAAGTTCTAAATATGGAGTATTTGCTAAATCTCCATTAACCGGTATGTTTGGCATGTCAATATCCTCTGGATCCATTGGAGCTCAAGCTCGCCGCGCTGGTATCAATATGGTTGTAATCAAAGGGAAAGCACCGGAACTATCATATATGGTTGTGGATGACGATGATTATTATATTGTACCATGCCCAGACCTAGCGGGAAAAGGTTGTTGGGATACAGAAGAACTTTTGAGAGAAGAATTTCAAGATCAGAGATTGGCAGTTATGGCAATTGGTCCTGCAGGAGAACGAATGAGCCGAATGGCGTGTATAACTAATGATCGTAACAGACAAGCAGGTAGAACTGGCATGGGTACAGTTATGGGGTCTAAGAATCTAAAAGCAATATGCTTTAGAGGCACAAAAGGCG
>JAEOTR010000045.1 GCA_016839705.1 Promethearchaeota archaeon | reverse complement strand
TGACCAAGAGCCTTTACTCCATTTTCAAATTCGACAATTCCTAATGCATATGAAGTTTTGTCGCGATATTCAGCAGGGGGTGCTTTTAGGATTGTATAAGATAAAAGTTTGCATGTTCCTGAGGGTGTAATAGTTTCAAAAGTTTCATTTTTACATTGTAAACATCTTAAATGAGATTCATGTTGTAAGAAATTACATTTTCTGCATTTTTTCCATTTAATTGTCTTTTCATTATTCATCGTTGCCTTATCCATAGAATTAGTTCCAAGATATTATTAAAAAAATCTAAATATCCATAAAAAATAATAAAGCAAGAAGTAAAATAAAGTATTCAAAAATAATTGAGGTCGTTGAGAAATTAATCTCGTTCTTTTTAATAATAATTTTTCAGAAAGGTTTAGAAGGAGAATCTAGTGTTCGGAAATTTTGTTCAATCCTCTGAATCCTTGTTGATAAGGTTGAATGAAATTATTTTATCATTTGGTGGTTTTTGTTCTTGTATCTCTTTTTCCTCTGATTCGATTATAATTGGGTGGTGATCTTTTTCTGAATTTGTGTTTTTCTCATTCATATTATTACTCTATTTATATGAAAGATTTAATTTGAATTTCGATAATCATTTTAATTAATCTATTTATCTAATATATATTAATAATGAATAGATAATAAAAAGGAAATCCAAATTGATATTAAAAATTTTTATTATCGGTCCTGGTGGGATTTTGTGTTGTTCTAAGGAATATTTTGGACAAATTGATGCAGATAAAGAAATTGTTAGTGGATTCCTTACGGGCATTAGTGATTTTGCTAGTGAAATTAAAGGAGGGAAAATTAGAGCCCTAAACTTTGGTAACTTCAACGTAGTTTATTCTTATTCTTTAGAGTTTGGATTTAAGTTTGTAATAGTCATCGAAAAGGATGATTTAGAGGAAGAAGCTAAAACACAAATTAAATTACTGAAAAATGAATTTATAAACAGATTTAGGCCTATTTTAAAAAATTGGAATGATAATATTAGTGTTTTTAAAGATTTTAAGAATTTTATTGAAGATAATATATATATTCCTCCAAAAATTATAATAACTGGAGAAAGAGGTGTAGGAAAAACAACAATTCTAAATGCATTACCTGGAGAAACCATTTTAGAAATAGATGATAACTTAAATGAGATATTACTCAAGAAAATTGATTTAACTGATGTAAATAGCATAAAACAATGCATTTTATATGAATTTGACATAGAAAATTTAATCAAAAATTTAAATATATATAGACGTTTAGTAAATTCCACAGACATAGTTCTTGTTGTCAGTAACTCAGCTGGAAGTAATTTAGGAAGAATTAATGATTATATTTCAAATTTAAAAACTAAAAATAGAAATACACATTTTTATATTATAGCCAATTTCCAAGATATGGAGGAAGTTGCATTTGGACCTAAAGAAATTGAAGAATCGTTTAATATTAAAACTTTTGGCTTAACTGCAATCGAGAAAGAATCGAATCTTATAATACTAGATATTCTAAAAGATTTATTAAGAGATTTAGTAGAAGAGAAAAAAAATTATTTAAAATAAAAGAAAGAATATGCCTATTAGTAAAGATCTAGTATTCCCTGTGTATATTGAAAGTGTGGCTCTAAATAAAATATTAAATACATGTGAAAGTTCTATTCAGGAAATTTTTGGGTATTTAATCGGGAATATTCTAAAATGGAAAGAAGAGGTCTATGTTACAATTGAAGAACAACTATTCATTAGGGGAGCTATTCATAGTGACCAATACTCAACTTTCCAATTAGAAGGAAAAGCTGGTGAGTATGAAAGAGAATTTCAGAAGTTGAAAAAGAATAAAAACAACAGCGATTTGAGAATTGTTGGGTGGTGGCATTCTCATCCGGGATTAGGGTGCTTCCTATCACCAGTTGATCTAAAAACCCAGGAATTTTTTTTTCCTGAGTCCTTTCAAGTAGCATTAGTAGTTGACCAAATCAACAAAAAATATAAATTTTTTACTTTAGATATAAACACACCGATGAAGTACAAAGAAATAAGTCATGCCGTGCTTTCCTCAAAATCACCTAAATTAACGAAAATAACTTAAATTAAATATTAATAATGGCAGAAAAAAAAGATCCGTCTGAAATTGAAATAATTGGGTTTGATTCCATAGAATCGGATAAATATGATCGCCAAAAAAGAATTAGAGGCTGGGATCAAAAGAAAATTACGAATGCCCGAATCATGGTAATAGGTGTCGGAGCAACAGGAAATGAACTTGTGAAAAATCTTGTCATGGCAGGGGTAGGGACAATTCTCTTAATTGATTATGATCTAATTGAAACCTCCAATTTAAATCGTTGTATATTATTTAATGCAAAAGCTGCTAAAAAGAAAAAATATAAAGTTGATGTGGTTAAAGAGGCTTGTAGAATATTGAATCCAGATGTAGAAATCATCACGATAAAGGAAGATTTAAACAATATAGATAAAGATCTGTATAAACAATATGATGTTGTATGTTCTTGTTTAGATAATATTGAAGCTCGACTTGAAGCAAATAACTATGCATATTATTATAACATTCCGTTTATAGATTCTGGAATTGACGGATACTTTGGAACGGTACAAGCAGTATATTCAAAAATGCAAACTTCTTCATGTTTACAATGTGGAATTTCTAATGTTGATTTAGATTTAATGTGGAGAAAATTTTCTTGCACTGGACAAGAAATAGATTCGCAAAATGGAGAAACCATGGAAAAAATGGCTACTCTCATAACCACAACATCGATTATTGGAGGAATCCAAACGCAACAAGTGCTTAAATTCATACTGGGTACAGATTATTTTGATAAATATAAAAAATGGAATCCCAAAATAGGAGAACCACTCGTTGGTAAGCAATTAAATTATAATGGTCTCACAAATAAATTTAATATAATTAACAAAATTAAAGATCCAAATTGTTGGACATGTTCGTTTATAAAAGAAAATGAATAAAATATAACTAAAGGAGTGTTATTAATTATGCCTGAATTACCAATTGAAATATGGAAAGATAGGATAAGTAATGAACTTAGAAATTTAAAGAATCTAAATGTAATAGAAGAAGATTCAATAGAATGGCATGAGGATAATGTAGTAATGACTTTGTACCTAAAAGCAATTGGATTTACTTTAAAAACAGATGAAGAACCTATTGATTTAACACCTATAGAAACACACAGGATATTTTTGAAGATAAAAAGATCTTTTCCCTACCCAGGGGGTATAGATTTTACTTGGAATTCAAATATTTTCCACCCAAATATTCATCCTGTTGAATTGACAACTAGAGAAGATAGAGGAACGGGATATATCTGTTTAAATATTCTTAAACAATGGTCAAGACTTTCAGATTTAAAATCTACGATTAAAGCCTTACGGAAATTAGTAGAAAATCCTAATCCGGATGATCCTCTAAAATATGATATCTGTCTTAAATCCGCTGAATTTTTTAAGAAGAATCCAATAGACACTCTTAAAGAACGTTATGATCTTGAAGAGTTAGAAGAAGAAAAGGATGATGAGGAGATAATCATTATCGATGATTAAAAAAATATTACAATCCTCCGATAACTCTTGCCCAAAGTGCTAACTTATCTTCTTCTTTTAATCCAAATTTATGTATAGCATCTTCAATAGTTATTGAGTTTGGTAATTCTGCATCATGAAGAACCAAGGTATAAGAACGTTGTTCAGCACTAATGATACCCATATGTTTAATAACTATATCTATAATATGTTCAATTATATGTTGTTCTTTCACATCTAATTTTATCAATTTTCCTGTTCTCGTATCTTCTACTGATATTCTCATATAACATTATCCATTTTTTATAATTTTTTCCTTATTTTAAAATAATTATAATCTAACTTTTAAATTTCAGTTTTTAGATGAATATTTCTTTTATTATTAAATATAAGGGTTACTTCTTCTTTGATAGAAATTTTATGGTTTTTCGATTTATTTAGGCTCTTTTTCTTCAGAGGTCCTTGTATAAGACCCACGATGTTTATTCTTAGATAAAAATAAAATCGTGGTTTGTTTAGTAGATTAATTAAAACCTAATTTAAACTGATATAATTGTAAAAATTTAAATATGATTTTATTAAAATACTTAATTAGTTTTCAAATTAGTTTTTGAGTATTATAGAAATTCACAATGATTTTAAATGACAAGTAATGAAGAGATAATATTAAAGATTCTAAAAGAAATTGAAGCAAAAAAGAAAAACAAAGGAATAGAACCGAAAACTCCTGAACAAAGACTTCAAGCTCAATTAGACTTGCCTATTGGTTTTGATCCGGATGAGGAAAAAAAAAAGGTAACATTGAGAGAAGTTCTCAAAAATAAAATTGCTATTAACTTTTCTAAAATGAATTATAAACAAAAAGCAGAAATAACAAGAGATAGAATTAAAAAACAAAGAAGGTTTGAAATGTATATTGGCCAAACTTATGTAAATAAAGAAAAAGCTTTAAAGGAATTATCAA
The DNA here is from genome assembly GCA_016839705.1 of Promethearchaeota archaeon. Classification (GTDB taxonomy): domain Archaea; phylum Asgardarchaeota; class Lokiarchaeia; order Sigyniarchaeales; family SOKP01; genus Loki-b32. The sequence continues at coordinate 34,351 of JAEOTR010000045.1, read as the reverse complement.
AAAAACAAATAAGAGAAGTAGAACTTCTGGATCAAAATTTTAAATTTAAGAAATTAAGAAAAGCTAAAAGGAAGATAAAAATAGCGGAAAGTTTAATTGAACGTGAATTTTCTGTTATTAAGGCTTTCTTAGAAAAATCTAGAATAAAAATAGCTAATGGTGAGTTATCAATTGACTAAAAAAATTCTTTGTATTGATACAGACTATGATGATGTAGTTAAATCCTTTAAGGAAGGTCGTGAACCAGTTTATACCTATTTTGAAGAAAAAGGATTTCAATGCGTGTTTGCACAAGGTAAAGACGCTAACCGGAATAACGTTAGTAAGCTAGCGATGGATGATGAGGTTGTATACATTACCGGATCTGGTCATGGCTCTGATGCATCCTTTCAAGGTCATAAAGGTCATGATTTATTTAAAAAAAAAAAGAAGGGTTGGTTTAGTAGAAAAGGATATTTAGAGAAGGAAGTAGAAGGTAAGATCGTACATTTCCTTTCATGTAATTCAGCCAAGATTTTAGGAATAGATTTTGTTGATAAGGGTTGTAAAGCATTTCTTGGTTATGATGAAGTAGTGCAATTAGATCCTGATTATAACCCTATATATTCAGTCTGTGATTCTGCAATTGATTATGCAATAGCAGATGGTAAAACTGCTTTAGAAGCTTATGAGAGTGCTGTGCAATTTTATAAAGATACAATTAGAGTGTTGAATGCAAGAAATTCAGAGTACCTCACTTTTGGCTTAAAAAAAAATCTAGAACGTTTAAAAGGTCCATCAATATCTCCTTGGGGTACTAGAAATGCCAAGATTCCCTCAGAAGAAAAAAATCTATAAAAAAAAAAAAATTAAAAAATTACACTGACGGTACTTACTATAACTATTGCAGCCACTATTAATGCTCCGAATATTAGACAGGGTTGGGGGGCACCTGGGGTAAGTGTCCATACTTTCTTTTTAGCTCTTATTAGAAAGAAGTAATAATATATTGTATGGATCCCAAATGCAGTACAAAATAAGATTAAAGATATGATCCAATTAAAGAAAAGAAAGACTATTCCAGTAATTACTAAAATTAATCCTAGTATCCCAACAATGAAATATTCTTTTTTTCTATCGGGGTTTATATTCATTTTCTCATCATTAATATAATTTATTGGATTAGTGTGATAGAAAATGATATATTATTTAAACATTTTTATCGTAATCGTACATTTTGTTTTATCTAAATCTTAATTGAATTAGGAAATGACTTTTAAAACTTATAAGAACTCAAACAGGAATTAGTTTTACTAATTAATAACTACAAGATTTTAGAGGTTTCTAAACCTAAGTCTGGAGTTTTCCATTCTTTTTTGGTATTCAGTTATCAAATCATAGTTCACCTTCGTTTGAAAAGATTCTAAGTATAATTTATCTAATTTCAAAAAGTCTTTTGCGATCCATTTAATTTTTCGAGAATTTGAAATATTAAACAAATCCATGAGTTTATTAGCAAAATTACCATAAATATTAATAAGTTTTTTTTCACTTTCATAAAGAGCTTTAAATAGATACTTTAAGATCTTGAACCCTCCTCCTAGATGCTCATGATTAAATGCTTGGAATCCATAGGAATATAAAAATTCAGGAGGTAAAATTCTGTCATATAAGAGATTTTCTATTTTTAGTTGATTATATATAGGAGTAAGAGGAATGGGAATATAATTAGAAATTGCATAGAGATCAGGATTATATTTTAAATTATTATTTATTTCAATATCCACTGTTTTTCTTGTGTGAAATGGTAAACCAATTATGTAATTTTGTTTTGTAATAATACCAAGTTGATTTAGTCTTTCAATAACTTTTTTAGGATTACCTTGGTTTTTGGGATACCCCCCTTTTAATGTACTTTCAATCCCATAACTGATAAGTAAAAATTTAATGCGGGATTTATTTTGAATCGCTTCTAAATTAAACTTATTTATATGATTAAGTGAACCATCAAAGGCAATAAAAATATTATTATCAATATCTTTTGGGTTATTTATAAAATATTCAAATACCCTCTTCCAAGTGAGTTCAGGAAAAAAGGCATTAGGTTCATTCATGAAAAGAAAAACATCCCTTTTGGAATTGGAACTTAGGTCTTTGAAAAATTCAATAATTTTCTCATGCCTTGAAAAGGGATTATATTGTAACATATTAGTAGTAATACAAAAATCACAATTATATGGACATCCGATTTGAGTTATAAGATAAGCCGTTTTTAGTGGAATTGGAAATCCAGGGAAGTTTCCAAATATCTTGGGAATATTAAATTCATTGCTTTTAAGTAATTTTAAATTAAATTTATCACGTAACCAGTTTACTCCGTTTCCAATGCAAATGTTTTTGGACTCGACTAATTCTTGTACATGTGGAAAAACTGCTCCTACGCCCCCAATATACAATTCTTTTTCTTTAAATTCCGATTGTATAATTTTTATCAATTCAATAGTTTTATCTAATCCACTGGCATATGTGCTTAATGCAATATGTGTAATATCGTGCTTCTTTAGAGTTTTATATAAAATCTTTTTAGTGCATATCTTATCGATGACAATTGAGGGAATTTCAGGAATATTTTCAGCTAAAAATCTTCCTTCAATATTCAAGCTTAAATTCGATATATCAAAGAAGTTTCTGCTTTTGGTATAATGCAATTTTTGATCGTATTCTTCAATTGCTTCATCGATAGCTTCTTTGTTAATTAATGGATGGTTATCATATATATGATTATCACGAACTCTAAGGGGAAATTTATTATCTAATGGTGAAAGAATTTTAAGAAACACAATTTTATATTTATTCATTATTTCTGCTAATACTTTTATCCTCAGCGAATTAAGTCAGATAAATTTTTAAGATTTCGTGTTTTTCGCAATTTTTCTATGTCTTTCTAGGTACATCCATATCTTTATCAGGTTTTACCTTCTTATATGGTCTTATCGGTTTTGTTTCATCAAAAGGTTCGTCACAGACCCAACACATATTTTCCAAGTTACTTAACTCTTCAGAACATTTATTACAATAAAGAGCATTACATTTAGGGCAAATGTAATTTAATCTGGATAAATCATTCTTACAAATCAAACAAATCTTCCTCTCTCTATGAAAGGTTACCTCTTCTTCAGTGATATGATCAGGTCTTTCATACAATCTAAATAATGATTCTTTTACCTGTAATTCCTTTTTAATTGGTTTTTGTCTCCTTTTTTCAACCGGTGCTTCTCTTAGACCAAAATAAAAAAAGAAAAAACCACTCACCATTCCTAATCTTACAAAGTAGGTATAAAAACTTTGTACAAAAATTGCTAATATAGGAAATCCAATGAAGAGAAAATAACCTACTGACAATAGGAAAAATTTTTTCCTTATTATACCTTTCGAGCTAATACCTTTAATTAAATATCCAAATCCAAGAAAAATTAATCCTGAAATTATAAAGAAATAATTTAGAATAAATGGGATACCAAATCGAATAAAATTTGTCTGAATTAAATTTTCACCCGAAATTGCAGGGTATTCAAAAATAAAACTGTTTAATGGATTAATGAAAATTACCAGTTCATAAAAAATAGCTAAAATCAGAAATGGTACAATGAAATACATCTTTTTCTCGGGGAAGAAGAGTTCCGCACCAATGTATAATGAAATTAAAAATCCCAAGGGACCCCACATCAGATAAAAGATTCCCAGCCAACCATTTGGATTAGGTAGATTAGTAGAAGTGAAGATAACTGAAATAAAATCACTAAAATTGGCCAGCCAAAAAAATGCACTGATAAATATATTAAATCCCATAATTAAAAGTAGTCTAGCATCGATTTTTCTAGCTTGATTAATTATAGTTAACCCTAGAATGCTTCCTAAAAGAAATGAAAATGATGCTGTTATCCCGTTAATCCAACCATCAACTATTAATAGAAGCATATTCAAATATCACCTAATTATAAGTTAAATTTCAGTTACATATAAGATTATAGTTTCAATCCTAACTTTGTTTTATAATTCTGGAGATATTGATTTAAATTTAACGTAGAGTTCTTCTATAATTGCATTGAATGCTTTAACAACTCCATTTCCTGTTTTTGCCGAGGTTAGATAGGAACCACGAAAATTATTCTCCTTAATAATTCCTTGTAATACTGAATTATCTATTTCTTTTTCATGTACTAAATCGACTTTATTTCCAAAAACAACAATAGGTAAATCGCCACAATATTTAGTAATTTCTTCATACCAATCTTGAATATGTTTAAAACTCTCTTTACCAAGTTTGTTTTCTTCAAGACTATATACAATAATAGCAGCTCTACTATTATTATAAAATGATGGTCGCAGAAAATGGAAGCTGTCTTGACCGGCAATATCCCAGAATAGCAATTTAATCTTATCTCCATCTATTTCTTTAATATAAGAAGAGAGTTGGGCACCAATCGTTTTGATATATTCCTTCTCAAAAGAACTATGAGTAAACATTTTAATTAAAGAGGTTTTACCAACTCTCCCATCACCAACTACGGCAACTTTAAAAACATAATCGCTATCATTCATTGAATTTTCAGTAAGATCAAATTACCAATTTAAATAATTATTTTATGAAAGATAATCAGATATTCTACATTATAAAATTTGTGGGTAATCTTTGGAATTAAGTGCTTTATAATTCGGCAGACATAGATTTAAATTTGCTATATAGTGTTTCTATGATTGCGTTAAATGCTTCAATGACACCTTCCCCTGTTTCTGCAGAAGTTATGTAGTGTCCTAGAAAATTATTACTCTCGATTAATTCTTGGATCTTAGAATCGTTTATTTTATCTTTATCAACCAAATCAACCTTGTTTCCAAATACTACAATAGGGACATCACCACAGAATTTTGTGATGTCTTTATACCAAGGATTTATTATATGATCAAAACTTTCTTTCCCAAATTTATTATCTTCAAGACTGTAAACAATGATCGCCGCTCTACTATTTTTGAAAAAATTTGGTCGCAAAAAGTGGAATGTGTCCTGACCCGCAATATCCCAAAACAATAATCTAATTTTATCTCCCTTGATGATTTCATCGTATACCGAGAATTGTGCTCCGATTGTTTTAACATAGTCTTTTTTAAAAGAGCCCTGAGTGAACCTTTTTATTAAGGATGTTTTCCCAACCCTACCATCCCCAATTACGGTTACCTTGAATCTAAACTTACGCCCATTATCACTCATAGAGTTAATTCCAAGAAATCAGATTTTATATATGATTTTCAAAAATTCGTAACTAAACTAATATCAGTTTTTCTTAAATTTAAAATTTTGGTTTACTCTGAATATATGATATCTTAGACTATAAACAAAAATGTAAAATTATATACCAGAATAAAAAAAAATAATAGAATAGGAGGGGGCTGGAAAGGGTCCCCCTCCCCCTGATTTTATCTCTCCCTGAAATTTGAACTCAGAATAAAATCAGTTTGATAAGGAAATAAAAATATTAGAAAAGTCCATACCTCCTGTAATGTATATCTCTTTTGACTTTATTCACATCAACCATCTCCTCCAAATATTTAGCATTATATTTAGCCCTCTTCAATAATTTTGATAATGCTTTTTTGAGTGGTTTCTCTTCTAATTTGACCTTAACTATCTCATAATCTTCTTCAACCGTGGGGAGCTCTTCAAAAATTATTAAATCCTCAAATTCGATTGGTGCTTTAAGAGCATTTTTCTTTAATAATACTTCTACCATTTTTGTTATCACCCCATTTTTTATACATTTTATTTTAAATCTCTTAAACCAAACCTGAATTTATCAGGATGCAAACTATAATAACCCAAAGATTGTTTCCATCTTTTCAGGTCTCTTTTACGTTCTATTAAGTCTAGTTCATTCCTGTCAGATAGAGCCTCTTTAAATATTTTTTTTGGCTCAAACTCAATCAATTCTTCTCGTGGTACATAAATCACTCCCCTTAAATCGGGAGTTATTATTCGAATACTTTCTGTCAGATTAAACCACCTCTTTTGGTATTTTATTATCCTCCATAGCATACTTGAAGTTCTTAAAAAGTTCTGATGAGGCCCTGATTATTTCTTGGCATCATTGCATCTAACTTGATTTGTGCGTCTTCAGGTGTAATCTTATTCTCAGAGTACTTAGGATTCATCAAACTACTGTATATCTCATACAGCATTCTAGCATTGGTTTTAGTCTTTTCACTATCTTTTTTGATACTTTTTATTAAAATCAAATGTAGATCCTCAAGTTCGAAAGAGGCATCCTCTTTAACTAATAATTGATTCATATTTTTTATCACACTCACACTTTTTTTCTTGTAATTAGTTAGATCAAGGTTCGTTTAATAGTTTTATTTCGAAAAGTTTACGTGGAATCTTAGATTTGTTATAGATTCTTTTTTTGTAAATAACAAAACTAATTGAAATTCAATTGATTTTATAAGATTTAGCAAAAGTTTAAATCTTGGAAGTAGTAATAGATTTTAAGTTATTATAACTCCTGAATTTTCTTATTAAATATGGAGGAGAAATTATTGAAAAGAATATTATACAAAATAAGAATCAAGCAGAATATAAATTTAAGAATTAAAAAATTAGATAAGTGTTTTAAAAAGCACTAAAAAAATTGAATTTGGAGCCAGCATATATATCTGAAGCCTGAATTCTCTCTTGAGCTTCTTTAAGATAAGAGGCTTCCTCAAAATATTGTGGATTCAAATCCCCAAGATTTTCAGGTTCTTCAATCTTTTCGACTTTTTCAACCATTACTTCTTCATATATTAGGGTCATTTTTTTCAACATTTTTATTTTTTTTTTATTAAATAATATAACGGAATGGTTTAATATATAGTTTAATTTTAGGAACTCTGAATGGACTCTTAGACTACTTTTAGATAGTCAGATAGATAATTGCTTTAAGCTTGTTTGATTTGTCTAGCCAAAATAACACAATTTGAAGTCTAATTAGAGTTCAAACCAAAAATATATATATAAACCCTTTTCTTATATTAATTATTACAATTGCTTTACAATGGATGAACTTTGGATACCACGTGCAATTTCCCCCCTGAGGAAATTTTAAACCCAATTATTGGTAAACCCAATTGGGAGTATATTATCCTTTGGATGTTAAGCAATAATAAAGTTTGTTCTTGGTCAGAATTAAAGGAAAAAATTAATAAATCCACCCTTTCAATATATGTATCCAGACTTAAACGTGATGGATATATTATAAAAAGTGAATTCAATCAGTACCAAATAACATCTAAGGGACGTGAAAAATATTATGAATTGGGCCAAGCTAAAAGAGGGGGAAGGAAATTAAGTTATCCTCCAAAAGTAATACTTACCCGCCGAAACTATGATCACTGGATTCTTTGGATGGTGTATAATAATAACTATTGCAAATGGGCAGACTTTCTTGATGAGCCTTTGTCAATAAATCAATCATCGTTATCGAAAAATCTGAATGATTTAATTAGTAAAAATTTTGTAAGAAAAGAGGAAAAGGAATATAAGATTACTCAAATGGGTAAATCGGAATATTCTAAAATGTTAACACAATATGATCTAGACAGGCAATCAATTTTAGAAGAAGAAAGCAAACGAATTACAGAGTTAACGCAAAAAACGCTCAAATTTTTTAGAGATTTTGACATAAGAGATAGAGATACTCAGTTTAGATTTCTTAACAGTGTTTTAAAACTAGAATACTCCAAAATTAAAAATGTATTACGAAATGAAGAAGATTTTCATAAAATTTTACTCTTTCTTTCTATTAATCATCCCAGTGAGTATCCGAAATATATCTTTCCTGAGGAATTTTCGTCAAAGTATGATATTAAAAAAACTACGCTTGATTATTATATTGATGAAATCGTCGAAAATCAAATCTTTACAACAAAATTTTTCAAATTAGAAATTCCTCCTGACAGAATTTATTATTTTCAGTCAGATGAGAAATTAGAAATGATGCTTCAAGTTATTACCGAAGAACATATTACAAAATTCACCTATTTGAATAAGTTATTTGAAAAATCATCAAATCTAATACTTCCCCTCGACATGAATTCTACTGTAAATGCTATTTTGGAAGAAGCTTGTCAATATGTTTTCCATGAGGATTTGAAAAGTTCATTACTAAAATTCTTGCCAGGATATATTAATTATCTGGCATATAAAATTGAAAAAGAAAAGAAATTATTAGGTATTTCTGGTAAGTTAGAAGGTATAATTTGGCAGAATATCCCTGAAATATTACAAGAGGGTCTCTCAATGACCTCGCAATATCAATTTATCGGTGAAAATGAAATGAATTATTATTTAGATACAGGTATTTTAGAGGTAATAAGGCCGTATCTGGCATCAAAACCAGATTCAGTGTATAAGAAGATTATCCACTCGTTAGATGAAAAAAAATATGGTAGTACATTGGAACTTCTTAATTCGGTTATTAAGTCTGGTAAGAAGGACTTAGATATTATTATCTATAAAGCTATGACTCTCGCTTATTTAAATCGCAATAAAGAATCTGTAGATTTTCTGAATAAGCGCATAAAATCAACCCAAGTTGATAAAGATAATCCATTATATGCTCTTTATTATTTTGTCTTGGGATTTTCTTCTATGGCACTTGGAGAATATGAAAATGCATTTGAAATAGTGGATAAAGGACAGAAATTTTATCCTGATCACCCTTTATCCCACGCTCTAGTGGCATTAGTAGAAGGTTATAATCGGATGTATGAGTTTGACTCCGAAAGAGAAGATCGACTAACTGAAATTGAAGATGCCATTGCATTAGACGCCTATGACTCAAATAAAGCAAGATATCATCAATTAAAAAGTCAATTTTTATTGGAATCAAATAACTATGAAGAAGCTCTTGAGTCAATTGACAATGCTATTACATTAAATCCCAAAAATCTTGATTTCTATAATTCAAAGAATCGAATATTGCTTTATTTTGATAAGTTCGATGAAATATTAGATATTCTAGATCATTTACTTAAAGAATTTCCTGAAGGTGAAAGAAGCCTAAAAATTAGAAAAGCCTATATTCTGAGAGAAAAGAAAAATCTTGAAGAAGGATTAGAAATCATTAATGAATTAATTGAAAAATATCCAGAGGATAATAATCTCTTACTTAACAAGATTTATTGGTTACAATATTTAGATAAAAAAGAGAATGTCTTAGAGATCATAGAAGGCTTACTCAAGCGGGAACCAGATAATGGAATGTTCCATGATACTTATGGAGAAATTTTAATGAATTTTGAAGAATATGAAAAGGCTATTAACGAGTTCCAAAAGGCAATAGAACTAGAGAGTAATGAATGGTATATTAACCAAACATATATTAAACTAGGAATATGTTATAAAGAAATGGGAGATCAAGATTCAGCTATTGAAAACCTTTCAAAAGGGAAAGAATTCACAAATAAATGTTTTTGTGATCTCGATACAAAACGAAATTGGCTCACAATAGCAGAGCTCTTTCTAGCTGAAATTGCTGAAATGGAAGCTGATTTTTAAAATTTTTTTCAAATTTTATATTTTTTAATTACTATACTTATGATAAAGCCTTGGATTTGTAGTATAGTTCGTTAATTATTGTATTAAACGCATCATGAACTCGTTTCCCCGTTTTTGCTGAGGTTAAATAATATCCGAGAAATCCGTTTTTCTCTACAAAATCATGGGCCTCAGAATTTTCGAGCTCATCTTCCTCAATTAAATCAACTTTATTACCAAAAAGTATCATCGGAATCTCCCCGCAAAACTTCTTAATATTTTCATACCAATTTCGTACATGCTCAAAACTTCGCGTTCCTAGCTCATTTTCTTCAAGACTATAAACGATAATTGCCGCATTACTTTCTCTATAAAATGTAGGGAGTAAAAAACGAAAATCATCTTGACCTGCTATATCCCAGAAGATCAATCGAGTTTCATCCCCTTCTATTATTTTCTCAAATTTTGAAAATTGAGCTCCCAAAGTCTTCACATAATCTTTAACAAATGAACCTTGAGTAAACTTCTTAATCAAGGAAGTTTTACCCACTTGACCATCACCGATGACGGTTATCTTAAATCTATATTTCTGAGGATCACTCATCGAGACATAAAAAAGTTATCAAAATGATCAAAATTTTTCTTAATGAATGATTATAATTTTTGAAATTTAAAATTTTAGGTAAAATGATTTCAAAATAAGTAAAATATCCAAAATCAAGAATAAAACAAAATTAAAAAAAAGTTATTTAAGCAAATCCCGAAATAATGGATTTTGACCATAGTTATTTATTTTTATTAATCCTTCCTTGGCATTTTTCTTCATTTTTTTTTAACCTCTTTAAGGGTGTTCTAAATAATATATTTATACAATGCCATATATAGTTTTATTATATGAACTTTTTGCGAAGTTTGAATTATAGAAAAAGTTTTTGATTGAATACAAAAAACATCATTTTAAGGTGGTTATTGGAGTATTTTATCCTAAAAACCCTGTAAAAGAAATTTTAAACCCCCTAGTAGTTTCAGTCTACTAGGAGGTTAATTTCTATAATATGGAAATGAAAAATAATCGTGAAAAAAATATAAAATAAAAAAAAATAATATTTTAACGAACAAAACTTTGGAAAACTGGATTATATCCGGCAGAGACTTTACTTACTACTTTTCCTTCTTTTCTCTTCATTTTTTTTACCGTTTAATTTTTTTTTTTTGTTAATTTTATTATTATTTTATTTTCATATATAGTTTATTTATACAGACTTTCCGCGAAGTTCGAACTAATGTAAAATTATAAAATTTTAAATAGGTTAATAAACTATAAATACATGAGAACCATGAATAAAATCAATTATCCTCCCCATGAGATATATAATCCTCCGGTAATGGAGAAGAAAAATTTTGAGCATATCATTCTCTGGATGTTATCTAATAATGAAGAATGCGAGTGGGCTAATTTTACAGATGAGCCTCTCGAACTTCGATTATCTACTCTCTCAAAATATTTATCCTTATTAAAGGGTAAACATCTAGTCGAAAATATATCAAGAGGGCACTATAAAATTACTTCGGAGGGTAGAAAGAGATTTTTAGAATTATCAAGTTCAGATGAAAAAAAGAGAAAGCTAAGTTATCCCCCAATGATCATCAGAAGAAAGAGAAACTACAACCATTGGATTTTATGGATGCTATATAATAATAATCATTGCAAGTGGGCAGATTTTTTATCAGAGCCCCTTAAAATTAACCAATCTTCATTATCAAAAAATCTAAATTTATTACAAGATCAAGGATTTGTAAAAAAAGAGGAAAAAGAATATAGAATCACTCGATCCGGTAAAGCAGAATATTCAATAATTCTACGAGATTATAATTTGGATCGTCAATCAATATTAGATGAAGAAAGTAAGAGAATTGAAGAGGTTACTCAAAATACCATTAAATTTTTCAATAAATATAAGATTAAAGATGAGGACATACAATTTAGATTCCTCAACAATGTGCTAAAGTTAGATTATTCCCGAGTTGAATCCATGCTCACAAAAGAGGACGATTTTAATAAGATCTTGCTGTTTCTATCTACTAATCATCCTGATCGGTATCCCGATTATATTTCTATGGAAGATTTTTCAAAAACTTATGCGATTAAGGAAACAAAATTGGAGTATTATGTCGATGAAATTGTTGAAAGCAATATTTATCCAATTAAATTTTTTAAATTAATATTACCTTCAGATATGCATTTTTACTTTCAAGAAAATGAAAGATTAGAGGTAATGCTTGAAGCAATTACGGAAGACCATATTACTAAGTTTACTTATTTAAATAAACTGTTTTCACGAACGATAAACATTATGGATAAAGTTGACGATATTATTGAGGATGCCTGTGAAATATTATTTGATAAAAAATTAAAAAATGCTCTACGAGATTTTATACCTGATTACATCAAATACTTAGCTTATAAGATCGAGGCGAAAGTAGAACTAAAAGAAACGTTTGATAAATTAGAAGGAATAATCTGGCAAGACCTGGCGGATATTTTTCAACCAAAGAGTATTGAGGGAATAAGAGGGCAATATGAGCAGGACGTCACAGAAATTACAGAAGAAATTAATCTCAATCCAGGAAATATTGAATTATATTATTCAAAAATTAAAATTTTGATTTATTATGAGGATTATAATGAAATCTTGGTGACTATTGATGAAATGTATGCAAATTTTCCAGAAAATGTTAAAGATATTCAAATCAAAAAAGCATCTATACTTCGAAGAATGCAAAAAATTGAAGCGGGATTGGAGATAATTAATGATTTGATCAAAGAATATCCTGAAGATTCCGATCTTCTCAATTATAAAGCGTATTGGTTACAATATTTAGATAAAAAAGATGAATCTCTAGATATAATGCAAGATCTTGTTACTAAATTTCCTGAAAATGGGACATATCATGATACCTACGGAGAAATTTTAATGTATTTTGAGGATTATGAACAAGCAGTTGATCATTTTTTAGAAACCTTAGAATTAGCGAGTGAGGATTGGTATATTCACCAAACGTATATTAAGTTAGGAATTTGCTATAAGGAACTTAATAATTACGATTTAGCAATGAAAAATCTTAAACAAGGAATCGAGATTACAGAAAAGGAAGTTGATGATTTGGAAACAAAGCAAAAATGGCTTTCAATTGGAAATCTTTTTATCGCAGAAATTGAATCCTCTAATTTCTAATTTAACTTCTTTCTATTACTTCTTTATTATACCAAATTAATCCTAAGTATTACATCCTTTCAACTAATATTGATATAATATTATTTCCAAATCCTCCAAAATTACAAGTAATCCCGGTCTCTGCGCTTGTTACCTGTCTTTTTCCTGCTTCCCCTCTTAATTGCCAATATAATTCAATAACCTGAGCAACTCCTGTAGCACCAAGAGGGTGACCACGTGCCTTTAATCCACCCGAGGGATTAATAGGAATCTTTCCCCCAATTTCAGTTAAACCTTCATGAGCTGCTTTAGCACCTTCACCTTTCTTAAAGAATCCAATATCTTCACTTTGAACAGCTTCAAGAATCTCAAAAGCATCATGGAGTTCTGCAACATCTATGTCCTTTGGTGTTTTTTTTGCCATTTGATAAGCTTGACTTGAGCAAATTTTTAACGCCTTCAATGTAATTATTTCTTCTCGTTCAAAAACGATATGAGTATCTGTTGCTTGTCCGACACCAGAAATCATAATCGGCATATCATTGTACTGCTTAGCTTTCTCAGCATTACATAAAACTAATGCCGCAGCTCCATCAGAAATAGGGCATATATGGAAGAGTCGCAATGGATCAGCAATTATAGGATTAGTTTTATCATCACTAAGAAACTCATAAATATTATCCCAACTACCTCTCCCTTTTTCAATAGCAATTTTCATGAAATCTTCAATTGTTTTCTGGAAATGGGCGTTTGGATTCAATGCTCCATTTTTATGATTTTTAATAGCAATATCAGAAATCCATTCTAGTTTCGCATTATATTTCTCAAGATAGGCACGAGTAAGTAATCCTGCAAATGAGGGTAATGAAACCCCATGAGGTCTTTCCGCTTCTGGTTGAGTTAATGTGGCTACAGTAGAAGTCACATACCCCGGTGTTGTGATATGAGTCATTTTTTCACCCCCCACAACTAGTACTAACTCACTCATTCCTGAAGCAATTGCCTGGAATCCTGCTTTAATTGCGGATCCTCCGCTGGCGGGTCCATTTTTAATATCATCGGCAGCGGCAGGAATTAAACTAATTCTATCAACAAGAGCGCTTGCAACACCTGCGGTTTTGTTCAAAATTTCTGGACTCATTGCTCCAACATATACAGAATCAAAATCTTTGTCATTTGTATTGGAATCTTCAATCGCAGTTAAAGATGCTTCACATAACAAATCCATTAATCCTTTATCTTGAATCTTACCAAATTTGGTATGTCCTACTCCTATTATCGCTACTTTATTCATAGTCATTAAGAATTATGGGTATTTAAAAAATTTTCTTAGACTTTTTTAATCCCCTAAAATTTTGTTATCTTAAGATTGTTTTAAATTATTTTATATTATAAGAAAGGGAAATCTAATACCAATTTGCCTAAAGGAGGTTTTTTAATTGAGATTAAAATATATCTTCCCCTTGTTTCTATTTCTAGCATCTATGTTACTAATAACAATTTTTTTTTTACTGGATTATAGTTGGATAATAATCCCTTCTTTTATAGTATTTTATCCTATGCCATATCTTTCTGGATTGAAAGAAACGGCAAAAAACAAAAATGTAGTTATTAAAATTAAAAATAAATCCCCTTATATTATCCCGATGTTGTTCTTTTCTTTACCTACAATAATAATCAACCTCATTTTTCTCTTTACCGATCTTTTTGCTTTAATCCTATTTTTTATGGTTTACATAATTAGCGTAGTGTTTTACTTCTTAGGAATATACATCCTAATTCGAGATTTAAAAAAACAGTTTGAAATTGAGGATAAAGCTATTGAAATTAAAGAAGACCAAACCAAAAAGAGACTCTTATTAATAAATCCTGTTAATAAAGAGATTGCAGGATTGACAATTAATCCCTCCTCCACTTTTCCTCCATTGGGATTAGGGATAGTGGCGGCGTTAACTCCCGAGACCTTTCAAGTTAAAATAATCGATGAGAATTTTGAGGATTTCGAATATGAAAACGCTGATCTTGTTGGAATAACAGCATTTACTTCAGTGGCAAATAGAGCTTATGAAATTGCTGCTCATTACAGAAAAGATAATATTCCTGTGATTATGGGAGGAATACACGCTTCAATGGTTCCTGAAGAGGCTTTAAAGTATGTAGATTCTGTAGTCGTAGGGGAAGCAGAGAGTGTATGGTCAACTGTTATCGATGATTTTTTAAATAATACATTAAAACAAAAATATAATGGAGTTCATCTGGATTTAGAAAATAGTACAATCGCTAATCGAGATCTATTTAGCAACAAATATTTATTTGGAACTTTACAAACTTCAAGAGGTTGTCCTATGGATTGCTATTTCTGTTCTGTCAGTGCTTTCAATGGAAGAAAATATCGACAACGTCCTTATAAGGAAGTCTTAGATGAATTGGAACAAATGCATCAAAGAATGATTTTCTTTGTTGACGATAATATTCTTGGCTATGGTAAAGGTGCTGAAGAGAGAGCTATCCAACTTTTTAAGGGAATGGTTGATAGAAAACTAACCAAAACATGGTTTTGTCAAGCTTCCTTAAATTTTGGGAGCAATGAAGAAGTAATTAAATGGGCGGCAAGAGCAGGATGCAAAATGGTGTTTCTTGGGTTAGAATCTGCTGATCCAGAAGAACTGAAAGTAATGGATAAAAAATTGAACCTTCAACTGGAATATAAACAGGCTTTCGAAAATATCAATAAATATAAAATCGCAGTCTTAGGAGCATTCATTTTTGGTTCTGATTCAGAAACAGAAAAAAGTATGTATAGAAAAGTCAAGTATATTTTAAAAAATCGTATTGATGTTATTCAAACTACCACTTTAACGCCTTTACCAGGCACAAGATTATTCAAAGAATTACAGCAAAATGAAAGACTCATATATACTAATTTTCCTCAAGATTGGAAGTTCTATGATATGGGACATTTAACTTATCATGTTAATAATATGGAAAATGAACAATTCTTAGATCATCATAGAAAATGCTCAAGAAAATTGTATTCCAGGTGGACGTTGTATAAAAAATTCTTAAAAACATGGATTCACTGTAGAAGCTTTCAAACAGCAATGTGGGCATATAATTCGAACAAAAACTATAGAAATGTTTCTTTTTCGAATGACTAAACTAGATCAGATTAATTTGCTAATTACAAAGAAGAATTTTGGGCTAAACTGGATGGTTATTTGGAATTATTTTCTATCTTGAAAGTAAGTATTTAATATGATAAAATAATATATTTGAATAGTAACGCAGATCCAATTACGATTTCGAAAATTGTGTGCATAATGGGAAAAATTAAAAAAAAGTTTGGATTAGTTTTGGTTGTGGGGATTTTCGTTCTTTTCATACTGGGTTCGATAATACCTAACCAGAGTAGAATGAAAATCGACAAGACTTTTAATAATGTTCATAATTCGATTGCCCCAACTGAACTTTCCTTTTACACATGGGGAGGAAACGAATCGGAACGTACGTATGACATCGCTAAAGACTCATTTAACAATTCTTATTTAGTGGGGGAAACTTATAGTTTTGGGGTAGGAGATGCTGATTTATGCCTAGTTAAGTTCAACTCTTCTGGGGTGGAATGGAATCGAACTTATGGTGGAGTCAACAGGGATGTTGGAAATAGTATTATATTAGATTCACTTGATAATATTTATATTACAGGAAAGACTGAAAGTTTCGGGGCTGGCGAATCTGATATGTGGTTGTTAAAGATTAACACGACAGGGGCTGTGGAATGGAATCATACGTGGGGGGGAAATGATAAGGAAGAAGGAAAGAGCATCACCTTAGATTCATCTAATAATGTATATGTTGCGGGATATACTCACAGTTTTGGCTTAGGTGAATCTGATATGTGTTTGGTAAAGTTCAACTCTACAGGCGTGGTTTGGAACTATACATGTGGAGGAATCAATCAAGATGAAGGATATGGCGTGGCAACAGATCTACTAGGAAATTATTATGTTGTAGGAGATACTAAAAGTTTTGGAGCCGGGAAGTGGGATGTATATCTAGCTAAGTTTAATTCATCTGGTGTGGTATGGACTCAAACATGGGGGGGAATCGAAAAAGATCACGGCACAGATATAATCATCAATTCATCTAATGATTTATACGTTTCTGGAATTACTGAAGGTACTTACCCAGAATATGATATATGCTTAGTAAAGTTCAATTCTGAAGGGATTTATCAATGGAATAGCACATGGGAAGAAGGATATTTAGATTATACCTTTGGGATGGAAATAGACCAATCAGGAAACGTATATGTTGCAGGTTACACAAATTCTGATGGTTTAGCAGATTACGATATATGTTTGGTGAAGTTCAATTCTACTGGTGTTGCAGATTGGTACTGTACCTGGGGTGGAAGTGAAACGGAAGTCTGTATGGGGGTATCATTGGGCACCAATGGAACTGCATTCGTTGGGGGGACTACTTTTAGTTATGGCGCGGGTGGCGGTGACTTATGCTTAGTGCAATTTATTCTTGATCAGTGCCCAGTACCGCACCCCGGAGATAATAATATTAGTATACCTGGATACGAAATAATACTTCTTATCGGTATTGCGCTCATGATGTTGATATATTTAATAAAAAAAGAAAAAATTCATAGAGATAATGGTCAGAACTATCACTCTTAACTTATAACTAATATCGCTTTAAAATCAAAATAATTTCAGTCTTAAGCTTATTTTTTCTTTAAAGATGCTTTTAACATTGGAACACTTATCTTATAACTGCTTACAACACAAGAGTTACCAACCAATATTAAACATTAAAAGAATCAGTAACACCCCAGTATAAAAAGCGAAAACAGCCAAAAGTTTTCTGACAATTTTACTTTCGATTTTAGTAGTTAAATAGGTCCCTATTTGAGCGCCGATAATTCCACCTAAAGTCATGATAATTGGCCAAAGTAAAGAACCACTGTATGTACCAAAAAGCAAATGAATTATTACTCCTGATAGGGAAGTAAAGACCATAGCAAATTCAGAAGTAGCTGCTGCTTCTTTAGGATCTAAGCCTAGTATTATCATAGTGGTTGTATCTGCTGTTCCCCCACCCACACCACCAAGACCTGAGATGAATCCTCCAGAAAAAGAACTTATGGATGCAATTACGGGATTATTGACTCCTAATTTATTTTTTTTTTGGTTGATTTCTCCTTTTTTTGAAGACGGAGTTATTTCTTTTTCTAGATTATCTTTATTATTCCTACGGAAAAGAATTATGCTTAAAGATATAATTAGGGCTCCACAAATACCGGATAAAATATTCTGTGTTATTATAGTAGTGACCCAAGCACCAACAATTACACCAGGGAAATCCCATATGTTATATATTATCGAGAGCCGGTAATTGATTAATTTCATTTTCATGTATCGAATTGAAGCGCTTATATTCAATCCAGTCATAGAAAAAAGTGATATTACGATAGATTCTTTTAAAGAAAAACCAAAAATAAATATTGAAGTTGGTATAAATAAAATACCCCCCCCAATTCCAACAATCGATGAAATAATGCCGATTAGTATCCCAAAGATTAATGCAAGTACAATAAATTCTTCCCCTAATGGCAAGGTATTTTTAATAAAGAGATAAAATTAAAAAATTTTAGGATTATAATTATAATCCTAAAAGAACTTAGAGAGACGTTCAAGGATTAATTTTGATCTAAAAAATATTTATATGTGAGATAATTTCTTTTCCAATGCCTCTTTTAATAAGGGTACTATTACTTTATAATCACCCACTATACCGTAATCACATACTTCAAAGATCGGAGCATTAGGATCCTTATTAATAGCTATTATCTTTTTACTACTTTTCATACCAACTAGGTGTTGTGTTGTTCCAGATATTCCACATGCTATATAAATATTAGGGCATACCACAGTACCACTTTGTCCTACTTGACATGATTTTGAGATCCATCCCGCTTCCACAGCTGCCCTACTAGCACCTATTGATGCATTTAAAACGTCAGCTAAGTCTTCAATTATTTTGAAATTTTCTTTGCTTCCTATTCCTCTACCCCCAGATACTATAATATCAGCTTCATCAATTGGTTTTTTATTAGATACTGTTGTTTCAATGTATTCTATTACCTTAGTTTTAAGTTGAGCTGGATCTAAATCTGATGAAAATTGAATTATTTCGGGTTGATTTTTGTCAGTTTGTTCAGATTTTTCCATGATATTAGGTCTTATTGAGGCCATTTGAGGCCTGGTTTGAGGGCAAATGATATCTGCTAGGTAATTACCCCCATAAACAGAACGTGTTTGTATCAAGTTCCCATCTTGAATTTTTAAATCGATACAATCTGCTGTTAAACCCGTTTCTAAGGTTGCTGCAACTCTTGGAGCTAAATCTCTTCCAATTTTAGTTGCAGGGAATAAAATAATGTTCGGTAGATGTTTCTTTATTAAATTAATAAGTAGTACTGAATAAGTTTCAGTAAGATACTCTCCTAAAATGTCATTTTCACACAAATATATCTTATCTATATTATGATAAGACAAGTCTTCACAAAATTTCGATACTCCTTTTCCAAGAAGAACAGCACAAACCTTTTCATCAGTACTTTTTGTTAATTCTTTGGCTTTACCAAGTAATTCAAAAGTAACACTCCTAATGTTTTCTTTCTTAATTTCTACAAATACCCAGATATCTTTATACTCAGCTATAATTAAATCACCTTATCTTTATTCAGTATCTCCATTAATTTTTCTACTGCTGTATTTGGGTCTTCTGTTATTACTATCCCCTCTGCTCTTTTTGGTGGTTTATATAGTTTTATAATCTTTATCAATGAACCTGTTGAACCAAATTTATTCTCATCACCTTTAATATCCTCCGTTTTCCACACTTCAAATGGTTTTTTCCGTGCTGCTAATATTTTTGGTAGTGGTGGGATGCGAGGTTGAAAGGATGATGGAGGAATTCCTGTAACAAGTAGAGGAAGCTCAGATTCAACAATCCTATAACCCTCATCTGTTTGAGTTTTAACTTTAATTTTTCCATTTTCAACTTTCTCAACGCTTTCTGCGTATGTGAACTGAGGAATATTTAATAATGCGGCTAATTCGGGTCCAACCTGACTCGAGCCGGTGTCAAAGGATGAATTTCCGCAAAAAATCATATGATACTCACCTATTTTCTTTATAGCTGCTGCTAATATATTGGAAGTTGCAAATGTATCAGAATCTTGAAATTTCTCATCATCTAATAGTATTCCCCTATCAGCACCTAAAGCTAAACATCTCATCAAGGTAATTTTTGTTTCAGCATCCCCGATAGAAATAGCAATTATTTCATCCCCTTCTTGTCTAATTTTAATTGCTTCCTCTAAAGCAAACTGGTCGAACGGGTTTATTATTGTTGAAACTCCTTCTTTTAAAACTCTATTCGCACCCGAATCAAATTTAAGGTCGTTTGTTTCAGGAACTTGTTTAACACATACGATAAATTTCATAATTATAAAAAACTCTATACTAAGTTCAAAAAATCCTTTGAGGATTATTATAAAATCTATTAAAAATATAAAAAAAATTTTATGATATTATTTATAAGACGTTAATTCTTTACCCAGCAACTCACGAGCCACAATCATCTTCATAACTTCACGTGTACCCTCAGCTAATGAAAATGACCTAATAGCACGCCAAGCAGCTTGATCAGGACATTCTCTAGAATAGCCAAAAGCTCCTTGCCATTGGATAACATCATTAATTGCTTCACAAGCCCAATCGGAAGCAAACATTTTTGACATAGCTACGATTTTACTGGTTTCAAATCTGTCTCCTTTTCCTTCCTGTTCCAAATCTATGGCTCTTAACGCTTCATAACCCAACCTCTTCAGCATCTCTAGTCTTGTATAGTGTTCTGCTAATCTAAAGTTTATTTCTTGGAATTTAGCTAATGGTTGTCCAAATACTTTTCTCTCTTTCACATAATTCATACCATTCTCTAATGACTTCAACCCAGCAGCAGCACATATCACAGCAATTAATGCTCGAGCATACTCATAGCCTTCATGAATAATATAAAATCCCTTATTTTCTTCCCCTATTATGTAATGCTTAGGAATTTTTACGTCATCTATAGAAAACCCTCCACAAGAAATACCTTCACGGCCTAAATCAGCTATATAGGTTGGTGTAATTCCATCAGCAGTTAAAGGTAAGTAAAATACAGTCATGCCTCTTGAACCCAACTCAGGAGATTGATGAGCAATAGTAACATGACCACCTCCATTAGTTGCAGCTTCTCTAACGCCGCTGATATACATTTTCTCTCCATTAACGATAAAAGAATCTCCATCTTTCCTAATTTGAGTCTTTCCACCAACAACATCAGAACCAGCACCGCTTTCTGTTGTAGCTATTCCTAAAAACCAATCTCCCGCACTTGTTTTTGGAAATATTTCTTTTTTTGCTTCTTCAGTTCCGTATTTATTCAGTAAATACCCCCATGCAGCTTGAACCAAGTAAAATACGCATGTTGAGCCGGTGCAATCTCCCTTGGCTAATTCTTCTGCAATAACACCTGCGGTAACTGCATTTAATCCAGATCCTCCATATGCAGGATCTGCAGTACAAGTCAATATTCCTAATTCTGCCATTCCCTTAATAACATCATCGGGAATTTTTTTATTAACTTCCATCTCAAGCGCAATTGGAGCAATTTTCTTTTGGGCAAATTCTTTTACACTCTCTCTGATTAATTCTTGCTCTTCAGTAAATTCTATCATAGTATTGATACCTCTAAATTGATTTTTTAAGTTTCAATATAAATAAAATTAAAGCTTAAACTATAAATTTTGTCAATTTAACACTATCAGAAAAAAAAGAAAAAAAATATACAAGTTACTACTTTGGATTTTCATTCCTTACTATTGTAGCCATCCCCATTCCCAATCCTACGCACATACTGGAAATTGCATATTCCTTTCTGGATTCTTCTAATTGGTGAATGTTCGATCCTATAAGTCGACAACCTGTAGCTCCTGTGGGATGACCTAGTGCAATTGCTCCGCCCCATGGATTAAATCGATCTTCTTCCCAATCTAACCCTAAGTCATAGCAACATGCATATATCACTGAGCTAAAGGCTTCATTTATTTCTATAAAATCCATGTTATCAAAATTCATATTAGCTCTATTTAAAGCTTCAGGTATCGCCCTAATTGGTCCTGTGAGTTGTAACACAGGATCAGATCCAATTATAGAAAAGTTTACTATTGTGGCTCTTGCTTTAAGTCCAATTTCTTCAGCAAGTCCTCTTGTCATCCATAATTGGGCGGCAGCACCGTCACTTGTAGGACAACTATTACCCGCTGTGAGAAAAGCTGTGCTCTTTCTCCCTGCAATGGTCCTTAGGCTTGTCAATTTTTCCATTGATGTGCCAGGGCGAGGAGTTTCATCATTTTCAGTTAAAACTGATAAACTAGGATCTTTAGTGATATTTTTTTTTTCATTTAAAGTTGGCTTTCCATTTTCATCAAGTTTAGGGCACCAAATCGGCTCAATTTCCTTTCCTCTTTCTTCCCAGGTTGAGCATGCTTTTTTGTGAGAAATTAAAGATAAGCTATCAACATCATGCCTAAAATCTTCTAAAGGTTTATTCGATTTTTTCATCCATACCGCGCCAATTGCATGAGCAGATGTAATTTGGTCTGCAAATGGGGAGTTATACTCTTCTTTTTTTTGAATTATTTCAGGATGAGATCCTATTTTTTTATTTGGCGAAATCATAATTGGCTTATTTTGTTCTTTATCAAATACGTATGCATCAGACATGATGGGATATTTGTTTTGGACTTCCACTCCCCCACAGATCACACAATCATGGATTCCTGAAGCAATCGCCTGCCATGCTGAAATTACTGCCTGTGCCCCACCTGCGCATTGACGGTTAATTGAAAATCCGGGAACACTTACTGGTAGATGAGCTGCCAGTGCCGAAGTTCTTCCAATGTCTAATGCACAATCACCAATTTGACTATTACAAGACACTATAGAATCTCCGATAATGTTTATATCAAAATCATTGCGTTCCACAATTGTACGATAACAGTGAACCACAAGATCATCTCCCCTATGCCTCATAATAGTGCCACTTCTTTTACCAATAGGTGTTCTTACATAATCCACTAATACAGGTTCACGTCTAGGGTCTTTGAAGTACTTTTCATAAATACTAATTGGTTCAGTCATTTTAACTCACTTTATTCGAAATTTAATAGAGAACAATGAATTTTAATTAATTAATTTTATTTAAGATTAAAAATTGTTCCTTATGATAAACCTTGATTAATGAGGGATTTAACAATGTTGAAAGGAATCCATTTTTTGTTAACCTATACATGTAATTATTCCTGTGATCACTGTTTTTTATATTGTAGCCCAAGCTCTCATGGAACCTTCACTGTAAAACAAATTAAAGAAGTTCTTAATGAAGCAAAAAAAATACAATCCGTGGAATGGATTTATTTTGAGGGTGGGGAACCGTTTCTTTATTATCCTTTATTGCTTGAAGGAATAAGATTAGCTAAAGAGCATGGATTTAAAGTTGGGATAGTCACAAACTCTTACTGGGCAACTAGTATTGAGGATGCAGAACTATGGCTACAACCATTTTCTGAGATAGGTATTGATGATATTAGCATAAGTGATGACACATTTCATTATGAAAATGTGGATCAAAGCCTGTCAAAAATTGCCAAAAAGGCTTCTGATAATCTGAAATTACCTTCAATGACTATTTGTATTGAAGAACCGACAGTTAAAAAAGACCAAGAAAAAGGAGAACCCGTAATTAGTGGTGGAGCTATGTTTAAAGGTAGAGCTGTGGAACGATTGATTCACGATCTACCAAAAAGATCATGGGAAGAATTCATTGAGTGCCCATATGAAGATTTTAAAGCTCTTGGGAGAATTCATGTGGATTCTTTTGGAAATGCTCATATTTGTCAAGGATTAAGCATAGGAAATTTTTGGGAGACACCATTATCAGATTTAATTATGAAATATGATGCTGAAGCACATCCTATATGCGGACCATTAACTAGAGGTGGTCCAGCTCAATTAGTGAAAGAGTATAATCTTGAACATGAAAATGAATATGTTGATGAATGCCATCTCTGTTATCTCACTCGTTTAAAGCTTTTGGAAAAATTTCCAAAATACCTTGCCCCAAGACAAGTATATGGATTAGATTAAGAATTAAACTTTTTATGATTTTTTTATATTTTTAAAAAAATATCTTCCTTAAGATGGAATCTAAAAGAAGAGATAAAGGTTCAACTTTCTATTTCTCCTTACCAATAATAAAGAAGTAAAAAATCCCTTGTGTTCAAACTAAATTTTTTCTATATATTAAATCCTTTTTTCTTCTATCCATTTAAAAGAATTCAAATATTCGAAGACTATTAGTAATGTAGTCTAGAAAAAATCAGATACCTTTGAGTAAATAAGGGAAGTTATGAAAATAAGAGGCTGATGTTTAATGACATACATAGATAAAGAAAGGTTGATGGCATTATTCAAGTGGTATATGCAAGAAGTAGGAGATTCATTAGTTTCTGTTCTTGTTGTCGGGAGGGATGGCTTAGTAGTCGATATTTTAACAAGAGATTCTAATGAACTCGAAGAAAAAAAATTTGTAGGCGCATTCAGTTCTCTAGTTGAAGTTATACTTAAAAAATTAACACAAGACTTTGATTTAGGTACTTTTGGTGCTGGAACATTTGATACTGATAAGTATAGATTTATTTTTTGTGAATCTGGATCAGAATATGTATTAGTATCTATTCTGCATCCTGCAACATTTGTAGATGATGTTTTTCCATATGCATTTTTAGCAGCTGACAAGGTAGCACGAATTATTGATGGAGAACTACCCGTGAGCCCAGTTATTCCTACAATTAAACGGGATACTGAAATTGAAAGATTAAGGCGTAAATTGGATTACTATCAGAAAAAATCACATTCTCCAGATTATGTATACAAACTATCCTTAATCGGAGATGGTGGAGTAGGCAAAACAAGTATGGTTCAAAGATATGTTCACGGAATATTTAAAGCAGATTATAAAGCAACTATAGGAACTTTTATCTCCAAGAAAGAATGTAAATTTAAGGAATTAAATACTTCTGTAAAGTTTATGATTTGGGATTTAGCAGGACAAAACCAATTCCAACGCTTGTGGCCAGATTACTTAACTGATTCACGGGCAGGTATCATTACTTTTGATTTAACAAATAAAGAATCATTTGAAAATGTCAGAAAATGGTATGACATTATCGATAAAGTCACGGAACCAAATATTATTCTAATACTTGTAGGAAATAAAGTTGATTTGGAGGATGAAAGACAAGTATCTACAGAAGAAGGTTTGAGCTTAGCAAAAGAATTGGGAGTTTATTATATGGAGACCTCTGCAAAAACAAATGAAAATGTCGGGGAATTATTTGAATGGATTGCTCTACAAATCATCAATATTAATATTGAAGAGGTTAAAGACTCAATATTCGATAAAACGATTGAAGATGGTTCTCAATTTATAATTTCTAGCCCCCAATTGAAATTATTTAATAATTACTTTACTAAACAATTAGACTTCTGTATAGGTAAAAGTGATACGAAGGAAATGATAAAATATTTGGATATTTTAAAAGCAATACAAAAAAATAAGTTATAAGTTTTACTAAAATTTTATTGCATAATAAAGTTGATACCTGGTCTCCTAGGTATTGCTGCTTTTGCTTTTATATGGGAGGAATTTTCAGCTTCGATGATTACAATCGATGTATTTACTTGCTTCTCAATGTATTCTTTTGCTTCATTCAATATTTTGATCGCAGAGGATTGAGTCCATGGAAAATCAGGAGGAGCTCTATCTTTCACCAAATTCTGGGCATATTTAACGGCGCTCTGTCCAACTTTTCTAATATCAGGATTCTGCATAATTCGCTTTATTAACTCATTTAACCCATTTTCACATGCTTCAGAGTAAATTAAGTACATCCATTTTGGGGCTATAAATACTTCAATCTTTTCCAATTTTTTGTTTTCCTTTTCTAACAAGATACTCTTCAAGTTTTTTATATCATCAATAAACGAATCAAGAAATTTCTCAGCATATTCTGAATCCTTGATAATTTTGGTTTGATCGATAATAGGATATGGGGCGGTTGAAGCAAAACCAAGGTTTCCTTTAACAGCCCAGATTTCTTCAACAACGTGGGGAATAAAAGGGCACACTAGCAATATAATATTTTCCAGCGCATAGGAATAAGCGGGTCCTTTTGATCCTCGTCTTTTCAAATACCAACGAATATCTTGCAGTGTTGCGTGAAATGCCGATTGAAAAGCAGATCTTGTTTCCATTTTAGATAGAGAATTTATAGTTGTTCTAATATGATTTTGAATACGTGAAACTAACCATTGATCAATTTGTTTTTCTTCCGCATCATCTATATTTTCTAAAGCCATTTCATACAAATTTTGGATCCATTTGACATAACTTTCAGCTTCAGCTAATGAGAAAGAAGCATCTTTCAATCCCTCTCCAGCGATTAAGAATCCCAATCTTGCGGCATCTACACCAAAAACATTGACAACATCTTCAACTGTTTTGAAGTTTCCATACCTTTTACCCATTTTTATATTTTCAATTGCAACATAGCCATTAACAGCAACACCCAAAGGCCAAAATTCTTCTTGAAATATTGCTGTGTGATGCATTAACATAAAAGTCAAATGATTATTTAGGAGATCCTTACCTGATGTTCTTAAATCAAAAGGATAGAAATATACTAATTCTTCTCGAATTTCTTCTAACAATGAAAGATCAATACCAACATCATCACTAATAGTTTTTGGATCACCATTACCTAATAATATAAATTCAAAAACCTCATCCGTTGAATATTCTAGTGTAAATCGTCCATCATTGACATATTTAGATATTATATAATATGCCATATAGATGACCGAATCTGACAATGTTTCTATTATCCAATCAGTATCCCAAGGCATAGGGGTTCCCAAACCTGATCTACGTGCACACGCTTTATTTTCTAACCAATCAACTGTGTTATGAAACGCTTTTCGAGCTTCAATAGGGAAAACATCCATTTTATCCAAAAGTTTGTGAGTTTTGTCTTTCCAAACTGTATCCGAAAATTTTAAGAACCATTGGTTTTCAAGATATTTCACATGATTTCTAGTACCGCATCTACAAACAACAGGTTCTCCAGGTTCTTTTAAGATAAACGCAATATTATCATGAATAAAATCATCAATAATCTTGTCTTTTACAAACTCAACCGTCATATCTTTGTATTTTCCAGTTATCGCTAATAGTATTCCAGAATTATGCTCTTTTCTGTAAATTATTCTAGTTGCTTCGTTTACTTCTGGATCATCACGAGAAGTGATATTACGGTTTTCAATTTCCTCACCTGCGGGAAATTCACCATATCCTTCCACTTTGATCAAAGCAATTGGCTTAATTGACATTACTTCATCCAGGTTTATACCCCAATTATTCAAACTATCAGGATTCTCTTGTAAATTTTTCAAAGTAATCCAATCCATAGGTGCATGTGCGGGTACAGACATAACGACTCCCGTTGAACCGGCTGTATCTATGAAATCACCAGGTAAAACTATTATCTGCTCATTATTAACTGGATTAGTAAGATAGGTCCCGATTAACTCGTTAGTGGCTACTTCCTCGATATCTCCAACTTTAAATTTCTGATCTTGAAACTTAATGACAACATCTTTAGAAATGATTACATTTTCACCATTAATAACTACTTTTACATATGATGCTTCAGGGTGCACAAACATATTAGTGACCCCATATGTTGTTTCAGGTCTCAATGTGGCAGGCAAGAAAAAAGCATTAAGTGCCTCAGAATAAAATTTAATAACAACATAATCCACTATACGAGCGCCTTCGCCTTCCAATCGATCGTGGTCTCCAGTTGGACTTTGATCTGCTGGACACCAAATTACAGGATGTGACCCTTGAATTACATAACCATCTTTTTTCAATTTCCTATATTGCCATTCTACAAATTTCGAAAAAGTAGGAGTCAACTGTGTAGTGACAAATTGCCTTCGCCAGTCGATAGCTAATCCTAATGTTGTCGTTGTCTCAATCCATTTATTTTTGAAATAGTTAACAATGTATTCGGCATCTTTAAATTTAGGAATTTCTTTCTCAGGAACCCCTGATATCTTTAAAATCCTTATTTGAGATTCATCACCTGCTTTGATTCTTTTTGCAACACCTACGATAGGTTCACCCGTTGCATGAAAAGCGAATGGAAACAATACATTTTTCCCCATCATTCTTTGAAATCTAGCCATTACATCGGCTTTTAATAAACTATAACCATGACCTAAATGCGGGGGTCCATTCAGATAAGGGAAAGGGAAATTGATGAAATATTTCTCCCTTTCATCTCTATCCGCCTCAAAAAGTTGTGCTTCGACCCATTTCTTCTGCCATTTTTTTTCACTTTTCTTGTAGTTGTAAGTATTTTGAATCATCTAAATTTCCACATTTTTTTTTGTTTGTAATTTTGAATCTGAGCCTATTATGCCCTTCTTCGATTAATAATGCCGGTAAAGCGAACAAGCCTGCCGAAGTTTTTAAAAGAATAAGGGCAAAACGGTTTGTATCGCTTATAATAATAAAACTGTTTTAAGCTTCACTAAAAGTAATTTCGCTTTTAGATTGATAACTACAGCAGTTTTATTTGAAATCATTGTTATTGAAAATATATACTTTCTGATATTAAAAGATTTCTGAGATATTAATCATAACCCCATTAATATTTTTTGTAATGTAAATTGTTAAATATTATTTCTATCTTCTAAAAATCAAATCTTAATTAACTTGCAAAATTTCATAAACTTAGGTGAAAGGGGATAAGAAGATCATGAATAAAAATATTAATAGTAAAGCAATTGAAGCAGAAAGAGAATCAGATCTTTCAGTTCTAGAGTCAACTAACTAAATGAGATTTTAAGTAATAATAGTTAATCGTGCTGTTGAATTAGTATCTAAATTAGTTTGACCATCGCTAAATGGAATTATTTTTATTAAAGGTGTAAAATTTGCCAGATATAGAGATATTCCTCTAATTTTCTGATCATTTAGAAGAAATTTTAGTGAAGAATCAAATTTAAAAAAACCAAAATGACCGCGTGACTTGTTTAATTTCCCAATTTTGTAATTTCCTAAATATATGGAATGATCTATTTCTTTTATGAGCTTATGAGAGGAAATAATGGTACCCGTTTTATAGTGGGGCATGCCCCCATCTAGTACATATTCCATTTGATTAATACTAACCTTAACACCACAAATGGGATCAATTTTCTTATATAGGTCTTCAGAAAAATTCCCAAGTAAGAATTCGGGGAAAATTGATTGAATTTTGATGGAAATCTCTTGAAATTTTCCATACTTTTTATAACTCTTATTTTTCCTCTTTTTAAATGCTAAAGAAAATGGTCTACCCCCACTTGCCCGAATTGCGTCGTGAGAGGGTCTAACTTCAAGATGCAAATGAGGACTTGACCATTTAGCAAAATACCCATTGCGAATCGTCGTACCTAGTGGATCTCCTATTTTAATTTGATCACCAACCTGAATATCATCAGATTTAACATGCAGGATTTTATACGTAATTTCCGGATTTTGAGGGTTTTTTACCAAAATAAGGTAATCCTTATCAATACCACCCACAAACTTTGGTTTTGGGGCGATTAAAGTCTTCACTTTTAAAATTTCCCCTGAGATGGGACTAAGCACTTCATAGTTATCTAAAAATAGTGAGTGATAGATATCAATCCCCAGGGCATGCTGGTGTGCATAATAAGGGGAGGTTCCTACAGTGAAATGACTAGTACGCGGTATTGATACTTGTAAATCATCAGTTTCGACTATGTTGTAAAATTCTAATTTAGTCATGCAGAGATAAGGAAGAATTTAATATCTATATCTATATGTAATTTGTGATCAACTTTCTTCTTTTCGCTTCCATTAAATGAAAAATAATGAAAACTTTTTTAAAAATATCTCAAAAAGGTCAAAGTTTATTATTTCTTGTATCTTTTTAAAATTAGTACTTTAGAATTAAAGTATTTGTATCAAAAATTAATAAATTGGTTATAAAATTGGTAAAAGGAACAGTAAAATGGTTTAATAGCCGAAAAGGCTATGGATTTATAAATTCTGAAGAAGGAACTGATGTATTTGTACATTACTCTGCATTAAGTGGGAGAGATGACGAATATAAAACCTTAAATGAAAATGACAAAGTTGAATTTGAAATAACCGAGGGACAAAAAGGACCTCAAGCAAGCAACGTTGTCGTAACCGAAAAAGCACCTCCTAGTCCTTATAATAGAGGAAGAAGAGGAGATTTCCGCTTCTAGTTTTATGAATCGAAAAAAGCAA
This sequence comes from Promethearchaeota archaeon, assembly GCA_016839705.1. GTDB lineage: Archaea > Asgardarchaeota > Lokiarchaeia > Sigyniarchaeales > SOKP01 > Loki-b32. The sequence continues at coordinate 4,051 of JAEOTR010000045.1, read as the reverse complement.
TACAAAGGAATAAAATATCATAAGAAATAAATAATAATTAGTAAAAATCTGTTTTGCAATTGTTATCAACTCTTATCTTTTTTTTTATAATCTTAAAATAATTTTTACCCAAATTTACAATTGAGTTAATCCTTTATCCAGTTCTATTTCAGAGAATCAATTCAATCCATTATAATCATAATCCAATTCATTTTTGTAACAATGGGAAAATTTGGTAACAAATTTTTAAAAATTTGATGAGAAAATTATAATAAATAAAAATTATTTAATTTCTTGTTAGAAATATGGATGAGACGGACTATTTACTTCTAAAAAAGCTATTAGAAAACTCGCGTGTGACATATAGAGAATTAGCTGATATGTCTGATATATCTGTGAGCGCCGTTCATAAACGTATAAGAACACTTATAGATGATGGGTTTATCACTGCTTTTATTGCACGACCAAGCTATATCGCATTAAAAAGCTTAATGGTTTTAATTTTTGGTACATCTAATGCAAAATCAATGGATGAAGTTAGTAAAGAACTAGGACAACATGAGAATATTCACTATGTCGGAATATCAGGGGGTAAATATCTCCAAGTTTCCGGCATTTTAAGGGATATATCGGAACTTCAAGAATTTGGAAGTTATGTCACAAAAACGGCTCATATTAGTGAACCAACAATAGGAATTGTAAATTTGCCTTACATGACTTTTCCAGAACCACTAACAAGTATTGATTATAAAATATTGAAGACTCTAAATAGAGATGCAAGGAAACCTATTACAGATATAGCAGATGATGTAGGGATCTCTGCTAAAACCGTAAGAAAACGGTTAGATCGAATGATTGAAAATAAACTAGCTACATTTACCATAGAACTAATAATACATAAAATTATTTATATAACAGTATTTCATGTATATTTAAACGAAGGAACCGATATGAACTCTATAATTCAACGTATTAACGAGAAGTATTCTAAAAATCTTGTCTATTGCTTAAGCTATAGTAATATTCCCAACTTTATTACATTGCACACATGGGCATTAAATGCTCAAGAATCCCAAAGAATTCAGGAAGAACTGCAAAATGAAGGATTCAAGGATATAATTCCACGTATTTTTTTATCTGCAAAGTGGTATGAATGTTGGATTGATCAATTACTTAGAACAATATAAAAAAAATAGATCAGATTGCTTTCCCATTTCTCAACCAAATAGAAAAAAATTTGGAATTTTTTGTATTGATCCCTATCCAATTCAGTGTAAAGAAGTGAATTATTTTGATTTTTTAGATTATTTTTTCATCTTAAGATTATGTGATTTCAACAAGAAATTACCTTTTTTTCTATTTAATGACTATAGACCCCCATTGTGTATTTTTTTCTGTAGTAGAGAACATGCTCTTATTAGACAACCCCTCTATATTATAATCATAAAGTTAAATATTAATTATGGATTTAAAAAAAAAAGGTGAATTTATTGGAAGAAATTAGTAAAAAAAAAATCAACTCTAATGAGAGTATTGATAATTCAGACTCAATTGAAGTTAAGGATTTAAAGAAATATTTTACAGGGAAAAATCGTTTTAAAGACGTTAAAGCTGTTGATGGAATATCTTTTAATGTAAAAAAAGGGGAGCTTTTTGGACTTTTAGGACCTAATGGAGCTGGTAAGACAACCACAATAAATATGTTATGTGGTTTATTAAAACCTACAGAAGGGACTGCTATAGTTGGAAGTTATGATGTAAGGAAGAATCTTAATGAGGTTAAAGAATTAATTAGTGTATGCCCACAAGAAGCGGCAGTATTTCCATTTCTTACAGGTAGAGAGAATATTGAGTATTTCGGGAACATGCACCTTATGTCAAAAGAAAAAATAAATGAGCGAGCAGAAAAACTATTAAAGTTATTAGGTTTATTTGAAGCCAATACGCGGAAAGCAAAAGCATATAGTGGAGGAATGAAAAGACAACTAAATTTGATAATTTCGTTGATAAACGAACCCAGCATCCTCTTCTTAGATGAGCCAACGGTGGGAATGGACCCTCGAGTTCGACGAACAACATGGGAGTTTATCAATTCTATAAAAAACCAAAATAGAACTATCATATTAACAACCCATTATATCGAAGAAGCAGAAGCCCTCTGCGATAGAGTTGCCATTGTTGATTATGGGAAGTTAGTAGCACTGGGATCCCCTAAAAAATTGATGGAAGAACATGAATCTAAAAATTTAGAGGAAGTTTTTTTGAAAATTACCGGAAGAAGAATTTTGGAGGGGATTTAAAAATGAAAAGACAAAGAATTCTAACAGTTTTTAGGATGGAAATAAAGAAACTGATAAGAACACCGATGTATCTATTTTTTTCCCTATTTTTTGTAGCGATGCTTGTTGTAATACTAGGACTAGCGCTAAGTAGTACTTATGGATGGGGACCTGATGCATATGGAACTCCAAGAAGCATTTTTGAACATATGGTACCAGGATTATTTGCTTATTCAGGTATTATGATAATATTTACTTTCGCTTCATCTGTTACTGGAGACCGCGATAATGGAGTGCAAAGAAGAATGAAAACAACTCCAATAACCTCTGGAGAAGTAATAATAGGTCAAATGTTATCATATACCATTATACCACTCTTTCAAACAGTTATAATTTTAATAACCGCGCTACTTATGGGTTTTAATCCAATACTTACGGTTGAGGGGGTAATAATGGTGTTTATTTTTATGATCTTTCTGAGTTTTTGTTCAGTAGGGCTTGGATTGATTACTGCTACTATTGCTAAAGATGCTAGAGCTGCAGGTAGTTTAGCTTTCATCTTTATCGTGCCACAACAGCTCTTTGGGTCGTTCATATACATGGGAGACGCAATGAGAGTAATCGGAGTTGTTATGCCAAGTCAATATGTTACTGAAGGCATATATCGAATCTTCTTTGGAGGTACTTTAACAGATATATTTATTTGGCTTGACCTTTTAGTAATTGTAATTATAAGCTTTATAATATATGTTATTGGGTTAAAATTATATGATAGGTAAACCCCAAAGGTGACAATTATCACACAAAAAATAAAAAAAAAAAATTTTCTTTTTGAAGTAGTCTTGGGAGGATGGCTATTGTGGTATTCAGTCATCATCCCACAGCTAATATTTTTCAATTCTTAATGATTAATAACTCACAATATAAAACTAAAATGATGAAAAAATGGAAAATAAAAGTAAAATGATGAAGGCAATTGTGTATGAGAGATACGGTCCCCCTGAAGTCTTGAAGATGAAAGAGGTAGAAAAACCTACTCCCAAGGACAATGAATTACTCGTGAAAATTCATGCGACAACAGTAACAAAAGGGGATGTGACATTTCGAGATGGTTTTAAAAGATTCAATCCCTTGATACGGTTCTTTGCGAGATTGAATTTTGGTCTTAGGGGACCTAAAAAAGTAAACATACTAGGTCTTGAGTTAGCCGGAGAAGTTGAGGCCGTAGGTAAAGATGTAAAACTATTCAGGAAAGGTGACCCGATTTTCGCTTCTCCCGGTTTTCGTTATGGTGGTTATGCTGAGTATATATGTCTACCTGAAGAGACTGGCAAAGGAAGGTTCCCAAAAGATGGGATGGTGGCACTAAAACCAGCTAATATGACCTTTGAGGAAGCCGCTCCTGTTGCGGGTGGGGGAATAACAGCATTAGTTGTAATTAGAAAGGCAAACATCCAGAGTGGACAGAAGGTTCTCATTTATGGTGCTTCTGGAAGTGTAGGTACTTTTTCGGTACAGCTTGCTAAGCACTTTGGGGCAGAAGTTACCGGAGTATGCAGTACGACTAATTTAGAAATGGTGAAATCTCTGGGAGCTAACAAGGTAATTGATTACACTAAAGAGGATTTTACTCAACGTGGTGAGCTTTATGACGTTATTTTTGATACAGTAGACAAGATTCCGGCTTCACAATGTAAAAAAGCTCTAAAGGAGACAGGAATCTATCTTAACGTTAACAAAGATTCGGGTAATGGAAAGGACTTAAAAAATGAAGATCTAATCTTCCTCAAAGA
>JAEOTR010000044.1 GCA_016839705.1 Promethearchaeota archaeon | reverse complement strand
GAGAAAAGTATCGATTTGCTTCTTCACGAGAACCTTCCCCAATATATAACCAAATTAATCCCATGAGAGCCCGAGTCATCTCATAAAAAGCACCTTTTTTTTCAGTAAGGATCAAAACACGTTCAAAAGTCTCTTTTGCTAAATTTATGTTTCCAATAACTCTATAACAGAAACCTAAATCATTTAAGTTTGGGATTAATAGATCTTTGATATTTAATTCATCGGCAAGGGTGACTGCTTGTTGTCGATACTTCAGAACTTTATTCATTTCACTTTTGTAATAAAAAATAACGGCGGAATTCCTAAATAGAGTAATTTTTGGACGAACTGGAATTTTTTTAATTGATAAACCTTGTTTACAATGCTCTAAAGCTACTTCATAATTTCCCTCAAAGAGATGTATAGTTGAGGTTAGAGCATAACCAGTTGCAATCCCACCGGGACTATTAATTTCTTTATTAAGATCTAAACACTTCATGGCATAATCTAAAGCATCAATTCGATTACCTTGATAGAAATTTATCCAACCTAATAAGAGAAAGGTTGAGGCAAGATCAAATTTACTTCTAATTTTTTCTTTTTCAATTAAATTCAATCTTTCCATCGCTAATTCTGCAGCCTCATTATTAAGACCTTTAAAAAACAAGATCCATGATTTTATATGCAATAAATTTATTCTAAGTGGTTGTGTGGAAGAATCTTTAGCGAGAGAATTCAATTTTTCTTCGGCTTCTGAAATGTAAGAATCAGCTTTATTAACATCCCCAAGAAATATAATATTCGCTTTTCCGATAAGAGTGCTTACAGATTCAGGCACTAATCCAAGATGTTGACTTATTTGATATGCAATATCGAAAGATTGTATAGCTTTCCTTGTTCGTTGCATTGCTAGATAAGCATTTCCTTTTATGAAAAGTGCAGAGAGTTTATCTTCGGACGAGAGCGATTCAGTATTTTCAAACTGTTCAATGATCTCGATTGCTTCATCAAATTTGGCTTGATCCATAAGCTCCCTTGCTTGAACTAATTCTTTTGGGACTAATAGGGACATGATTTCACAATATGCTGTTTATGGATTAAAAATAAGGAAGAAGGGTTTCCTTAAAAGCCTTTGGTACTTAAACAGCATATTCATAAAACATATCAAATTGCATACTAAGTATACACTATGATTTGGTTGAGATTTCATCAATTTCTTTTATAAATATTTGTGTTAATAGTGATTTTAGAGGAGGATTCTCATTTAATACGATTGCTTGATGATGTTTATAGAAATCTTCAAATATGCGCCAAATTGAAGCTGTGTTTTGTATGTTATTAACAAATTGAATTAATTTTTCCCTTGCAAGGTAAGATTGACCCCTAAATAAATAACAAGCAGAAAAGGGTCCGACGGAAGCCATTATTAACGTAAATTTTCCAAACCTTGCACGATCTAGACCTTCTGAAAATAGTTCCTGACTAAAGGAATTAAAAGCAGAAAGAAAATTACTAATCATATCATCCTCAAAGGATAATTCTTGGGAAAATAAGTAAGAGAATGCGGGAATTCCACCTTCGGCTATAATTAAAATCATAACTGGAATCTCATGAGTCAATTTTGGTGGTTCTATAGCACGTCTTCCTTGTAGATGTTCTAATAGGTTATCAATTGATGCTAATTTTATGCGTTCTGCCATTGAAGCTTTCTTTTCTTCAAGTATATCCCAAAGATCTTCTTGTTCGAGTATCTTATCATGTTCTACTGAAATCCTTGATGCTAAATGCTTGAGGCCATGTAACTCTGCAACACGTTGGGCTTCTAGCATTAATTTCCTCGCCTCTTTGATATTCATTCGAATTAATGCTAATTTACCCTGCAATAATTTGGTTTGAGCTAACCAATTATAATTGTGTACCCTTTCTGCCCTGTTTAGCATCTCACTAATATATGGATTTAACTCATCTAATATATCTGGATCATTATAAACCGAAAACTCTTCCAATAAAAGGTAACTTAAAAGACCCAAACCTATAATTAATCCCCCTTCATCTATAAGGGGAGAATTCATAACCTTTTTAATTGATGTTTGGGCTTCTACGCGATCGCGCATTCTTGTGCTTTGACTTAGCAAAAATGCTTTTGAAGTAAAATAATAAAAGGATATATCAACAACTCCTTGATCCAAAGTTTGATTATATAATTCAGATAATCGAGAGAAGTACCGATTAGCTTTATCAAGAGAATTTTTAAATAAATAAATACCAATTAGTTGTGTAAGTGATTCGGCCATAAAAAAGATCAAACCCCATTTTTCAGAAAGATTGATACTTCGTTCACTTAATTCTATCGCCAAATCAGTATTACCAAGGATATTGTTGTAATAAGCCAACTCAATTAAGATACGGATTAACTGAAAAGGATTCTTTAATTCTTCTGCTAGTTCTGAAGCTTGCTTTAGATACTTTAAAGTCCGATTCAATTTACCTTTCATATAATAAATAGCAGATAAAGTCTGTAATGCACTGATTTTAGCAGATTTATCGCCTTCCTTAATCGAAAGACTCTTATTGCAGTTTTCTAAAGCTAGATCATACTTTCCCTCTCGATAATATATAAACCCGATTAGGGAGTAATTCCCTGCGAGTGCAACTAAATGTTCAAACTCTTGATTGAGCTCTAAACTCATCATTGCATATTTGAGAGCTATGCTTTTTTCTTGAAATGAGTTTATGTATCCTAATAAGAAGTAAATATTAGCAAGATCTAAGTTATTACCAATTTCTTTAGTTGAGTTAAGACATTCTTTGGCAAGTTCTGCTGCTCCTTTGAGATTGAGTTTAAGAAATAAGTTCCAAGATTTTATTAATAACAGATCTCTTCTAAGTATATTTATGGAAGGATCTTCTGAAATATTTTTCATTCTTCTTTCAGCTTCTCTAATATGAGCATCTGCCTTATCAAAGTCACCTAAGAATACTATTGAGGCTTTCCCGATGAGTGCTCTAATAGATTCAGGTTCCAACTCAAGATTCTGGCTGATTTGATAAGCATAATCGGAAATCTCTAGACTTTTACCATATTGTTGATTGTAGTTATATATCTTTTGCTTTAAAAAAGAAGCGGAGAGTCGATCTTCAGCTTGGAGGGATTCACTATTTTCAAACTGTTCGATGATTTCAAGTGCTTCATCAAATTTGGCTTGATCCATAAGCTCCCTTGCTTGAACTAATTCTTTTGGGACTAATAGGGACATAATGTTACATTTTGCAGTTTATGGATTAAAAAAGAGGAAGAAAAGTTTCCTTAAAAGACTTTTGTACCTATATCGAATAGTAAATCGTAATAGTTAATATTAAAACGTATCAAATTACATAGCATATATATTAATACAAATTTTTGAGGAACAAAATCAATGGAACTAAGACAGTTATTCGAGAATATCTTTTTGTTTGAGGATTATGTTAATGTTTATGTAATAAAAGACGGTACTAAGGCAATCCTGATTGATTTTGGGTCAGGTAAAATCTTAGATCATCTTTCAGAAGTGGGAGTAGAGAAGATTGACTATATATTTCATACTCATTATCATCGAGATCAGTGTTTCGAAGATAATATCGCCTTAGAACGAGGGATAAAGATTGCAGCTCCAAGGAGAGAGAGAAAGTTATTCACAGAAGCTGAGGAATTTTGGAAAAAAAAATCGTATTATGATATTTATTCTCTGAAACCAACGTATTTCGTTTCTACTTACAATATACCTTTAGATCGAACTTTTAAGGATAAAGAAAGCTTTGAGTGGGGACCTTATAAATTCAAAATTATTGAGACTCGAGGTCACACAGCAAGAAGTGTAAGTTATTTACTAGAGCATGAAACGGGAGTTTTAGCATTTACAGGAGATTTAATTCATTCTGGAGGGAAAATCGTTAATTATTATGATTTAGAATATAGCTATACCGATGATGGGGGTGACATGGGCATGGGATTTTTATTAAATTCTTTTGAGGAATTACTCAAATATAATCCTACTGTGTTATTACCTTCTCATGGGGAAATAATTGAGGAACCGATTAATGATATTGAAATTTTGAAAGAAAAATTCAAACGTGTTAGGAAAGCATTCCGTCATGACAAGATAATACATTCAGATATGAGTAATGCCATGGATATTGTCGAACAACTTGAAAAAAATGAGGATAAAAGCATATTTCCGCATATTATCCGCAAAGGTTTTGGAACTACTTTCATTCTATTAGGAAATAACCAAAATTGTATTCTTATTGATTTTCCTGGAGATGGTAAGTTTTTTTCGTATAATTATGAGCAAATCAGTGCAATTCTGAAAGAAAAAGGTGTAAAATCAATTGATTTTGTAATTCCGACTCATTATCATGATGATCATATTGGTGGGATTCCTCTTTTGCAGCAAGAATATAATATACCGGTTTATGCCCTCGAAAATTTAGTGGATGTTATGGAAAATCCAACTCACTATAGAATTGGATGTTTAATAGACACACCAATAAAAGTGGATAGAGTGTTAAAAGATGGCGAAACTTTTACTTGGGATGATTACAAATTTCAAATATTCCATTTCCCTGGTCAAACTGAATATCACATGGGTTTATTTACGGAAATTGATGAAAAGAGTGTATTTTTCGTAGGTGATAGTATGCAACCATATTTACTAAATGTACCTGAAACAAATAACAATTGTATTAATTTTTGTCAGCTAGGTGATAACGTAGGCTCTGTTAAATGCGCTGATATCTTGTTAAAATGTAAGCCTGATTATCTCGCGTCAAGTCATATGGGTTTTTTTAAAGTAAATGAACAAATGCTACAAAACTATAAAGACCACGTTTCGAAATATAAGTCTCTTATTGAGGATCTTGTAGCCCAAGATGACCCTAATATGGGATTTGATCCAAACTGGATAAGTTTTAAACCAATTAGAATTATTTCCAAACCAGGGAATACATTTGAAACGAATATAGTAATACGAAATTATCTTGATAAAGAATCTACAGTAGAAATTGAATTAAATCTACCAGAAAAATGGGAATCAGATTATAAACAAGGATCCTTTAATCTTGAGCCAAAAACTTTTACAGAGTTCCCAATAACTATAAAAATTCCTGAAACCGAAGATCCTAATGGAAGAACTATAATCACCGCAAACATAAAATGGAATGGGAATGATATTGGCCCATTTCCAGATTTAATGATTGATCATGGTTTTGTTCCTTCTGATTCCTGGACAGCTTGGACGCCAAATAAAGGTGTTGATTTACTTCAGTGGATTATCAATTACTATATGAGAGATTTACAATTTTTTGTTTAGGTTTTGAAACTAGGGAATGGTTCTATCCTATCTTCCCTTAATTGCAAAGTTATTGCTTCTTCTGGACAGGTTCTATGACATAAACCACAACCAAGGCACTTATTCCTATCAACTACAGCAAAATCTTCTTCCATAGTAATTGCATCAACAGGACATCTATCAATGCAAGCATTACAGGCAATACATAGATCTTCATCAATAATTGATTCGAATATCGCATTCATGTATTTATGTTTATCAAGGCCGAATTGGGTGATACCTCTCATTGAAGCACAACAGCAGGGACAACAATTACAAATATTAGATAAATGTAATTTATTAGCTCCTGCGTGTACTAATCCGGCTTCATCGGCTTCATCGATTATTTTTATTGCTTCATCAGCAGTGATTTCTCTTCCAATCCCGTTTTCAATATAATATTCGGCAGCTGCACCAAAACTTAGACAGTTTTCAATGGGATATTCCTTATTACAACTACTTTTAAGAAGCTTAGTCTCTTTTCTACAAATGCAATCTGTAACAGAGATAATTCTAGCATCTCTTACACTTTGCTTAAGTTTTTGATAAGGCAAAAGCACTGTATCAGTTTCTATAGTTTCTTCGATAGGGATAACCTTGAAGCCAGGGACATTATATTTTCCTAGTTCAAAAATATATTTTGTTTCAAAATATTCTCGATATAATTGAGCTAGATCTTCATCTATTTTATTAACTGAATATTCATAAAATCCAATCATGAAAGGTGCTAAATTGTAGATGGTTATGTTATCTCGTCGGATGCGGAAGAGTAATCCTTTTTTAGATAATGATTCCAATTCTTTCTCAACTACATTCTTATCTAAGCCAGATCGCTCAGCTATTTGATCTGCACTTTCCCTTTCTTGAGAAGGCTTCAATTTTAAAATCATTTCCGCATCTTTAGTTGAAAAAAGTCTTTTCAATATTTTTAATTCAACGCCAGATGAGGTTTCGGGAAAACCTAATGAGTTTTTGTCAATATATTCTCTTAATTCTGCATAAGTTTTGTCAGACATCATATTTACCTTAATGATAAATTAGGAAAATTTTTTTTATTTTTGACGAGGGGGCATCAATCGTACAATTCTTAATGGTGTTTTAACCATAGAAATAGCATTCTCAGGGCATAAATATGCACATACTCCGCATCCTATGCATTTTTCTTCATCTCTTTCCGCAATGTTATCATCATTAAGTTCTATTATTAATTGACCGCATTTTTCTACACAAATACCACAGCCGATACATAAATCTGGATTAATCTGTGCTAGATAATTTGTGTGATGACCAGACGGTGAGACCATACTTCCTCCTTGTAGAGGACAACAATCATTACAACAATTACATATTGCATCTTCCCGAAGTTGGGGATTTGCATATAAATGCATAGCTCTATGCACTAATCCATCATCACGTATTTTTGCCAATAAATCTAAAGCTTCTTCTTTAGAAATAAGTCTCGCAAAACCATGCTTTGATGTATGTCGCGCACTTTTTCCGAAAGTAAAGCAAGTATCTTGAAGTTTAGTTTGTTTGCATGGATTTCCTAGGACTAGTTTATGGTTTCGGCAATAACAGTTACCAACCGCAATTTCATCATATTTTTCAACAATTTCTTGAACAGTTTGTGTAGGTAATATCAACTCTTGGGGTGCTTCTATTGTTTTATCAAGTAGGATCTCAATTTCATTACCAGTTGCCTGATTAGAGTAGCTGCTTATTACCATTCTACCCATTGGTATTACTTTATCAATTGAGCTTTCAACCTTCTCGTAATTTTTTTGAACTCTTTCTTTTCTTTTTTCATGCCAAATATGCTGCAATCTGGCTAGTTCTTTTATTTTCTCATCCTCTACATCAATATCTCTCATAAAAATATAATCAAATATTCTCCCATAAGGGAGTATGCGGTAAATCATTGTTCCGTTGCTTGCAGGTTGATCCATCATTACACCATTATTCGCGAGAGATTCAACCTTAGTCAGGATTTGTTCTTCAGTTAATTCAATACCCTTATTTTTTAAGGCTTCTTTCAACTCTTCCATTGTGTATGAATTTTTTCCTTCAAATACCCTTAAAAAATCGACATTATCTTCCCCAACAGCAATTTTTATTATTCCTACTAATTCTTCTGGAAGTTCCGTGCCCGATTTTGCTCTTGTTATAATTTCAGCTGCTTTTTTGAATTTTTGATCTAAACTTTGTTCTTTGATTTCTGACATATTTAATCAATTTTACTTAAATTACTGTTCTATAAAAATTTTGAGCATAATCCTTTATCTTTAATTTGAAAATGGAGAATGAACATTCCTATGTTCTAAACCTGTTCAATAATGTGGAATAGTCCAAGTAATCAAAAAGTCTATCTTATAATAGTGAACATGCTTTTGGATAATTCTACGACTGTTTAGGTTATTAATAAACCATAAACGAATAACTCTAGTTTTGTAGAATCTATAATTTTTTAACCTTTTACTTTTTTAGGTTATTAAAAGAAATATTAAATACCTACTTTATTTTGTGTTATCTATGAGAAAATCTAGAAAGAATCTCTTTTTTCTAATTATTGTTGTTGCTTTTATATCGTTTCAATTTTTCCCACTTTTAGGATTGGGTGAAATAAATACAAATTTTTCAAGAATGAATCAATTGGATGTTAACAAAATTGATTATTCAAATCATTTTCTTCCTAATGAAGCAAATTCAGACCAATATAAATCAAATTCTTTAACCGATAATTCTAAGTCTGTTTTTAATGATAATCTTAGAAACTCTCTACAAAAATTAGACAATCTATCCAATAATGACCAAGATTATATGAAAGTTATCCTACTTTTCGAAGAAGATATAAATAAAGAAAAGAGAATTGAGATTATAAGCTCGATGTTTGAAAACTACAAAATTATTGACAATTATGATATTATTTCTGGAACTTACATTACAATATCTCCCGCAGAATTGATTCTGAAACAAGATATTTTGGAGGGAATACAAGAAATTAAAAAAATTTACAAATCAGAAGTTTTCGAAAGTCCTTATATTATCGATGATTCACTCCAACTGAATGCTTTAAACATAGATTCTTATTCAAATTGGTGGTTAGCGGCAGTGGGAGCAGAAAGTTTACCTTATGATGGATCAGGTGTAAAAGTTGCTGTTATAGATACAGGTATTTACGATCACCCTGCATTAAACGTTATAGAAAACCAAAATTTCGTTATATATGAAAATGAAACTGCAATGGATTATAATGATGATGTAGGACATGGAACTCACGTTGCAGGAATAATTGGAGGGGATGGAACAGGCTCTGATGGAAAATATCGAGGTATTGCTCCAGGTGTTTCTTTAATTAATGCAAGGGCTGGAAATGCCAGTGGTTTGGAAGATGTTGATATTATTAGCGCTATTGAATGGAGTTCTATAACCGCTGGGGCAGATATTGTTTCAATGAGTTTCGGTGGAGGGTTTCCATATATAAGTGATTTAATAACTGATGCGATATCAAATGCAAAAGATACCTATGGTGTTATTTTTGTAGCAGCAGCAGGAAATGATGGACCAGATTATTTCACAGGCTCTACGCCTGCGTCTGGGATTGATGTAATCTCGGTGGGGGCAAGTGATAGTAATAACAATTTAGCTTCGTTTAGTAGTTGGGGCCCAACTTTTGGATATTTAGGCTATCCTGATGTAGTTGCTCCGGGGGTGAATATAATTTCAACAGAAGCAAAAGATTCATCCATCTCTAAAGAAGAGAGGTTAGTGGGAAATTATTTCGATTTTTCGGGTGATGCCGATTATATCCCTTTAAGTGGGACAAGTATGTCCACTCCTATAGTATCAGGCGCTTTAGCAATTTTAAAAGAGGCTTATCCTTATTTAACGCCTGAAACTGCCAGAATAGCTCTTTTAGAAGGTACCAGAAAACTTTTAGATGAGAATGAGGGTGATATTCTCAAGTCTGGGGCGGGATTGATCAATGTTTCGGCTTCGTTAGATTATTTAAATAACCTATCACCTGATTATAATGATACAGCAAAAATATTTCCTGATACTTTGCCTGTAAAACCTTATGATTTAATTCGTTTTCCAGGAGATCGTCAAAAATTTAATTTAACAGTTATTTCTGGTATGGCAAATACCTATGATATTAATATACCGAACAATTCTCAAGAAATATCTCTTAAGTTAGATAAATCATCAATAGTATTTTCTGAATCGGGGATAGGTTTTATAGAATTAGATATTGAAGTTCAGAAAGATGCAATCTCTGGTACGAGGGATATTCAGCTTAACCTAACCATTGGGGGGAAAATATATGATACGGTTAATATCCATTTAGATCTTGCTTTACCTGAATATCGTATATTAATGGATTCTTTTCATGGGTTAAATGATTGGTTTCCTGAAGTCTCTTTTAACCAAATGGGCTTTTATGAAGCTATGAGTGACATCTATGATTTGAATATATCAATTGATTACGATATGGAGAATTGGACACCAGATTATAATAAAGATACGGACAATTCGATATTAACGGAGGAAAGATTAGCACAATATGATTTAATTTTGTTACAGACTCCTATACTACCCTATAGCCCATTGGAAATAAACAGCTTGAAAGATTATTTTGATAGTGGCGGAAATTTGCTATTCTTTGGTACTCGATATCAAGATATGGTGATTGATAATATCAATCAATTATTTACACATTTAGAAGTTGACATCCAAATTAATGAAGAAAACCTAATGAATGATAATTGGTTGGGATGGAGCACAATTGTTAGTTCCCAAAGTATTACAGATTTTAATAATATCTCAATTTTCAACAATGTAGGCAAATTTCAGTGGCTTTACGGGAATACTTTTACCGTCTCAAATAATTCAGAATCAATTGCATCTAAAAATGGGAAAACGGTTGTGGCCATGCATAACGGAACTCAACTAGGAAAGGGAAACGTTCTAGCTTTTGGAGATTTTCACTGGGCATATAATTCATACACATCTTTGAGTTTTTCTCAGGATCATTTTAACTTATTGAAAAATAGTTTAGAATATCTCTTACCTGAAGAGGATGTATCAATTAATATAGATCTTGGGTTAGAACGCACTTCAAATTCTCAAATCAATCTCACAATTTTTATCAAAGATAAAGTTTCTGAAACTCCAATAACTAGTTATGACACTTTAGATATTAAAATTGAAAATGAAGCTTTTGCAGATGTAATTATCATCAATGACACTCTCTCAAATAATGGGATTTACTTTAACTATAGTTATAATTTACCCAATCCAAACAATATCCCATATTCGTTTACAGTAAATTTAACCATTGGATCCAATTCATATATTAAAACCTCAAAATTGTTGTATTATAACAATTCAAAAGTTCCAATAATTAATAACATAACATCCAGCAAATTATCTATTACAAGAGCTAACACCGAGACTGTTGATTTAATTGCTAATATTGATAAACCAACCAATGATAGTATTGATGCATTTCTTTCAATCTATTCATTTTCTTTCTTTAATTCAGAGAAATCTGTAAATAAAACTCTAAACTTCAGTTATGATACCTTAAATGAGTATAAAAACACATTTGATCCACAAACCAATGATCCCTCCGGTTATGCTATATTTTATATTATACCTTCAAATGACAATTATACTAACCCACATTCACCAAGACACACATTCCAAATAGAAAATAATCCTCCCGAGATATTAGAAGAGAGTTCATTTTTCAGTTTTGGGGGCAATTTTGATATTGCCTTTGAGGAAACTGAAAGTGATGAAGGATCATTGGCATATACCACCACTCAAGGCTCCACTTTTAACTTTTTAATAGATGTACAAGATTCAGTAAACTATGAGGATAGCAAATCTAATATGAGAGTGTTTGTTAACATGTTTATGGCTTCAGTTACAGATGATGGGTTTCTGATCTTCATTATTCCAAGAACAATTGAAGTTGCTGAATTGAGCTATCAAATTCTTTCAGAACGATATGAGGGATTCTTCACGGTACCAAATTCATTTGATTACAATACATTAGAAGGTACTAAAACAGTACCTACAGCTGCAGGTTTTGATTTTATAACTAATCAAGGATATTTAGGGGTTTTACTCATTACTGTATATGATAGTGAAGGAGGTTGGGATGATTTTATTATTGTATTGCATATCAGAGGGAATTCTTTTGATTTTTCTTTGATTATATTTGTGATAATAGGGATAGTTGCTGTTGTTGGAATTGTAAGTACGTTACTTTATTATAAAAGACGGAAGAGATCTCCCAGACTTACACTCACTCAACCAGAATATCAAGATTATTATTATGAATCCTCTTATGACTCCCAAGAAGAAGAATACTTAACACCTGAACCATTAGATCCATCAGGTACATCAATATACTGTCCTTTCTGTGGATTTCTTATAAGGGCACCTAAGAAATTTTGTCCAAGTTGTGGGGAATCTATTATGTTTAATCACGAAGAATAGAGTTATTTATCTTCACAGCCTAAATCTTTTTTTTGTAAGAGTTCTCACATTTCCATCTTCTAATCCTATATATGCTTTAGAAGTCATATCAACAAATAATCCTGTATCAACGACTCCTGGAATAGTTAAGATCTTCAAGTTTAATCCAGATGGATCCTTTATTTCCCCGAAATCTACATCAATAATGAAATTGCCATTATCAGAAACTAATGGACCAGCTTTTGCTTGAGCCATTCGGAGTACTGGAGTTCCACCTAATTTTTCTAATTTTTTCATTATTGGAACGTAAGAAATCGGTATAACTTCAATTGGAACTCCCTTTTTCCAACTTACACCTAAGACATCTGAATTCTTTCTAAAATCTGCGACAATAACGAACTCTTTGGAATTTGAAGCAATAATTTTCTCTTGAACCATACATCCTCCACCACCCTTAATCAAATTTAAATTTTTATCTATTTCATCTGCCCCATCAATATCAAGATCTAATTCTGGATATTGATCTAGGGAAACTAATGTCAAATCATTCTCAACTATAAGTTGATATGATTGAAAAGAAGTGGGTATACATTTTAATTTTAGATTTTGTTTTTTATTTAGTTCAGCTATTCTTTCTACAGCATAAATTACTGTAGAACCACTCCCTATTCCTAAGACCATACCCATTTTAACATTTTCTTCAACAGCTTTGTATGCCGCATTTTTTTTTCCTTCCTCAATCAGATTTTCACTCATAAATATTCCTAGTTTATTATATTATTTCATTAAATTCAGTATTCTGATAGCCAAATATGCTGCGTTTTCACCCCTATCTATGCCGACACTAGCGACAGGAACTCCAGGAGGCATTTGTACAATTGATAATAATGCATCTAGGCCTCCTAGCTTAGCACTTACGGGAACGCCAATAACTGGTTTATCTGTTTTTGAAGCAATAACACCTGGCAAAGCAGCAGACAGTCCTGCAACAGCAATATAAATTAAAGAGTCGCAATTATCAATATATTCATCCAATTCTTTTGGATTTCGATGTGCCGAGAGTATTTGAAGATCATATTTAATGTTATTTTCATTTAAAATCTCTTCAGTTTTCTTGTATACTACTTTGTCTGAAGTGCTTCCAGCGATTATTGATATTAGAGATTTTTCATCACTGTCCACGTTTGGTTTAGGCATATTTTAACTAAAATTCCTATGAATAAAAATAATTCTAATAGTAACTTAATAGCTGTCGTAAAATTTTCGAAAAGAAAAATTTCACATATGAAAAAAATCTCTTCCTTTATCAAAAAGTTTAATATTTTTTTTAACTTCCATCAAATAATATCAAAAATTTATACTTAAAAAAGGATATATAAAATTTCTAAATTATAAAGGGATAAAAATGAAAAGTTTAAAAGAAGTATGGATGATAGATTATGCTCGAACAGCATTTTCACGATCCAGACCACGACAACCTGAAAGAGATGTATTTGGTGAGATCCGAGGAGATGAGCTACTCGCTACGTTATTAATGAAATTCTTCGATCACAAACTTGCAGATAAAGGGATTACAAAAGAAGATATTGATGAATTAACAGTTGGCTCTGCGATGGGTGTTGGGGAGAATTGGGAATATGGTGGAAGAGTTGCTGCATTTTTAGCTGACTTTCCTTTTAAAACTTCAGCGATGTTTATTGATAAGCAGTGTGGGAGCGCTGGTGCAGGGATGCACGTTGGTATAATGGAGATTATGACAGGATTTAGCAAATGTGTATTATCAACAGGTATGGAGCATATGACGAGAGTAGGTATGCAGAATGACAAAATCACACCAAATTTAAAAATGATAGATAAAAACAGCGAATGGTATCGACCAAAACACGATTTTATGGTTACAAGTAATATGATTCAAACCGCACAGAAGCTTTATGAACAAGAAATACCTAATTTTACAAAAGAGGATCTAGACAAACTTGGGGCACGTTCTCACAATTTAACTGTAGATAATACTGAAAAGGGATGGTTTAATGGTGAAATTATTCCTATCGAAGGTCATGTTGAAGGAAATGTCGAAGAAAAGATGATGGTTGATAGGGATATGGCCGCGAGAAAATCTACTTTAGAAGGAGTAGGTGGTTTACGCAGATTATCAAGAGCATTTTATTTAGAAAAGAATGGTGGAAAGGATGGCTATGAAAAGAGAGAAGGCACTTTAGAAGGAGTTATTACCGCAGGAAATTCCTCACCATTAAATGCTGGTGCAACAGCATGCGTATTAATGGAGGCTGAGGAAGCAAAAAAGAGAGGTCTTGAACCTATGGCAAGAATTGTTTCTATTGGGTATGCAGGAGTAGATCCAACAGTTATGGGACGTGGTCCTGTACCTGCTTCTGAGATGGCTTTAAAACATGCAGGTTTAACTGCTGATGATATTGATTACTGGGAAATTAATGAAGCATTCTGTATTGTTACTTTAAACTGTATGAAACACTTTAATATTTCTGAAGAAAAAGTTAATGTTATGGGAGGGGCTTCTGCGATTGGTCATCCTTTAGGTGCTACAATGGTAAGACTCCCCGGAACGCTTGCTCGAATATTAAAAGATAAAAAAGCTAAATATGGTATTGCGAACGCATGTGTCGGCGGCGGTCAAGGTATCGCAACCTTAATTGAAAATCTTGATGCCTAAGCTTATAATTAAGAGATAAAAATTTTAATATTTTTTATTCATTTTTTTTTTGGTTCTTTTCTTGTTTTCATATTATATTCATAAGGAAAATGACCTTTCTGAGATATATTTAAATACTACCCTATAACAAATAAACTTGCTAAATAAAACACATTAATTAATAAAAATATTAAAAAAAAGGTGAAATAAAATACCAGTTTATAAATCAATCCAACTCGTTGCTACGAGTGAAAAAAATTGGGCTGATGCGGTCAAAGAATAACAACATTCACGTATTATTCGACTAAAAACGCATATTTAGAAGCCAAAAAGACTTTACGTGGAATTCGAAATATTCAAATAATTGAATCCGACGTTAAAGTCAAAGAAGATGTTGATAAGCTTATCTATCGCGTTCGCGTCCAAGTCAATTTTCAATTAGAAAGATAAGAAATATAAAACTATATCTATTTTTTTTTCTTTATTCTTTTTCGATGTTCCCCTCTCATTTAATTTTCTTATTAAAACAATAGTTAAATTTTAAATATTACGAGTTATTTTAAATCTTTAAAACTTTTAATATAATTTTTCTATGTTTCAGTCAGACCCTATCGCAGAATTACTTACCAACCTTTTACCGTATATCATAGGGGGTATAGTTATACTTATCGTAGTCATAATTTGTTATAGTATCCATAATAGATTGATAAAGAGTTAATTTTTATTTAAAATTTATTAGGTACTTTAAGTTTTTACCTATCCTAAATGTCCATCTCTTCAAGAGATTTTATTAAGTGTGGTATCTCTTCTTTAATGATGATTAAATAGTCACCATCAATCTCAAACTGGTATTTCTTCCCCCAAATAATAAGTAAGTTCAACAATTTTTCCTTATCTATATTTAATAGAGTTTGAATCATCTCTATTTTTATACGTTTTGACATCTCGAGTAATGATTGCAATTGCTCTAACTTTTGGTGTTTCTTTTCATTTACATCCCTATTTTTCAAATTTTCTAAATCTGCCAGAATATGATTTCTCGCATTGTAAGCGTAGAGAAAATTTGAGTCTATTTCTAAAGCAATCTCATAATATTTTAAAGCTTCTTGTAGATTTCCCTCACTTTCATAAATTAAACCAAGATTATAAAAGCAATATTTATAGTCTGGTTTAATTTTAATCGCTTCCTCATAGCATTGTTTCGCTTGTTCTATATTTTCTAAATTAAAATTAGCAATCCCAAGGTTATAATGAGCTCTATAATTGTCAGGATCAATTTGTATAACTCTTTCAAATATTTCTTTTGATTCATGATATTGTAAAGTATACTCGTCATTAAGATATCCTCCAAAAGAGAGTAAAGCTTTTATAAGACTTTCTTTAACCTCCTCAGAATGAGGGTTATTTTTATATAAATTTTCAAGGATATCTAAAGCTTTTTTAAAATTTTCTTGGTAAACTAATTTTTTTGCCTTTTCAATAAGTTCTTCAATCCGTTCTGTCAAAATCTTCACAATTACTTATATGAATTTTCGAATTTAGGATTTGTTACTACGGTTAAAGATAATAAAATCTTAATAAAAATGTAGAGATTAAAGATTCATGAGAAATTATTCGGATTTTTTAACTTCTCTATACTCTTTAGTGATTAAAAATCTAATAATTTCAGTGATATTCTTAATTCCGTGATAATCCTTTATAGATTCTAATTTATCGAATACATCCTTCTCTAAAGAGATATGGAATTCATGTTTTTCATTATCCATTAGTTATTTTGTGAATATTTTACTATAATAAGTTTTCTGTTTTTTGGATTTTCTATGGATGGTATTGGATATAAATTGGATAGTTTTATATATAAGGTAATATCTATAAGAACTGAACGAGAAGATTCATGCAAATTAGAATCGATCAATTAGGATTAGATCAAACATAGTATTTACGAGAGCGAACTTAAGGGATATTAGGATTTCTAATCTAAAATTATATTGGTTTTTGAAATAAATATGGTTGAGATATTATTAGCAATTTTGATTCTGATTAGCGGAATCGCCATAATTATTTACTCAAGTTTAAAGGCTGTTAAGCACTCCGCTATTTTAGCTGCTGCTTTAGGAATATCACCATTAATTATTGGTATAACTTTAGTTTCTATAGGAACTGATATTTCAGAAATTTTTAATTCAATTATATCTTGCGCTTTAGGTCATGGAGATATTGATGTTGGGGATTCTGTGGGTTCAGATTTAACTCAACTTACCTTAGTCTTTGGTTTATTACCTTTGATTACAGGGATAATTTACGTTAATAGAAAAGATATAATTATTTTAGGAGCATGTGAAATTCTATCGTTAATTGTCATATTTAGTATTGTTGAGAAAGGGTATATTACTAGATTAAATGCGATATTAATGGTTGGGAGCCTAGGAATATATATTTGGTTAATATACAATGCAAATAAGGAAAGTATTCTACAAAGAGTGGAGATGATTGAGAAAATCGAGGCACCTAAGAGTAAAAAATTTCACCTTCTTATAGCATTACTAGGATTTGGGGGTGTAACAATAGCCTCTTTTATGATTGTTGAATCCGTAATATTTATTTCAAGCCTACTAAGCATACATGAGTATATTATAAGTTTTTTTATAGTTGCTGTAGGCACTTCACTTCCGGAATTGGCTGTAGATATTAATGCCCTTAGGATGGGGCACCATTCGATTGCCATAGGAGACATTGTGGGATCATGTATAGTAGATTCAACGCTTTCTATTGGTATTGGGCAAGCTTTGTTTCCACAAGAAGTCACAGCGGCACTCGCAGTCCCTACAGTACTCTATACATTAATCGCAAGTTTTATCGTATTTATTTTGGTTGCAACAAGACAAAAAATTGATAAGAAGGCAGGATTAGTATTTATAACGCTTTATTTTCTCTCTTATGTTTTTCTATTCTCTTTTTTGGGATATACTTAATCTATCCTCACTACCAAAATTGTTCCAGTTCAATATAGTTATATTTCATGTTCATACCAGTAATATTTGGATTTATTAATTCCAACCTTCAAAAATATGGATCTTAATGCTCCGTCATCATCTGGGCAAATAAAGTAGACTTTATCAATTTTTAAAGTTCTTTTAATGTATAGTTGCATTTCACGAATAATCATTTCTTCAATTCCCTTTTTAAAGGAGTCTTCTTTTTTTGTTAAGATCTGATGAATTAGAACTCTGTCATTTCCTAAATAATCTCTAAATAATGTATATGTGCCAAAACCTACAATTTTTCCATCTTCTTTGGCCACAACCATTGAATTTCTATATTGTAGAGAAAGCGTTCGTTTATTTAATTCTTCTTCAAATTTTTGCCAGTGCGAGAAAAAGTAGGATTTATGTTCGATAAAATCTTGGAAAATCTCTTTTAAGGCTTCTTTGTCACTTCTAGGATCATATCTATCAATAATTATCATTTTTTTCACTTATGGAAAATTTAATACTTTGATTAAATGAATAATTGTATAAGTTTTTTTTTTTTTTCGAACTTAATTATTCTTTAATAGGAAGTATTTTTATGAACTTAATCTTTTTATGAATGATAAATCATGAGTAAGAAAGGTAAGATATTACAAATTCCAGTTAAAAAAATAGGGAAAAATGTAACAATCCCAAAACCATCTAAAACAGGTGATGCTGGTGCGGATGCTAGAATTGAGGGATTTAAGAAGATAATTGTTGAGGGAAACAAAAGAGAATTGGTTGAGGTGGAATCAGATTCTTATTCCCTACAACCCTTAGAGAGAGTAGGATGTTCATTAGGGTTTGCTACCGCAATTCCTAGAGGATATTATTTTAAAGTCGTTCCAAGAAGTGGATTGGCTTTATGGGAGGGTTTGTCGATAGTAAACTCCCCAGGTACGATTGATTCAGGATATCGTAATGAATGGATGGCAATTGTTGTTAATCTTTCAAATAAAAATGTTATATTGAAAAGAGGAGAAAGAATTTGTCAAATAATTTTAGTAAAAATGGAAGAATATGAATTCATAGAATCAGAAAATTTAGCGTCTTCAGAAAGAGGATTAGGGGGATTTGGTAGTACTGGAAAAAAATAACTTTAGAAAAATTATATAAATTATCAGTAAAACATTTACATTATGTCAGAACTAACTCAAGAAGAGAAATTTATTATTGAAAAATTAAAGGAGAACGACGGTCAGCTGAATTATAAAGAGTTACAAAACCTTTGTCAGGATGAATTTGAAGGAGTTAGGTTAATTTTAAAGAAATTAAAAGAAAAAACAATTGTTGATTATGAAGGAATGATTCCTGGGTTTTCAGCAGAAATAACCTTATTAAGGGAAACATAGAATTTGCTTAATCTTAGAATTATTATAAAAACTTTCTTTCTAGATTTTCACCAATGTTTCCACTAATTATTTATATAAGCTCTTTCTTAGATCATATGAAAAACAGATTAAAAACTGAGTAAAATCATTTGGATAATTTATCTAAAAAGTGTTGAACATTGCCGGTAGAATTTTATAATCCACCCTCTGCAATTCTAGCCTCTGGATCTAAATTAGGCGTGGAACTAGGAGGCTCTAAAAGCATCATAAGCATAGATGCCTTCCATAATCTATATTCCGAGGGTTTAATTTTCAGCGAATTAAGCTGGGGGGCTTTCTATCAAGATATTGAAGGATTAGATGACCAAATTGATACTTTCTCTGTTCGGGAATATGACTCAGTGCGCGAAGATCCTGAAGGATTAGTTAAAACCATTGTAAAAGCAATTTATAATATAATGAATAAGAAAAAGCTATTCTATGGCTTAATCGATTTTGAAGTTGATGCTTTTCTTAATCAAAATACAATTATTCCCGGTTTGACATTAGATTACCAAATAATAAATAAATTACTTGAAGCACATAAGAAAACTAGAGATGACCAATTATTTCCAAGGATATTATCTGATGCAAAAGGAACTCATAAAATTAAATTAGAATTTCAAGGAGTTAAAAGAGTAAATCTGCATCTGAACGGTACAAAGTTAGAAGATTATGCTGAAACTCTAAGAATGGCTAAAGGATTTGCTACTGGTATTGTATGTACAAGTCGAGGTGCTGCTAATTTGTACATCATGAGTGACAATCTTGTATTCAAAGATGATATTATTCCAGAGCTTTATATCGATGAAGATAATCTTGCAATAATTGAAATGGGGATAGAGCGAGAATTACTCTTTCCGATTAGTTGGTTTAGGATAGATCTTGGTATTAAATCATTGGAAACCTTAGAACTCTGGGAAAAAATTAAGGATGACTCTAAACTAACTAAGGCACTAGAATATTATGAACGGTATGTATTAGGATTAGTCCAAAGAAAATTTCATGTCATGGCTTCTACAATTGGTACGGATGTTGGTGATGATTTTGATGCCTTATCTCCAGCAGAACGTAGACAGGCTCTGAGAGATATGGCTGAAGCAATAAGAAATTTAACCGACGAGTATAAGAAATAGCTACTCCTTTAAGATTCTTGGTGCTTTAAAAAAACCGTCTTTTTTATGTTTTGTATTCTTTAATGCTTCCTCATTTGAAAGTGATTTCCAAGGAATATCTTCTCTGAAAACATTGGAAAGTCCATCAATCGGATGTGTTGTAGGTGAAACATTACTGGTATCAAGATCATCTAATTTTCTAAAATAATTAAGAATATCTCCTAACTGCTTGGAAAGATTTTCTTTTTCTTCTTCAGATAATTCTATTAAAGCTAATTTAGAAATGTGATCAATGGTTTCTTTTGAAAACTCTTCCTTCTTTGACATTATTCAGTTCAAATAATTAAAAATATTAATTAAGCTTATTCTTTTTAGATTTTCTCTCAACCAAAAATAATTTTGATAAGCTAAGGATCAATTAATTTTATATTAAATAACAATAAGAATTAATTTATCCGATATTATAAACTAAATATGACTAATACTGAAGATTTAAGAAATGAAATCCCCCCTGAAGCTTTTATTGCTCTTGCACGACGGGGGATGGAAAAAATATCATTAGATCAATGCTTCTTGGAAAATTGTGATAATGATGATACAGGATTATTAGAGCCCTTTAAGAAGGAAGAGTATGAAGATGATAAAAAGATAACAAAAGAAATCTATATAAGATGTAAAAAGTGCAATCGAGTCTTCATTCTAAAACTTGAAACATTAAAGAAAGTAGCAAAATCAACAAGAGACCAAAATGAAGAACCTTTGTCTATGGGCGTAGTTTATGCGTTAGATGAGAATAAAAAAAATTTAGGCCACATCGGATATTTTTAAAAAAGGATTTCGGTAAACTTATCATAATAAAAAATTATTCAATATTATGACTTCCCTCTTATTAATTAACACCTATCTACTAGTGTACCAACACTTTATGAATCATAAAAAATAAATAATCGAACAGCTTTTTATCTTATATTGAAATTCTAAGGAGAATAGTCAATATGTCGACAAATTTAGGAGAAGAGGATATCTTAAGGAAAAAAGTCTGGAAAATCATCAATTTAATCCAAGCAAATCAACTCTTCGTTCATTATAAAGAATTAGTCATAAATTATTTACCTGAAAAAGCAAAAAAGATTCAATCAAGATCATTACCAGAAATATTATCTTTATGTATTTTAAATGCCCTAGTTCCAAATTCTGCCATGCTTCTAATTGGGGGTCATGGTGGAGGTAAAACAACCCTGGTTAAACTTTTAGGAAGAATGTTTACAGCAACCTCCCTTCAAGAAATAGAGAATTCAATTATTAGAGGACATCCTCAATTAACTGAAGAGAAACTCATCGGTACTTTAAAATTAGGGAAATTAATGAAAGAGGGTGAGGAAGAGGTCGTGTGGAGACAATTTGTTACTAACTTCTGGAAAATTATAGATGAAGTAAATCGTTTAACGCCTTATGCGCAAGATATTTTGTTATCCCTGCTTGCTGAAGGGACGGTTAAATACTATGACTCAGTTACAACAATTAGTAAATTTTGTCTTTTCGCTACAATAAACCCAAATGATGTAGGAACTTTTGAGTTATCGCAACCATTTTTGGACAGGTTTGGTATTTCTGTTCCTATATCAATGCCAGCAAGTCATGACTTACAATTAATTTTATCAGGGAAAGATGAGAAATATGCTGGATTTGATGAGTTAATTCAAGTTCCGAAAATTGTAAGTGTTGATGAGTTAATGGAAATTTGGTATTTTGTTAACAGAATATCTTTTTCTCCTGATGTAAATAATTATATCCATGCAATAGTTAGAGAGTTTACTTTGTGTTCTAGAATTGATAAGGGTAACACTGAAGATATAAAACCCAGTTCGGGGCTATGCACTGGTTGTCATTTTAATACTGCTCAAAATGTTTGTAATAAAATAGATACGATTCTAAGTGTCAGAGTCGCAAAAGATCTACTTAGATATTCAAAAGCTCTCACTTGGCTTTTAGGAATTGATGTTATTGATGTGAATATCGTAAATACTATTGCACCATATGTAATCTCACATCGGGTAGCCTTTGTAAAAAGAGAATTAGACAAAGCTCCATATTTCGGTAATAAGTATGAATTTACTCGGAATATCCTAAAGTCGATTCAAAAACGATTTAAAAGTCGTGAGAGATGTTACCAAATTACTGAAAGGTTTCGGGAAGGTAATCCAAAAGAGAACGACTTAGAGGAATTGAAAAAGTTCGAAAAAAATGATTTAATAGTAAAATTCGATTTACTTCCATTTGTAAATTCTATCAATAATAAAGAGTATCCCCCTATTGCCCAACAAATAATACTAGCTGGTAAAAAAGGGAATATTGGTGAATTAGCAGATATTCGAGATGATTTACTCAAAAAAATAGATTTTCCGAACAGGGGAGATCTAATTGAATGGTGTAATCATGAGCTTTATAAACAAACCGTTACTGATTATGTGATTAAGTATTCATACTGGAAAGAGGTTTGGGCAGAAATCGTAGCGGAGTTTTCTAACTTGGATCAACCTTTAAAAGATGCGTTTAGCCAAAGACAGACAAGGCAAATAAGATCGGAAGATCTTTCAATTGAGATTAATGTAACTGGAACTAAAGACGATTCTTTAGTTAACATTCAAATTTCAGGGGGTTCTGATGCCTTAAAACTAAGATCTTTAATGGATAATTTGGGTTATATTCAAAAGGAAGAATAATAGTATTATTAGATAAAACGATTCAATTAAGATAATAATAAGAAAAGAATGGTTTATTCAAAAAAAAGAAGAAGTAAAGCTCCAAAAGAATTAACAACAAAACAGCAGAAAGTTGTTGAATTAGCGAAGGATGCGTGGGCTCTTACTTTAAAAGAATTCTATTTCCCTCCTTTGGGCGAGCCTAACTATGTTTTTGATTATACTCATCTAGAGGGATTTTACATTGATCCCGAAAATAAATGGCAGATAACCATGAATCTTGCTAATACACCGTTATTTAGAGAAGATCAAGAATACAGAGACTACTTCCATATCATCTCAATGCATGAAGTTTCACATTATGAAGTTATTCCATATGACGGATTAATCCACGCCAAATTACTAAGTGCTGCAATGAAGCATGTAAATCAATATTATGCTCCTATAATTGTAAACGTATTCGCGGATTTAATAATTGATACTAAATTATATCAAAAATACCCAAATTTGATTTCATGGGAAATAAAAACTACGTATAATCATTTAAAAAACAAGGGTCAAATTAGTGACTTTACCAAATTTCTCTTTCGAGAGTATGAAAAACTCTGGAATGTTGATCTCTTGAAAGATGAGACACTCAATGACATGGATTCGTTGGCTGAGAGGGTTGCAAAAGTAATTCTCAAAGATTTTGAAGATGAATCAACCTGGGAGAAAAAGGTTAGTACTGTAGCAAGATATTTAAAAAACTTAACTGAGGATACTTTTGCTTTACTTGGGAAGAATGGTATAATTGATAAAGGAAATGAAAAAAGAAAAGGTCCCGGAGGAACTTATATTGAAGTTCCTAAAGATGTCTTGGAAGTGATGGATAATCCTTTAGAAAATAAAAATTCTGATAAGTTAAAGGAAAGAAATGAAGATGAATTACGACAAAAAGCTGAAGATTTTGCTAAAAATATTCCATACTCAGAGTTTGGTAGCCCAGCAACTCAAGCAGGAATTTTAACGGATGGAACTGCGTTAGCTACTTGGTATAGAGGTTTGGCAAAAAATCTCATTGAAATCAAGATATTTGAAGAAAAGCCAGGGGGTCAATTACCCGTTTATCCGGAGGTATGGCGTATAGGAGATAGAATAGAGGAGTTGGATGTAGTTCAAACTTTACTAAATAGCCCCGTTATTATTCCTAATCTCACTACAAGAAAATGGGCAGTTAAGGAAGGACCGGGTCATCTAATAGAAAAACAAA
Source organism: Promethearchaeota archaeon (assembly GCA_016839705.1). Classification (GTDB taxonomy): domain Archaea; phylum Asgardarchaeota; class Lokiarchaeia; order Sigyniarchaeales; family SOKP01; genus Loki-b32. The sequence goes on along the minus strand of JAEOTR010000044.1, from coordinate 73,921 downwards.
TCCCCGATCTACTAATTATTTTAGATTCTTCTGGTTCTATGAGATGGAATTACTCCTCAAGATCAGAAAGAGGGAGAGGTCCCTATCATATAGCGGTGGTAGCCGCGTTTGCAGCTCTTCATCATGCAGCAAGGAAGGGTGCTAAATTTAGTGTGATAAATTTTTCAAATCGAGCTGATATTTGTCAATGGACATCAGATTTCAAAAAAGCTGAAAAAACTTTATTAAGGTATCAAGGTGGTGGCACAATTCTCCCCACAAAAGAGATTGTACAGCAATGTGATAAAGCAGAAAGAAAATCACTTGTTTTTATAATAACCGATTTTGGCATATATAATTGGAGTAAAGCTAAGAAATCGATGATAGATTTAACTCAAAAGGGTCATAAAATTGTCGGTTTTTTTATAGGCCCATCTAAAATCCCAAAAGATAAATTTAAAAACTTGTTAGATAAGGTGACCTTTTATCCAATACGAAATACTAAAGATTTAATTAATCTAGTTATAACCGAGGTTAAAAAGTATTATTTATAAACCATATCTTTACCTAATAAATCAAAGCAACTTATTTTGGTTTGTTAATTTCACGCAAATATAACTTCATGAAATAACGTTGAGTATTGCAATAATTTAATCTATCTTTAGGGGTTAGATGCTGACATTTTTGCAATACCCTCTGAATATCAGTAAGTAGTTTAAAATTATCATATTTTGCCTTTTGTGGGAATAACTCTATGGATTTTTGAGAGTTATTATCTACTTTTTTTTCATAAAACAGATTCTTAAGGTTTAAAACGGGTTCAGTATCTTCAATTCTGGGAATTGTCGTTATTTCAATTTTCTCTTCAACGTTCAATGATTTTTCAGTATTATAATTACCAAACCTATATGGATAAGATTTATTACAAATCCCTTTATGTCTATATCCGCAATCTTGGCAATTTTGAAAATAGTGAGGAGATTTAATTTGACAAAAATTATGGAGTTGTTTAGGAACTTGTTGTGATTCCTGTAAGTTTGAGCTGAACATCTTCTCTATTCCTAATTTTATTTTTATGGAATTTTTTCCATGCTTTTTTTTTTGTTTTTCTCTGGTATTATCAGAGAAATATCCAAATATATACTAAAAACATGAGATTCTTCTTTTGAAATTAAGTGATATCCTAGTAATATCCTCAAAAAATATAATATAAAAACAGATTATATAACAATTTGAATTATCTTCATCCCATTATCTTTTTATTTTTTATACTTGCTTTTTGAAAATGAGTAATATTTTGATAATGTTAATTTCATTAAGTTTCAAATTATAGTTTTTTAAGTTTTATATTAAGAAATTCTCTAATTTCCTAATTTTTAATACCTATAAAGAAGTAACTAAACTGTCAATATCAAGCCAACCTTTTTTTGCATGGATGATATTACCATCCTCATCAATTATAAATTGACCTGGTCCTTGTTGTTCCCAACCTTCATATTCTCCATGTTCAAAACCATATTCTTTAACTTGTTTTAATTTAAGTGGGATTTGCTTAACAGCTTCAGGCGTCATTAATCCTAAACCATAGTCTGCGTATAATTCATCCTTTGAACTTGGAATGACAGGAAAATCAATCTTTTCAATTTCAATATACTTTTTTGCTATTTTTTCACCTGATTGAGTAATATATAAGATCTTAGCTCCTTTATCTTCAATCTCAGATTTTCTTTTCATCAAAATGGAAAGATCCACCAAACATATAGGGCATCCAAAGTATCTAGAAAATATTAAAACAACTTTTTGTCCTTTAAATTCTGCTAAATTAATTGATCCGACATTAAATGAGTCTAATTTAAATAATGGGGCTACATCACCCTCAATCAAATCCTTTTTCTCCATGATCTTCACGATAGAATTATTATTTTTTTTAATGTTTAGCTTCATATAAGATTTATTAACAGCCTTTTTAAAGCAAGGAACAATAGAAGATATAAAATTTTTATGGTAATAAAAGGTGTCTTTCCATTTGATGGGTTTTGCAGGGAAACTTTTAGTAATTAATTTAAACAAAAATGAGAGTACCATCACTGATGAACCATTAGATAAAGAAATTGCGCAAAACTTCCTTGGGGGCGCTGGTTACTGCTGTAGATACTTATATGACAAGATAAATAAAAACACCGATCCTTTATCTCTAGAAAATATTCTAATGTTCATGACAGGTCCTTTTTGTGGGTCTAATATTCCTACAAGCGGAAGATTTGTTGTATGCGCTAAATCTCCATTAACAGGAATCTGGGGTGAATCTAACTGTGGGGGGTTTTTCGGTCCTGAACTGAAGAAAGTAGGATATGATGGTATTATTATAAGGGGTGCTTCAAAAAATCCCGTTTATTTAGAAATTACTGAAAATAATATTAATATCAAGGATGCTGGATCATTATGGGGGAAAGGCATCTTTGAAACTTCCAAAATATTGAAAGAAAATTTAGGATTAAATGCACGGGTTGCTTGTATTGGTCCCGCGGGGGAGAAACTTGTAAAATACGCTACAATTGCTTCAGAAGATAAAGCCGCAGGAAGAACTGGAATGGGAGCGGTAATGGGTTCAAAAAAATTAAAAGCCATAGTTATTAGAGGTAATAAAAAGACATATTCTGCTGCTAATCCCGAGAAACTTAAGAATACTATAGAAAAAGCAACAAAGCACATATTGGATTCGTTCATTCCTAAAACAATGGGGCTTCTAGGCACTTCGGGATTTCTCGATGCGGCTAATGTTTATGGTGATCTACCTATAAAATATTGGACTTTAGGTACATGGGAAGAAGCATATAAAATCTCGGGAACAATGGCATCTGAAAAAATTTATACAAGAAAATATCATTGCTATTCATGCCCAATAGGATGTGCTCATAAAGCTCTCATAAAGGAAGGAGATTTCAAAACCGAATATGAATTTGAAGCCGCAGAATATGAAACAGTGGTAGGCTTTGGTTCTTTAATTTTAAATGATAACTTGGAATCGATTGAAAGAGCAAATTATTTATGTAATGACTTTGGGATTGATACGATTAGTGGTAGTGGTACTATTGCACTTCTATACTATCTTTATAATAATCAGAAAATAAAATCAGAAGATATGGATGGTTTAGAACCAAAATGGGGTAATTATAAACCCGCTCTTGAACTCATTCAAAAAATTGCATACAGAGAAGGCGTTGGAAATTTGTTAGCAGACGGCGCTGATTCTGTTGGTAAGGAATTTAATATTTCTCAAGATGAGATTGCAACCGTTTATGGTATGGAAGTGCCTTATCATGATCTGCGCAATTTTTATGGTATGGCTGTAGCATACGCATTAGGAACACCAAGGGGACCATGTCATGAATCTTGTGATATGTTTATAATGCTTATAGCATCTAAACTTGAAGATTTTGGAATTAAAATGATTGAATGGGATCAAGATGATGAAGAAATGGCTATAGTTTGTGCTTTAACGCAAAATTATCGCGCTATTTATAATTCTATGATATTGTGTAATATTGCAGATCCCCTCCCGGAAATGGTTATAGATCTTATTGATGCTGCAACGGGGATTAACTTAAATATGTCAGATTTTAAGAAATTGGGGGAGAGGATTTATATGATAAAGCGTATGTTCAATTTAAAAATGGGAATAACTCCTGAAGATGACAAATTACCAAAGGTATTATTAACACCTGTTAATGAAGGTGGTGCTGCCGGTAAGAGTCCAAATTTTGAAAAATTGAAAAATGCTTATTATAATTATAGGTCATTTGATCTTAAAACCGGTTATCCTAATCTAAAAAAGCTGAAGTTCCTAGGATTGGATAACCTCTAAAGTCTCAAGTATTTTAAAATTCATAAAATAATTATAATTATTCAATAACCTATAAATTACCAGATGATTGATTATAATCGGTAGGTATTTTAAAAAATAGAATTAATATTAATATTGTAGAATTCTAATATTTAAAATAATCAACAAATATTAAAATCAATAAAATTGTAAAAAGTGAATCTTTTGGTAAAGAAAGAATATATCTGTGATAAGGGTAAAAGGAGTTCAATTGTAATAGATGATCTCACAATTGAGATTAAACCAAATGCTACACTCGTACTTGGGTTTGCGGGGATTGGCCTTATTGGTCCCATTGTTGCAAATACTCTCATTGAACAGCTTCCAGATGTGAAAGAGATTGGTTTTATAACTAGCGAATATCTACCTCCAATTAGCGTGTTCTATGCTGGTGTATTAAAACATCCATTCAGACTACTTTACTCCCCACAACATAACTTAATTATCGGAATATGCGAGGTACCTTTTCAAATACCTCATGCCTATAATGATCTGTCAAAAACAATCTGTAATTGGGCTTTATCTGAGGATGTTAAAGCAAAAGAGATAGTAATTTTTCAAGGAATCCCCCAGAGAGGTATTATTGATGAATATCCTGTATATTATGCTGCTGAAGAAGCCATGATGGAACATCTTGAAAAATTCGGGATTAGTAAGGTAGAGAAAGGGATCATTGTAGGACCAGAGGCTACAGTTTTAAACGAAGCGTTAACAAATAGATTGAATGCGTATGCGTTATTTACACTTGTTTTAGAAATCCCCACTCCAGAGGGTGCTGCTAGTATTTTGGAAGTTTTAAATAAAATCTATAATTTATCGATAAACACAGCTCCCTTGATAGAACAAGGTAAAGAGATTAAGGCTAAGATGTTAGAATTAGCCCAGAAAGCTCAACAGTACCAACAACAGCAACAATTACCTGGTACGGGTAAAGAATATACCCAATACTTTCAATAAAAATCATTATTTCTAATTTTTATTTCTATTTTTTCAGTTCTTATGAGATTTTAATAATTAATTCTATATTATTATAAACGTAATTGGAAAAATTAAAGAGTTAAAAAAAATTAGTTCTTATCATGAAGTACAACAAGACACATGCTGCAGTTTGTGGTCTTTATTGCCCAGCCTGCACAGTTTTTATTGCTTCACAGGAAGATCCAGCACGTCTTACATTCCTTGCTAACCTATCTGGTATAACTCCTGAGGAAATGAGATGTAATGGGTGTCGGTCCGATAAACGTATCCCTTATTGTGATAATTGCACACTATATCCTTGCGCTCAGGAAAAAGGAATTGATTTTTGTGGGGAATGTGATGAGTATCCTTGTGATGATTTAAAAGAATTTCAATCTTTAGCACCTCATCGTTTCGAATTATGGGAAGCTCATGAACAAATTGTTGAAAAAGGGTATGAAAAGTGGATGGAAAATATGAAGGACCACTATTCCTGTCCTCACTGTCAGAAAATTAATTCTGCCTATGATTTTCAATGTAGATCATGTGGGGCTGATCCGAGTAATAAATATGGTGAAAGGCATGGTAATAAAGTGAAAGAATTTTTAGCAAAACAGCAAACGAAATAAAACAACTCTACAGCCTGTTATCTAAAATCCTCTTTTTTTATGTTAAGGATTGCAATCATTTAAGTGATAGTTTATAAAAAAGAAGTTTAAAAGATTCATACTTTTATACAGATTAGATTGTATTCACTAATAATTCGATTTGAACATGTGGTAAGTTTTGGCAAGAATTAAAGAAAAATTTGTTCCTGTTCAGATAAACCAGGAATTATGTGTAAGGTGTGAACGATGTTTACGTGCTTGCAAGGCTAAAGCAATATACTTTGAAAAAAGTATTAGATTAATAGACTATTCCAAATGTAAAGCATGTTTAAATTGTGTTCAAGTCTGTCCGCGTAATGCGGTGGAAGTTACATCAATAGATTTTGAAGATCAGCTAGTGAGTCTTAAAATTGATCATGAAAACTGTTCGATGTGTGAAGAATGCCTTGATGCAAGTGGAAATTTTTGTCCAAAAAACCTTTTTTATAAAGATTTAGTAAAAAACAATGAGAATAAAGAAGTAGAAGGGATTAGATTTAAGTTTAAAGAAATTGCTAAATGTCAAGGATGTTTGAGATGTGCGGCACAATGTCCTGAAGAGGCGATAATACCAATAAAATTTGAGATTTAGCTTTCTAATTTCTTAATTTTCTTTACCAGGTCATTAAGGTATAAATTACCCATTCCTAACTTTACAATTTGAGAGAAAAATAATACTATTGCAAACCTGATTTCTTGAATCATGATATAATTTGAGCAGATCTTCTGATTATTTTCCAATTCTAAGTACATTTTCTTTAAGCTACTGAGTTTTTTTTCACTTCTAACTTCAAACTCCTTAATAATGGAAAATAAAGTATTACTCGGAAGGGAAGAATAGAGTACAGTCCCATCAGTTGTAAATATTCCGCTTCCTAAGATTTCCTTATCATCTACATAGCTTCTTAAAAGCTTAATAATCTCTTTAAAAAGTGGTTTTGCGGAGAGACTTGATGTAGTATCATCTGTTTCAATTTCAGTATCTTCACCACCACCTTCATAGAATTCCATTTTGTAGAATTCAAAGTCAACTTTTTGGTAACCCCGAACAGAAAAATTCTTATCTACAAAAGCCTGAAAACCATGTTCACATACAGCTCCAGAGGGTATTGACACCGTAGTTAGTTGCTTAGCTTGGTTAATAATTTTGGAAGGGATTTTTAAATCTTTTTTTGCTTTACATGTAGGACATATAACGTGAATTGTTTCAAAAATTTCCTGCGAATCTGAGTTATTAGTATCAATCATGGGATTCTATTCCAAATCACTTGCGATTATTTATATGTATATGATATAATTTAGGTTTTAATAATTTTTCTTCATAATTATCAAAAGTGTTAGTAATAATTTGATAATTTTGTGTTATAATGCGAATTCGGGATCAGCATAATTTAGATTTTGAAAAGCTTCTCTTCTCTTATTACAAGGAGAACATTTACCACAAGGTTTGTTTTCATCGTTATAACAACTCCATGTCCAATTTAAAGGAACATTTAATTTGATAGCTAATCTTATAACATCAACTTTTGTCAATTTTATTAAGGGCAATAATATTTTTATTGTAGATTTATCTTTAATGTGCTTACCTTTATTAATTAATTTCTCTAACGATTCAAAGAAATCTATTGAGGCATCTGGGAATTTTATAGGATCTGCCGCCATATGCCCGCCTATTATAAACTTACAACCGTATATTTCGGCAAAATACGCCGCTATAGAATAGAAAACAAGGTTACGTGATGGGATAAATCCTTCAGGAGCATGAACAGCACTAGGGACAGGCATTCCTCCTATGCGTAATTCCATTGCTTCTTTAACATACTCAACAGGAATTTCAATTACTTTAACTCCCAGATTTTCTGAGAGTTTAAATACTGCTTTTTTCTCTTTTTCTGGACGGTATCCGTAATTAAATGAAAGAGCAATTAGGGTGTATCCTTCATTATATGCCCAATATAGTGCGGTAGCAGAGTCAATCCCCCCCGACAACAAGATTATTGCACATTCACCATTTTCTTTCGATATCGGAAACATTTGTATTGTAATTGCTGCTCTAATGGCTTCATCCAAACTATTTAATTTAAAGTTTAAACTCTTAGCAGTAATAGTACCATCAGAGATAATATCACATTTCATTACATCAACCATTTCTTTACATAGCCCGAGAGCTTTTGGAGCATCTTCATAGCTTACATGTTGAATTCGTGGTGGAGGTACGTGAAAACCCATCTCATCCATGTGTTTGAAAACTCTTTCAATTAAGACAATCATATTAATAATCTCAGGTCCGACTAGATCATAAATCATATTATCTTGACCTAATCCCTCAGCAGCGCCTAAAAAAGCTTCAACAGCATCGTTTACGAAAATAGGTTGCATTGGAATTTTACCACTCCCAGCAACACTAACGGTTTGACCTCCGATTTGTTTTACAATTTCTGGAATGAGTTCATCATCAGGACCCAAAATATATGAAGGTCTGAAAATAACGTATGGAACTTTTCCTTGCTTAATTATTTGTTCAGCTTCCTTTTTTGACCGGAAATAATCATTATCAGCCCAATCTTCGATTCCATATTTATCAACTCCTAATCCTGAAGGAAATATGATACGTCTTATTTTTAGCTCAGAAGCAGCTTCAACTAAAGCATGTGCTCCCTTAACATTAATCTCATCAAATGTATCTCTCGCACCACAAACGACTCCTCTGAAGTGAATAACGGCATTACATCCTACTAAAGCCTTCTTTAAAGATTCTAGGGTGAAATTTTTAATTATTACTGTCTCAGCACCAAGCATATTTAATTCTTTTGCTGCTTCCTCTCGACGTACAAGACCTATAACTTGCCATCCTTTTTTGATTGCTCTATTGATCGTGTGTTTCCCTAAATATCCATTAGCTCCGGTCACCGCTAATTTCTTGTTTTCCATAATTTGAACATCTCAAATTTGTTATATGAAGTAGCAATCATATCTTTTTTAAAATATTTATTATTTATTATTGAAGTTTTATTTTAAATCTTATTTGATCTACTTTCCTCTAAAATACATACAAAGTTATTGTTCTAATACATAAACTATAAAAATGTAGGAGAGAATCTACTAATCAAAAATAAGTATCGTAAAAAATTAAAAGCTAGGTTGATTGTATTTGAGTTTTAGAGTTGTTTTAAATTCATCGAGTATAAAATTTAGTGCATGCCATTTCTTAAAAAAACCAAGTCAATGTTCAAGGCTTCACGGTCACAATTATTATGTTTCTGTTGAAATAAGTCACACTTTAGATGAGAATCATTTTGTTGTAGATTTTCTTGAATTAAAGGAAAAACTGTCATCGATAGTCGAACCGATGAATCACTATATTTTAATTCCAACAGAATCAACAGATGTACAAATTCAAGAAGATTCAGAATCTATTGAAGTTATTACATCTAATAAACGATACGTTTTCCCCCGTAGTGATGTACGTTTCCTTCCCTTACCTGCAACAACAAGTGAATTATTAGCAAAATATATCCATAGTAAATTAAAAGATATTTATCAGGATAAAAAGATCTTAGTAAAAGTAAGAGAAAGTAGGAGTACTATGGCTATATATGAGGATTAATCATACAGATTTCCTAATTGAACATGTTCACAATTATATTTAATAATTTTATAAATTATTAAAAATACAAATAAAAGCATTTATTGATGACAGTTTAATGATGAGTGCCAAAAATTATAAATTAGGAGTATTTTACGGAACAACACCTGAAACTGAGATGTTAACCCAAAAGTTTGTTGGAAATCTCATAAATACCGAAGAATTTTGTAAAGCATGTGAAGTATTAGAACAAAAAGTTAAATGCGATAATTGTCGGGAACATTTAAAGAGTTTTGCGAATACCATTTATTTCTATGAAAAAATTGGTGAGAATATTCCTGACTTTATTGAAGAACCAGAGGAATACCTTCCAGCCAATCTCCCTCCTGTAGATTTTGTATTAGTTGTGGGAATACATCAAGATTTATTATCTGGACTCCCTGATTATTTAAAAGATAAAAATGTAAAAGCAGTTATCGTACCTATTGAAGATCCAAAGTGGATTCCTGCAGGATTACAGGTACAAGTGTTAAAAGAATTTGAAAAAAATGGTATTCAAGCAGCTTTCCCTAAACCTTTTTGTGCACTTAGTAAAGAATACAATGAATATAATAAGGTTGGTTTCCATCTTACAGAGGACCATAATTTTGTTTATGAATTTATAGATTTTTTTAAAATCGGAGAACCTATTATTTCCTTTTTATTAAGTAAAGATGGGGAATCAATAGAAGATACTTGTGTTTTACAGTCAGCACCTTGCGGTTCAAGCTATTATATCTGTCAGCAATTAAAAGCTAAATACTTTAAAAACGGAAAAAGTGGCGAAACTTCTTTAAATGAAAAAATCAGTAAAGCTCACCACGCTTATCCTTGTAATGCTTCTATGGATCAAGATTCCATTCTAAAAGATTCTATACTTCATGTTGGGGGATATTTGATTAGAAATGCTATTAGAAGAGAGTTGAATCTTGAAGAACAAGAAGGAGAAAAATTGGTATACGTTATTAAATGATGTATTGAAACAATTTTTTACTTTGAATGCAATTAAAACCTTAAACCTTTTTTCTCAATAGATATTTATTTTACTATAGCATCTTTAGATATTAATAGAGCTAAAGAGAATTAAAATCTTGCCCAGTCATATTGTTAACTCAGAAAAAATAGTGGAAGAGGTTCCTTTTGATGAAATCCGCTCTGTTCACGGAAAATCAAGAATTTTAACGGATTTTCCAATATATCTAATGGATGAGAGCAAATCAAATGGACTGGCAGATTGGTTATTTTTTCCTAGATCTGAGGCGGAAATTGCATCAATACTGAGTTTCTTGAGGAAGAATAACCTTAGAACATGTATCAGTGCCGCTCGAACAGGGATTGTTGGTTCATGCGTTCCTTCAGGGGATTCTGTTTTATCAACTGAGAAAATGAAGGATATTATCGGATTTGGCATTGATGAAGATAAGGGGAAGTATTTCATTCGGACTGAACCGGGAATCACCTTAAAGGAAATAGATGATATTTTGAATAAGAAGGAACTTGACCAGATCCCTGAACTTACTTCAAATGCTACACAAAAATTCATGGCGTCAAAAAAATCTTATTTTTATCCTGTTGATCCAACTGAAATGTCTGCAACAATAGGTGGAACCGTAGCTACAAATGCCTCAGGAGCCAATACACTAAAGTATGGTCCCACTAGAGAATGGATTAAGGGATTAAGGGTCATGTTATCATCTGGTGAAATTTTAGATATTCAACGAGGAGAATGTTTTTCTTCAGAAGAAGGGAAATTTATTATAAACAAATCGAATGGGCAAAAATTGCAATTTAAAATTCCCAATTATATATTCAACACCTCTGTAAAAAATGCAGCAGGAATTTATTCTAAACCAAATATGGATCTTATTGATCTGTTCATTGGTAGTGAAGGAATTTTAGGTATTATCACACAAATTGACATTTGGATTATTGAAAAGCGATCATTAGTTTCAAATATTTTGTTCTTTAAATCTGAAGAGGATTCAATTACTTTTGTTGAACTACTGAGAGAAAATGAGATTATATCTCCAGAATTCATAGAGTTTTTTTCTGGGGAAGCATTAGACCTTCTAAAAAAAGTCCAAAGCAAAGATCCTAGCTCAATGAAAGTACCTAAAATCCCCATAGAAGCAAAAACGGCTATATTTTTTGATTTCACCTACTCAGAAGAAAGTCTGGATAAGATTTTTGATGAATTAAGAAGTATTGCAGAAAATTGCAATTCTGATTTATCAAACGGTTGGTCAGGTTATGAAAATCAAGATCTTACTCGATTTAAACACTTTAGACATATTTTACCTGAAATAATCAATGCAATAATTGCTGAACGTAAACAGCAATTCCCACAATTACATAAGCTTGGAACAGATATGAGTGTACCTGAAAATAGTTTCAGGAAAATGATGAAATTTTATCATAATGGTTTACAAAGTGCAAATTTAGAATATGTTATTTTTGGTCATATTGGAGATAATCATGTACATGTAAACATACTCCCCCAAAATATGGAGGAATTACGATTAGGTGAAAAGATTTATGAAAAATTTGCAATAAAAGCAGTAAAATACGGTGGGAGCATCTCTGGAGAACACGGAATTGGTAAAATTAAACGAGAATACTTGAAAATAATGTATAATCAAAAAGAACTCGAGGAAATGCGTCTACTTAAGAGAGTCCTGGATCCATCCTTAATTTTAAACTGTGGTAATATTGTTGAATTATAAAAGTAAGAAGAATTAAATCTTCGACATTCCCTAGCAGATCTTTAAAAAAATCTATATAAAATAATAAATTTTTAGATATCTCCTTAATAGATATCAATCATAAATCTTTGTTTTTATAGCGTATAAATGTTAAATTCTAATGTAAGGAGAAACAACATATAATTAGGTGAGAATCGATTACTAGGATAGAGTGTTCGAGTGCGGTCTGTGAAGATTTAGATGACGAGTTTGAGGAAGAGTCTTTTTTTGAAGAACATTTCTGGCAGTTCCTAATTCCTGCGGGAATAGTACTTGCATTTTCAATTTTGATTGAAGTATTTTTTGAATTGAAAATAATAGATCAGAGCTTAGCGATTGTTTCAATTTTTCTATCTAGTTCAGGAGTGGTAAAAGAAGCTATTGAGGATATTAAGAATAAGAGAATCACTGCAAATATATTAATGTTAATCGCTGGTGTCGCATCCTTTTTTATCCTTCATGGGCAGGAAGGGGCAACTGCCATACTCCTATATGCAATAGCAGAAAGATTAGAAGAACTAACGGCAGATAAATCAAGGAATGCAATAAAAGAATTACTCGAGTTGGCACCAGATGATGCTTTGCTGAAAACTGACAAAGGTTATGAGAATGTCCCCTCTAAAGAAATTAGAATAGGGAATATAATAGGGATAAAACCAGGAATGAAAGTCCCGTTGGATGGTATAATTGTTAAGGGAGGCTCTTACTTTGATGAAAGTGCAATTACTGGGGAATCAATCCCTATTTTTAAAAAGGAAGGTAAAGAAGTTTTCGCTGCAAGCATAAATTCTGATAGTTTTGTAGATATTGAAGTAATTCGTGAAAGTAAAAATACAATAGTAGCTCAGATCGCTGAAAGTGTTAAAATTGCCCTGCAAAATAAGAGTGTGCATGAGAGGTTCATTGAGAAATTTGCGAAATATTACACACCAATCATCCTTTTATCCTCTATCTTTGTAATGATCATACCGGTATTATTCAATTTAAATTTCTATGATTGGTTTTATCGTGGTTTGGTTTTATTAGTTGTATCTTGCCCTTGTGCTTTAACCTTATCTACCCCCTTAGCAAACATTGCATCTTTAACAAAATTAGCAAGGGAGGGTATTTTGGTTAAGGGAAATAAATTTATTGAAAAAATTCAAGACATTGAAGTGTTTGCATTTGATAAGACGGGTACACTCACCGAAGGAAAGCTCAAAATATTCGACATTTTTCATTATAATGGGATTTCTAAATCAGATGTAGTTAGTGTTGCAGCTAGCTTAGAATCGCTTTCAGAGCATCCGATTGGTAAAACTATTGTTAATCAAGCTAAAAAAATGGGACTTCCTTTTCAAAATGTTGATGAATTTGAAGTTATCAAAGGAAGAGGTATTAAAGGAAAAATTAACGGTGAGTTTTTCTATATTGGAAGTCAGAAATTCTTCGAGGATTTGAGCTATGAACTTCCAATTGATGATATTATAGAAATTGAAAATTCAGGGACAATCCCTGTACTATTGGGAAATGAACAGCATTTATTAGGAATACTTACAATAAGAGATGTACTGAGAGTTTCAGCTCCGATTCTAGTAAAAGGATTAAAAAAAAGAGGATTTGAAACAATTTTGATATCTGGCGATAATCAGAGAGTTTGTAATTCAATTGGGGCTTGCTTGGATATAGATCGTGCATATGGAGAACATTTACCCGACCAAAAGCTCCAAGAGATCCAAAACCTTAAAGAACAATATAAAGGTGTAGCGATGGTTGGGGATGGGATAAATGATGCTCCTGCTTTAGCCCTTTCAGATTTGGGAATTGCGATAGGTGCTTCTGCTACGGACATCACACTCGAAACTGCTGATATTATTATAATTAATGATGATCTAAAGAAAATTCTTACTTACATTGATATTGCTAAGAAAACAAACAAGAAGGTCAAAGAAAATATATGGTCTTCTATAATCATTAAAGTTGCTTTTGCAATTCTGACAGTAATCGGTTTTATGAGCTTATGGGTTGCGGTCGGCTTGGGGGATATGGGATTAAGTCTTGCTATCATGCTGAATAGTATGACAATCTTCAGATATAAATTTTTATATAAGGAGATTACCACAGAGCAGCTAGAAAGTGAATCTAAATTAATAGTATGCAGTAATTGTGAGACTAAGGATATAATACCTCAACATCATGGCAGAGATATGGTTAAAAAAGGAGAGAAATTAGTTTGTTGGAAGAATATTCTAAGCAGCGAAGAACTGGAAACTTGCGATGAGGAATTACCCCTGCATTGTCCGTATTGTGAGGAAAAATTAGAGTTAAGATAAATTTTTTACTATTTTTTCTTAATCACTTAATCTTATTTCTTGGAATTTTAATTTGTTCACCAGAGAATGACAATATCCATATTGTCAGAAACAAATAGAAAATACATTAATAAAATAAAAAATAGAGGATAAATATATTATGAGTAGTAAAAATAAGACTTTGGAGGATTATCAAAATGCAGGAGAAGAAATATTCCAGAAACTACATCTTAATTCTTTTCCAGTGTCGATAAAGTATATAAAAGATCTTGAGAACGATATCCCTCCAGGAGTAAGAAGACCTATAGATAATGGAGAAAAGATGTCAATTTGCCAAGCTTTTACTTATGCTCGTAGATTTCGCCAGAAATTATGCATCACAGCAGCGGACAACTTTTGCACTCCGTCATCCGTTGCGCATGGATGGGTTCCTCTCACGATGGAAGAATTTACAGAATCTCAAGTGCGTCAAAAATGGTCGAAAGACGTTCAAGCTGAAAAAAGGAGAGCCGAACATACATATGCAAATAACTTTAAAAATATTATAGAATTAGCATATCGTGGCGTAATTGTCGCTCCACTGATAGAAACTCCCGTTATTCCAGATTCCATATTAATCTATTGTGATGGACCAAAACTCACGTACATTATAAACGCATTAAGTTATGAACACAAACGTAAATATAGAATACAATCAACCTTTGAAGGTTTCGGAGAAAGTTGCGCTAAGGGAGGATTAATGCCGTTTATTACCCGAAAAGCCCAAATTGTCATCCCTGGCACGGGGGATCGCTCATTTGCTGGAATTCAAGATCATGAACTAGGAATTGGAATGCCCGCAAGCTACATTTTCTATGTATTGGAAAATTTATTCCAAACGGGAGCGGGTCAGGGTTTAAAGTTTCCTTTAAGACAATTAATTCCACAATTAGATGAAAAGTTAACTCCAGGATTCAAATATATGCGAGAAGTAATAGATAAAAAACTAAATGAAATGAAAGACGAATAAATTAGAGGAATATGGGTCACACAGATTTATTAAAAAATTGCGGGAATTGCCAAGTCTGGTCTAAGGCGGTGGACTCAGAATCCATTCTCAAAGGAGTTCGGGAGTTCAAATCTCCCTTCCCGCATTTATTTACTGATAAGGTAAAGATAATAATATAAGAAAAAAATTATATAGTATTATAAATAGAATACTTAAAAAACAGCATTATGTCAGAAGAAACCTTACCTCAGGAAGAAAAAGAAAAAATTCTAGTGTTTCAATTTAGTGATGCATTAAGCGAATACCAAGAATTAGAATTAGAAGGAGATATCCCTTTATATGAATTATTGGATTCAGAATTTATCCTTCTTTTTGTAGATCCAAAACAATATAGAGTATGGATTTGGCAGGGTAATAATGTGACTACACGGATGAAATTTATTTCTGCAAAAATAGCACCCAGTATAAGAGATCGATATGGTATTGCATTTAAAATATCATCTGTAGATGAAGGAAATGAAACCAAAGGATTTAAAACAATGATTGGATTAGAGGAAGAGGTAGACTATTCCGAAGCACAAACAGGTCCTACTTACGAGGGTACGGATGAAGATCTGGAATTATTTGAATCTTTATCGAGAGAAAAAATCCTATTACTTTTAGAAAAGGCAGGGGTACCCGAAGGTTATGAGAGAAAAATGGTGATTGTGAAGAATAAAATATATGGTTATAAAGAATATGATAGAATTTACTTAGATTCTGTTATTAAAGAAAAGCAACTCTTCCCGTTAAAGGAAGATGTCGAAGATGGACCTTATTTAGCTGAAAATTATATCCCAAGAATGCTATTCTCATACAGTAATGTTGTTTTAACCGAATTGTTAAAAAAGCGTGATGATCAAAACAATTAGAATTTATTATTAACATTTATTAGATATAGAGAATAATGAGTCGAGTAAAATATAGAATCCGTCAAAAATCACGAGCTAAAATTAGCAAAAGAAGTAGAAGAAAAACAGGTCTTTCACTCCTTATAATATTGCTATTTTTTCTTAGTATCATTATAAGTGTAATTATTGTCGTAATCTCTTTTCCTGTTTAGTACAGATTCAAATAAATAAGTATAAAATTTGCAATCTTTTATCTAACTTAATTAAATTGAAAATTAGCTATAAAATTGAAGTTAAAGAAAGTCGACTATATTTTCCTAATTTTAATAATTATTGTCACCATCCTCTCTGTTGATTTAGCCATCAATGTATCTCACCGGGAAGCTATTGAAAATATATCTAAGTATACACCTTTCCAAAACTTGGGAGCAGGACTTCTTATTACTTTTTGGGTTTGTTTTATAGGTAATCTGCTTCCAGTTCCTACTCCTTATACTTTTGTGGTTTGTTTTTCTTCTTTACCATTTCTTCAAATAAACTTTATTATTCCACTTTTAGTAGGTATAGTTGCATCGTTGGGGTGTTTAGTTGGTGAAATGGGAGGCTACTTAATTGGTAGAGGTGCTGCTGAAATCATTTCAGATGATAGAATGCAAAAATTAAAGGATTATCAACAGTATTTAGTCAACCATCCAAGGCTAGCACCCTTTCTTATCTTTCTTTTCGGATTTACTCCCCTAAACGATGATATGATAACGGTTCCTTTAGGGATAATTAAGTATGATGCAAAAAAAACCATTCTCTTTGTTTGGTTGGGAAAATTAGGTTTAATGCTTATCTTTGCTTATAACCTATTTAATGTCTGTCAATTTATCGGGGGGGAAAATTGGATATTTAGCATTATCACTATATATTTAGTTATAATAATGGTTTATCTTATGTTAAAAGTAGACTTTACAAGGTTATTCAAAAAAAAAACTATTGAATTGAGATAAATATTATTTATCTTCAATTGAAACATCTACCCCGGGAAGAGATACACTTCCAGAGGATATCCCCTCAGCATTTTTATAATGATCTAATGTTCTTTTCTCAACATCTTTAATATAATTTAAAAGCTGTTTCTCAATTTCTTTATCCACTTCAGGAGCAGTAAATGATTGAAGAATTTTCTCTACTTTATCATGTGCTCGAGTAATAATGTCTTTAGATCCCTTTTTTCGCCATGTTGATCTTCTATTTCTATCAATCAAGACAGGAAAATACAATTCTTCTCGCATAAACTTACGAGTATGGGCTTCACCTAAGTAATTCACGCCTTTTTTGGGATTGGTAACAACTTTTTTTATAACATCTAATGCAATTGTCTCTTCACTTACATTAATCCCTTCAAGCAAACGTTTAGCTATATCTACCAACTCATCATCGATTACAAGGAGTTCTAATGCTTCAACTAAAGTTTCTTCATAAGTACCAGCACAAGTTATGTAATTTATTCCGGCTTGAACGGCAATCAATAACGTTTGTAATCGTTCAAAACCACATTGAATGTCAAGTACTTTTGAATCAGTTATACCACCAGGCCCTCTGGATGGGATGTCATAAAATCGAGCTAATTGAGCAACTGCAGTAGTTATTAGCCCTGTCTCAATTGATCCCAATGCTGCATTTCCAGATTTCATATCCGTAACAGTAGAAACTGTACCAAAAAATACAGGTGCTCCAGAATTATAAAGCTGGGCCAGTATGATTCCTCCTATGATTTCGGCATTGGTTTGCGTCAAGAGACCAGCTAGGGTCACAGGTGCAGTTGCTCCAGCAAGAGCTTCTGGGGCAATTATTGTGGGCTGTTTATATTTTGCGAAAATTTCAAGCCCATTTGTCATTAATTGAGGTAGATGCAACGGGCTGGTGGGATTCATGAAACCTACAAATCTTGCATTATTAATAAGTTCCTCCTCACTTCCTACTATAAAAGAGGCCATATTCATCATATCTTGGCTTGCTAATCTTCCTAAGCATCCAAGTCCATAAGGTTTTCGAGTATTATGCACCCATTGATAGATACAGTGAGCATGAAGAGAAAGATAATTAACATCATTAGGCCAAACATCTATATGAGAACAGTTTATGTTTTTCAAGGAATCAACAATCCTAATCTGCTGAATTGTATCTGCGAGGACAGTCTTTCTAACTCCACTCTTTTTTGATGGATCATGAATTTTCACAGGGGTTCCAATAGTCGCAAACTGAGTAGTTGAAGTGTTCACTTCAAAATTGAATTTTCCATCAGCTCCATATAATTTAAAAGAATTTGGAACCCCTCTTAATTTTTCCTTGATAAGTGTTTCTGGAATTTTAATAAATAAGTTTTTATCACTTATTTCCGCTCCATTCTCTTTAAACAATTGTCTAGCAGAGGGAGAATCAATATTAATTCCTACAGTGGAGAGAAGCTCCATTGATGCAGAATGAATAGATTGTATTTCGTCAGTCGAGAGAATTTCTATCTTCTTTAACTTCATTATCTACCACTTTTATTTTTTATTATTGCTAAGTAAATTTTTTATTAGATCTACTGCTTCTATTGCATCATCAGCCCAGCCATCGGCACCAATTTCTTCTGCATACTCCATTGACGTTGGAGAACCACCAATAATTACTATATATTTATCTCTCAATCCCCGATTATTAAGCTCTTTTATGACTTCACGTTGAAATCCCATTGACATTGTTAATAAAGAGGAAAGACCAATAACTTGTGCGCCCAATTCCTCTGCTTTATCAACAAATTTCGATGCGGGGACTTCTTCTCCCAAATTAAACACTTCGAATCCATTAGCGAAAAGAAAACTTCCAACAAGATCTTTACCTATACTATGAACATCACCCTCAACCGTCCCTATGACAACCTTTCCCAATGTTTCCTTGCTTTCACCAGATTCTTTTATTAAAGGATCTAATACTTCGTCTATTGTGTTTTTTACGACATTTGCAGAACCTACTAAATCAGGTAGGAAGATCTCCTCATCCTCAAATTGTTTACCTATGAATTGCATTACTTTTCCGATGATTTTCAATAATTCTGCTGCGGATTGTTGTTTTTTCTTGATACTAGAACGGCAGATTTCTTTTAACTTATCCTCATCCCATTCAAAGATGGTTTCCCTTATAGTTTCTTCTAAGGACATTTTGGATTTAAAACAAAATTGAATGAATTTCAGTTTTATAATTGAAAATTTGTAAAAAAGTTTATCTTAAAACTCATTATTGTAAAATTATATCTTATGAAATTAATCCGACTTAAATAAGTATGTGAGGTAATTGTCAGAAGAAAAAAAATCTTTTCAGGAAACAAATAGGGAAAATCGAGATAGATGGGATCTTCTTAAGTTTGATACTCAATTAATGCGTGCTGGTGAGGATCCTTATCTAGAGACATCACATAGTCTTCGAATACCTCTCTATGCTACAAAATCTTATACTTACTCTTCATTAAGTGAATTCCTTCAAAGTCACTATTTTTATTCTCGTACTGAAAACCCAACTCTCTATGCTTTAGACAATAAATTAGCTACTCTTCATGGAGGCGAAAGAGCTATATCAGTCGGATCGGGAATGGGAGCAATTCATCTTGCGTGCTCAAGCGTTTTACAAAAACGTGTTGAACGAATTCGACCAAATAAGATTAAAAAATTATTACCCCAATCTAATCCAAATGATATACCATCTATAGTGATTCATAATAACCAATATACTGGTGTTTACCGTTTAATTACAAAAATTTATCCTCAAATGGGAATTGATTTTAAAATAGTAAATCTCTGTGATCTAGCAGAAGTAAAAAAAGTAGTTGATGAGAATACTAAATTAATCTTACTTGAATCACCTACTAATCCTAAAATAGATATTGTTGATATTAAAGCCTGTGCAGATATTATTCATGAGGTTGGTGGAAAATGTATCGTTGATAATACATTTGCATCTCCAGCTCTTCAAAAACCGCTGAAATTTGGAGCAGATCTCGTAGTTGAGAGCCTTACAAAATATATTAATGGTCATGGAGATTGTTTAGGTGGGGTGATTATAGGCACTAAAACCGAAATTCAAAATATACGCTATTTTTGGTTAGAAACGCAAGGTCAAGTTTTGAGTCCGTTTAATGCGTGGTTAATATTGCGAGGAATTAGAACACTTGGTTTACGAATGTCTCGTCATTCTTCAAATGCAATGGAAATTGCTGAGTTTTTAGAACAACATCCGAAGGTAATAAAAGTGGTTTATCCTGGTTTAAAATCACACCCTAATCATGAAATCGCAAAAAAACAGATGCTAGATTTTGGGGGAATGATAGGTTTTGAGTTAGAATCTGGGGAAGTAAGTAATGAATTTATAGAGCTTTTGAAATTAATAAAAGTAGGGGTATCTTTGGGTGATACAACTTCGTTATTAGAATATACAACTTTGATGACAGGGATTGACCTTGCTTCATGGGAAAAGAAATCTATGGGTATATCAAATTCTCATTTTAGATTTTCTGTTGGGTTAGAGGATCCAAAAGATTTAATAAATGATTTGGAACAAGCATTAAACCAAATATAAAACGTACAAAAATATATATAAAAAAAAAGATATTTGAAATTGTAGAATTAAATAGTTATTAAGCCGTTTTGACTTTCTCTCCCTTTTCTTTATGTAATTCTATTATTTTTCCTTTAATCTCTTCTACCTTAGATTTTGTAAATGGATAAAAATAAAGGCATATTAAGGTTATGAGTAAGGATATAGCGGGAAATACATACATGAGCATTCTAAGAGCGACTATTTCTCCAATAGCGCCAGTAGGTGTATACACCTCCCAATCTACTTGTGTAAAGACAAATCCAACTGTCAGAATTGATAGAATCATCGCTAACCTCATGAAGAAGTTAGTGACTCCAAAAAATGCTCCCTCACGCCTTATTCCAGTTTTTAACTCATCTTCATCAATAACATCAGCAATGATTAAATAAATGAAATATAACATACCTCCAAATCCAAAACCCATAAATATTGCAGCAACGAGAGTAAACATATATGAATCGATTAATAACAACGGAAATGATCCAATTAAATAGGCTACAATCGATATGGCATATGCTTTTCTACTCCCTATTTTTAAATCTAACCATCTCCATACAGGAACCGTGAGTACACCTATTATGTACATTATGCCCATTATTAGAGATGTTTCAAATGGGGAGCTATTTAACACATTTCTGCCAAATATCTGAACCACAGTACCAAGTAGAAGTAATACATATTCATATAGAAAAAACATAATTGTATAGAGCACAAAAGCTTTGTTCTTCAATGTATATTTCAAACTTTTAAAGAAATTCAATTCACTTTTATAATCGAATTTAAACTCTTCACGTTCAATCACGCCCCATCTTAACGATATTACCAAAGATATCCCAACAATTATTGAAGTTACGATACCATTTAGCAAATACCCGTCTATAGTGGCGATATCATCAATTAAGAGACCAGGAACTAATGCTGCTGCGAGTAAGCCAATAACTGATAAAATTTGTTTTATTGAGTTTACTTCTGCTCTGTCTTCAACGGTTGTATAGAGCTCTGGAAACAGAGCATCAAAAGGTAGAGACACCATCGTGTAGAATGTATCATAACAAAATAACATTATAAGCAAATATACGAATTTAATAACGTCATTGTTCAATGGAGGTGTCCAGATTATGATTTCTAATATAATAATTGGGATGGTTCCCAGCATAATAAAGGGTTTTCTACGCCCCCATCGAGTATGCGTCCGATCTGAAAGATACCCTATCAATGGATCATTTAAAGCATTCCAAAGTGTCCAAATTACTGCTGCAAGGATATACCATCCAATAGGGATTCTTACAGCGGTAAAATAAAATGTAAAAACCCAGATATTAAACGCACTATTGATAAACCATTGAGAAAAACTTCCCATTCCAAAACTCCATTTTTGCCTTCTTCCAAATCCTTCAAATTTCGTTTTTGATTGTATTTTTGATTCATTCATAAATTAGTCACAAGATTGTATCTTTCTATATATATTTGCAAAGTTGCTTAATATAGATTTCCACAATTTACGATCTACCCAAAATTTTAGCATCAAATATTATCAGATGAATTAATCTTGCGAATATTTCTGAATAATATAATTTTGAAGGGAAAACGCGTATTTTTCAAGGTTTAAAATTAGAATTTTTTGTTGTATTTCACGTAAATAGGTAACGTCTAATTGCTCAAATTGTGATTGTAAATTATCGATCGTATCAAATATTTTCACAATGATTTCCCAATCACGAGCCCATTCACCATCTTGACATATTTGCATTCTTGGCATACTTTTATTCATATTAATACACATTTATAAATATTAAGGAGCCAGCAATTTTCTGAATAAGTATTAAAGTTAGGAAAAAAGTTAATATAAATATTGGAGTGTCTTACTTAACAAAGATCACTACTGTTTCTGAGACATTTTGCATGATTCTAAGCCTTTTCTTAGGATCTCCAGAATTTTTTGCCATTCCAATAAGTATATCTAATAATAGAAGAGGTGAACCTTTGAAAATATTATTTATTGCTAAATTCCTAGAATTCGCTTGCCCAAGAGTTTTTTCATCAACAGTCCTAATACTTAGTACCATTTTACCTAATGTTTGACCATTATTATTCGCTTCCATTAACCAATGGTATAAAAATCCTGCAAACCAATCAAAAGGAAACGTAAACCACCATGCTCTAAATGGATCAAAGAAATTTATAGGAAACCAAGGGTTAATTAGGAGCCATGAAAAGGCAGATCCAATCAAAATGATAAAAATACTGTCAAGGATTTGTGCGATTATTCTTTTTAAAGAGTAAGCATATATTACTCTTTTTGGTTTCAATTTCGGTTCTTGAGCGGTTTGTGTTAATGCAGGAGAGACTTCACTAGGGATTTCTGTTCTAATTTTTAAGTCTGCTCCACATGCATCACAAAAAGATGCATCTGTTTCTAATTTATTTCCACATTTAGGGCAAAATTTTAATGACATTTTTAAACACCAAAAATAATACAAATAAATTCAGTTTTTTAGTTTAAGAGTAATTTATTTTGATAATATTAAAAATTTTCATAGTCTAAATTTGTAGCTTAATTATTTGAAGAAATTACTAAAATTATACGCTTCAAAATAGATATTACGAGAGGTAGAGACTAAAGTCTTTTTCAATTAATTCTTTTGTTTCAGTAAACTCGGAGACATTTATTAATTTATTGAGATCTTGAATTTCAAGTAATTCATTTTTATATTTATTTCTAAATTTTAATGTAAATTGCTTCATTAAATTATTCAAAATAGCATTTTTTTTGTTCGTAATTAAAACAACCGCAAAACCAAACTCGTCATAATTTACAATTATATCTGTATTTCTCGTTTGAAGAACATCGATTTGATTATGTTTATCTACGAATTCAGATAAAATATGGTTAAGGCCTATTAGAATATTTCCCCAAATCGCTGAATCTATTTCGTCTTGAGACTTATCGAAGTGATAAGAATAAAGTAAAATTCCAGACTTATGATAGATATTAATATAATAAATTTTATTTGTCAATTCCAAGAACATTTCAGGTTTCTTAAGTAGAAGTACACATAAGCCAGATATTGTAATCCATAAACTAAGGATATGTAATTCCCTAAAAATAGGAAGATTAAGGGTGAGGTATAAGATATACATTATTATTGGAACTGTAAAAATAATGGTATTATAGATAAGTCCTTTAGTAATATCTTTATTTCTAGCTTTTGTATAAATCATATAGGAGAGAATGAAGTAATAGAACACAATGGAACCTTGGAATATACTTATTATTAACCCCGTTATTATATTATACGAATAATTAATGTGAGAAGGATCTAACAAGAAGAAGGGAGGAGTATTTGAGATACTTATCTCTATTTGAATTGAATCAGGATAAAATAACGCTCCAATTAAAAATCCAAGAAGTGCAATAAAAATTAAAAAGGGAAAATCTGGAATTTTTTTATATTCTTTTAAGAAGGTGAAAATCAAAGATGTTAAAATTAGACTCACAAAACCAGAAACTATTGAAATCTTCCACATGATAATATTGATGGTGTCGGAGAAATATATGGTAATTGAACTGATATAGATAGAGGAATAGATGAGAATGACATTGAAGATCGTTAAGAAGTTTAAAAATGCTATAAATTTCACTCCATAATTTTGTTGAAATCGAATAATTTGAATTAAGGTAAACACACATAAACATAAAATGGAAAAATACCCAATTTCTAATAAAATAAAGAATACAGCGTACATCTATTTGTCTAATTAGCAGAAATTTTCTTTATTAATTTATTTAATCGTTTTTGATTTCTTTTCGCTTGAAATTTCAAACAAACATTCTAATGAATATTATAGAACACAAGTTAATAATTAAGATTTTTTCTTATGAAATATACATTTATGTCAAATAAAGCTAAATATATGAAAAATCCCTAGATTTGCAAAGCTTCTTACTTAGAGAAATTTAATGATTTATTATATAAGGGGCAAAAAATTCAAGAATTAGTTTTTTCGCATTTCCGAATTCTGAAACATCTATTAAACCGTTCATATTTTCAAACTTTTCATAATTTAATTTAGAAAATTCTTCCATAAAACTCCTCACCGCTTTCTTAATAAAAGTATTTTTATGATTTGTCGTTAGCAAAATCGCGTAACCATTTGAAGTATCGTATTCAAAGAGTATATCTCTATCCTTCATCTTAATGAGGTTTAATTGCTCTTTTTTATCTACTAAACTTGATAATATGTGATTTATCCCAATTAGTATTGAACCCTTCAGTAGAGAATCATCTGTTTCTTTTCCAGTTTCAAAATTATACGAATACAATAAAATCCCACTCTTATGGAATATGATAAAGTTATATATCTTATTAGTAAGTTCAATGAACAAAGCAGGCTTCTTATATATATTATAAGTTGCGATCAATGCCCCAACTAGATATATTGATATATAGATATATTCAAATAGAATATTCTGAAAAATTAAATATAAAGAGTAAAATATTATGATGAAAGAGAAATTAAGCGTGAGAAATCCTAAATTCTTTCCAATTTGTTTATCGCGAAATTTTGAGAAATTAATTATTATGTTATACCACATAAAAGAAAATATCATTAGATTATATACTAAAAGAATTGTTATTAAACCTAAATTGTTAAAAACGAAATAATAGTTATTTGGGCTTACCTGGAAAATTTCAATAGAATTAGAAAGATAAGTTAAACTTAATATTAAGCCACCTATTAGGGCGTAGAAAATTGAGGGTAGGGGAGTTATTCTTCTGACTTTAATTATGAAAATTTGAATAATACTTAACACAGCTATAGATATAATCCAAAAAACGATTGACAATCTCCATAGCATCAAGGCTATATTTGGGGTTAAAAACGTATCGGTTGATAAAACATATAAAGGTAGGAAAATCATACCTAAAAACAAATAAAGAAAGATGTTAAGAACTGTATTTAAAATTGTCCCATAATTTTCCCAATTTAAAATAACAAAAGTAATGCCAAATACAGAAATAATGGTTGATATGATAATCGAGATTAAACTTAAAATCATAATAGTTTCTTAGCTAAGGGATTGAATTTCATTATTTAGATAAGAGATATATAGTTCATTATTATATAAATGTGTAATAAATTGGAACCCTTTTCATTTTTCATTATTTCTCATAACTAAAACAGATTCATAATTATAATATCCTATTAAATAGCAAATAAAAAAGAAAAAATAGAATATAACCCTATTGTTAAGTATTGATGTCGAATTCTTCTCAGATATGAAAGATTTCAGTGACTATCTAGAAAAAGAAGATTTACTAAAAAAGCTGTTTGAGTATTATCAAGTAGATCCAGAACAATTAGAAAGAGAGAATTTCTTATTTAATCTTATTAAAGAGATAGATGTACAGAATGAGAATGGTGAAGTGTTAAATTCAAATTATGAATTCTTGGGAGCAATTTACGAAGATTTTTTAAAACGTGAAGAAAGAAAAGGCTTGGGACAGTATTATACTCCTAATTCTATTGTTAGTTATATCTTGGAAGCAGCTGGGTATGGATCCTCTAATGAAATTGAAAACAAAAAAATAATAGATCTGAGTTGTGGTGTTGGTAATTTTGTAATTTTCGCAATTAGAATTTTAATTTTAAGATATCTTAAAATATACAACCACAGAGAAATTCAGGAGTTATTACTATTAGAAGCAAAAACTATTATCAAGAGTATAAATGAGACGATTTATGGTATAGATATAAATCCTGTGGCTTGCATTTTGTGTCAAATTAATATTCATCATTGTCTCTTTGAAATTGTTAAATTAATTAAAGAGGAGGAAGAGGATTATCATTTACCGCTTTTTAATATAAAAAATCTTGATGCTATGATAATTGATAAACCTGAGCAATTTGATTTTATTGTTGGAAATCCCCCATATTTATTTATAAGAGATATACCTAGAGTACAGCGCCAAGTTATCAAGAACATGAATTTTAAAACGGGAAAAGGTCAATATGATTATTTTCAAATTTTTATTGAACTTGGTATAAAATTATTAAAAAAAAGAGGAGTACTGGGTTATATTGTTCCAGATTCCTTACTGGCACTCTCAAACCGTTCAAAAATTAGGAAATACATCTTTGATACTACAAATATAAAAGAAATTTATCATTCTGGTCCCAAATTCGAAGATCCTGTTGTTTCTAACATGATTCTAATTTTGAAAAAAGAACCAAACATCGAAGAGAGAGAGAATAATTGGATTAAAGTTAAAATTGAAAATCAACCACAAAAAGAGATCCTTCAAAAGTCTTTGAAAAGCTGGGGTTATAAGTTTTTAATTCACCTTGATGAAGATGATATTTCAATCATTATTTATTTAACCGAGAATTTTCCTAAATTGCGAGAACTAATGGTAAAAGATGGTTTTAAGTTTTTATTGAGTAGGGGGGTTGAATTAACAAAAAAAGGAGAGATAATCTATTGTAAAGAGTGTAAAAAATATTTTCCAATACCTAAAAAGGAATTTGTTTGTCCTGACTGTAAAACTTATCTAGAAGAAGGAAATATTGAAAAAATTATCTTTGATTTAATTCCTCAAAATAAAAAGAGGTGTTTTGAATTATTTATAGATTCAATACAGCGTTATCAAATCCGTAATTATAAATATATTGAAGTAAAAAAAAAAGGAATTAACTATAAGAATTCAGAAATCTATAAGGATCGGATTATAATTAGACAATTAAGCCAGAATAACTTAATCTGTGCCACATATGATAAAGATTTATCTTTCACCTCTCAATCGTTCTATAATTTAAAAGTTTGTCAATCTCCTATTATGGAATTTAACAATATATATTTTCTTGGAATATTAAATTCTTTACTTTTATCTTATTTTTTTCTAAAGTTATTCGGTTCTTATAAAAAGTTGTTTCCAAGAATCCTAATTGAAAAAATTAAAGATCTCCCTATTAAAGTTCCCAATAATGAAAAAGAAAAAGAAATTGCATTAAAAATAATTGAAAGAACTAAAATCTTATTGTGGTCTAATGAAAAAGATAGTAAAAAATTGGAAAATATACAAAAAGAGATAGATGATCTTGTATTTAGAATCTACGCGATTCCAGGTTCACAAAAGCAACATATTTTAAAATTCATGAACCGTTAAAATTAGGTATCCATTTTGCTTCCTTTTCGAACATTTCATCTACCATCTCTCGAATTTCCGTAGGAGAACTAACACTTGCTGTATTGGGATCTAGCATCACAGCATGAAAAATTCTCTCTTTATTTAATTCAAGTGCTCCCTCTACTGCCGCTTTTTGTACCATTATATTTGACATGCAAAGTGCTTGACATATTGTCGGTAATTCAATTCCTCCTTGAGGGTGTAGCCCATGCGCATCAGCAAAGATCGGAATTTCCACACAACATTCTTTAGGCAAATTGGTTATTAAACTTCCCTCTGTATTTTGAATATTTCCATTAAAACGAAATGGGATTCCAGTTTCCATTGCATTAATTATTTTAGAAGCATATTCTCCAGATGGTTTCTCTTTGGATCTTAATTTTTCATATTTCATTTGTTTCAGGAACCATTCTTCCAATTGTCCTTGATATTGAACTTGCATATTATAATCTTCTGAATGTTTTAAACTCGGATGACCCTTATTGCCACCTTTATACTTCTCTAAAAGATCTTCTCTCTTACGATAATAAGGGAGATATTCAGATAGATGACCTGATGACTCTGTCATGTAAAATCCTGTTGCCTCCATCATGTTATTCCGGAGTTTTTCCCTTACGACGGCTTTAGGGTTGTTTCTTATAAATTCACGAATGATAGGATAGGCATCCGTCCATAGAGAGTTAGAATTTGTGGAATCCTTATATCGAACTTCGAGAAACCAAGCCATGTGATTGATTCCTGCGCACAAATAACTGAAATTTTCAATTGTAAGCTTGCTCGATCTCATGGAACTGATCATATATCCCAACCATTCAGCAGTACCTTGAACACCGTGACATAATCCCACTGTAGAATTTGAAACTAAATTATTACAATACCAGGTGTTCATTGCCATAGGATTAGTGTAGTTAAGGATAAGGGGTTGGATACCCTCGTTTCCTTCATTATATCCTACATCTTGAATATCTTTTAATAGGGATTGAAAAAATGATATACTTCTCAAAAAACGGAAAATTCCTCCTGGACCTAGAGAATCTCCGATACATTGACTCACACCATACTTGAAAGGGATTTCTATATCTAATTTATAAGCTTCTAAACCCCCGACATGAACCGCATTAATAATATATTTTGCATCTTCCACAGCCTTTTTCTGATTTGTTGTTTTTTCAAAAGTAATCCCTTCTGTGTTTTTGGGATAATCCTCTTTATATTTTTGCATATAGTTAAACATCAAATCTAAGCGCTTTGGATCTATATCTTCAAGGCAAATTATGGTATCTTTACGAATTGAGGGGAACATTACAATATCGGTAAGAAGATTTCTTCCAAAAACTAAAGATCCCGCACCAATAAATGAAATTTTAAGCATAATACTTAATTGAAATTTCCCAAAAAATATAATCTTTGCATTAATATTATTCTTCGGTGATAACAATATGGTAAGAACCGTTAATGTTATAAGAAAAACAAGTGAAACCGAAATATCAATTGAGCTAAACCTGGATGGCTCTGGGGAAAATAAAATTGATACTAGTGTAAAATTTTTAGATCACATGTTAAGATTGTTAGCAAAACACTCTAATTGTGATCTTGAGGTAACAGCACAAGGAGATCTTACTCATCACATTGTCGAGGATATTGGAATAGCACTCGGAGAAAGCTTTCAAAAAGCTCTAGGTGATAAAAAAGGCATAAATCGATATGGATCTGCCTTAATTCCAATGGATGAAACCCTTGCGAGATGTGTATTAGATTTTAGCGGTCGACAAGCTTTGATTCTCAACTTAAACTTAAATGAATGTGAGATAGAAGACGTTGCTATTGAAGATATCAAACATTTTTTTACTTCTTTTGCAGAAAATGCAAAAATGAACCTTCATCTTCATATCCTTTATGGAGAAGATCAGCACCATAAAGTCGAAGCAACGTTTAAAGCTCTGGCCAGGGCTATCAAACAAGCAAAAACGATAGTTTCAAATGATATTCCTTCGACTAAAGGGATTCTATAAACCAAATTTAGTTTTATGACTATTGTGAAAACATCTCAAATATTGAAAAAAATATCAATCCAAATCAAGTATTTTTCTTTTTAGAACGATATGTATTTAGTATTTTGTCCCATTTATCTGCAAGTTCAGGGAGATCTGTTCTTCTAAAGAGTTTTACAGCCCGGTCTAAGATATTTGTAATATTTTCTTCAAAATTGGTGATATCTCTTGTGTTATCTTCAGTGGAGGAATCTCTTATCATAAATAATAGATCTTTAAAAATCAAATAAAAAATAATATGGTATGGTGATGTCCTCAGAAATATGATTATAGTAATATCTAAATACCTATATTTATATTATCTAATGATATTATATTCTTAATACTTCTAACTATAAGGTTGAGTATCGATGGAAAAACTTCCAAGTAGTAAACTCTTAAAAGAGATCTTGAAAAACTACTTTGAAGAAGTAGAGGGTATATTGGGTGTTGCGATCTGTGATAGGGATGGTTTTATTATCGCTTCTGAGTTCAAAGAAGGTGAGGAAGAAGAATCGGATTCCGTGCTTGGTGCGATCTCAGCTATTCTTGATAATTATATTGAGAGAATTAAAAGTGAATTTGGATCTCAGGGTAATTTCTTTAATATAACCTCAACAGAAGAAAATAAGTTTGCGTTTTGTTCACAAGGTCCTCAATCAATTTTGACAACAGTAACAGATCAATTAACAAGTGATATCGAATTAAAAGTATATTCAGAACATATAGCTGGCAAAATAGAATTAATTTTAGATGGAAATGAGGAAGTATCTACTGAAATTCCTGAAATTATAAAAGCTTTAGCGAAGACAAGAGCGGGAGCGCTTCCTAAATTAGCCGGGGAATATTCAAATAAAGTAATATTAACAGGTGACTTCTTAGTAGGTAAGACATCTCTAATTAGAAGATTTGTGGAAAACACCTTTAAAGAAGATTATATTTCTACTATAGGTGTACAGATCTCAAAAAAAACGATTAACTTAACTGATCATAATAAAATGAACTTCATAATTTGGGACATTGGAGGTCAGAGTTTTCAGATGGCACCCTATAGAGCAAGATTTTATAATGGTGCTAATGCTGCTTTTATTGTGATTGATAGAACTCGTCAAGAAAATCTTGATAGTGTTGAAAAATGGTATAAAGATTTAAAAGCATCTATTCCCAAAAATATCCCTATTATTATAGTGGGAAATAAATCAGACTTAGGAGATCAAATAGTGATAAGTAAAGATGACATAAAGGAAGTTGCCAAGAGTTATGGTTTTCATTACATTTTAACAAGCGCGAAAACGGGAGAAAATGTAAACGACGCATTTTTTTATGTAGCTTATAGAGTTATTGAGGCATTATACTAATATATATAAATTTTCCATTTGTTCTTGAATATACTCAAAAATTTACTTAAATTTTACTCTTGATATTTATACAGTATTTTTTATAAATTCCCCTTCTCTTAAAGTAGTGATATACTAATCATTAAAAAATTGGAGAATTATAGTTAATTGAAGGAGGTTAAAATAAGATAGTAATTAAGGTAGATTGGCACGATGTGCTCACAACTTGAAACGCTGCTGGATATGTCATGGGATTTTCAATAAAAGAACTTACATATAAGGGAAAATATCTCATTTATCTTAGTGAACAAGAATTAACTGGTCCATGGTTCAGTTTTAAACTAGAAGGAAAAGGAATCGGGACAATCCCGGTAATATTAAAAAACATCGAACCCACGCCAATATATAATATGGTAAATACTCGTAAGGGGACTGCAATAAGCAGAATTACCTTGGATTTCAATATAACGGAGTATCTTAAGAAATTAGTACGGGAAAATATCATAAAATCTGTTCCATTACAAAAGAAGGAGTTTGTTCGTGTTTACAAAGACATATTTAATCCCCCACAAGTACCCTATATTAGTACTTTCTTTACTATGAAAAATATTTCAGATTTTGCAATGAAAGATTTTTCGATGTATTTTGTCTTTGATTTTGATATAAATGGACTTGATGGTTTTGATAATGATCTATCTGGATATGACGAAGAAAATGATATAATTTATCAATATGATAACACTGGCTTGCACGGTGGATTTTCTCCTATCTCTAAATCAACTAATTACCAGACATGTTTAACAAGAGATTTCATAATCAATCAGAATAATTTAAACCTTTCTAATACATTATATAAAGACCCAGGAGAAGTTTTATCTGCTTTACAAATAGAATTTAAGACATTGGAACCTAACCAATCATTTCAAACAGCAATTGTCATTTCTGGAGGATTTAGTAAAGAAGAATTGATTGAAAATATTAAAAACGGAAAAAATAATGCCATGAAACATTTAAGTCAAGTAAATCGAACTATCAAATCAAAACAACGAAATCTTCAAGAGGAAGCATTTATCAAAATTAATAAACAACAAGCAGAAGATTGTGACTAAAAAAAATCCATAGTAATGACTCAAATAAAAAAGCCTCTCGTAGAAAGTTATTTGATGAAACCCTTGCTCAGGTATGGATTAAAAATAATATAAAAAAAGGAAAAAAATTGAGATCTATTTTATTTTTTCTTTGATTTTAAGTTATAGTACGTATCTTCAAGAATTTGGAGATATTCAATCAATGCTCTATTTGCTATAGATTTCTGTTCATAAATTGCTTTAATTATCCCTAAGAGATACTTTGGAAAAATTAAATCTATATAAAAATCAGAGAGAAGGGCATAATACTCATTATTATTTTCATCTTGGAAAATTTTTATCATTCTAGCATCAAACAACAGTTTTAACGCCGCATAGATGTCTCCCACGCCTTTCTTTCGTAATTTTTCAAGTTCTTGTCTTGTCACAATTGTAGTTCTCAATAATCTTAGAATGTGATACACATCAGGATTATTGAAAATCTTCATAATCTGTAAATTATCTGCATTCGTTGGATGATAACTTTGGAAAAATTGTTTAACTTCTGCTAAATATTCCTTCCTGAATTGTAATGGTAAACCTCGATTCACGGGATCTTCATATAAGTCTACTGGGGGTATTCTAAGCATAAATATATCATTTATTAAAACTATTAATTCTGATGGTAAACCCTTCACAGATACTTGTTTTATGAATTCTTTCTTTAACATTTCAGAAAGCGTCGCATCTAAATCGATGAATACTTCAAGGAACTTATCTCTAAGCCACACAGTTAGTTCTGATTTTGTTACCAAACCAATATCTCTTAAATTATCTATGAGCATACGTTTTATTTCATCTTGATAACTATGAGTAAGTAGTTCTTCGTCACTAAGAGATGGAATGAGGGATAAACGTCGGAAAAGAGAAGGCATTAGCTGTTTATAGGAATCATCTTCAATGTTTTCCATAAGAATTCTTAATGTATCTGCCATTCCTCCTTCATAAAGGTCTGGATCATCGTCTAAATCTAAGATCAAAAGAAGATAATAACTTATCTCTGGTCCAGAATAATAGGAAATAATATTCAAAGTACCAGCAGAAAGGACTATTATACCTTTATCTCCACTATACTCATGTGTGCTATATATCTGCATTAAAGTCTTTTCTGAAATAAAAGTTTCTTCAGGATATTTAGCTAATATTTCTGTTCCGATTCTTTCATCCCATTTCATTATTACTAATCCTATAGGTTTTAATTCGTGTTCTTTTACCGTTTCAGCTATTCTTTTTTCTTTTTTTGATATTTTTTTGATTCGATATCCCCCAGTATCGATAATTTCCCCTAATGATAAGCCAAGTTTTTCCCACTTGTGATTTACTCTTTCTGCAACGAAAGCATTTTTGTTAGGATATAAAATTGATTCTGATATGATTTTACTCTTTTGTATTGCCTTTTTCATTTCTCTTACTCTTTTTACAAACGTAGGAATTATTGCGTTCTGATAAATTCTATATCCCACAATACTACCAACTAAGGCAATTATGACAGATAAGCCCAAAATGAAATAAAACGTAGGTATCCCAAAAAAGATCTGCTCCATTTCAACCACAATAATAATTGTAAATTCTTCAGAAATATAATCCTCTCTTGTGATATTTATAATTCCGGTTAGAGTTTTAGAACTGAAGAAAGTATTAATATTATCTGTTGGTAGTTCAAATGTATAAACTCCGGTTTCATTCACTGAATACGGTTCAAACTCATAAGTATTACCACTAATTGTCAATTTAACAGTTGCATTAACTAACGAGATTCCCCCCTGTGTAGGATCAGTCAAGGAAACGTTTATTGTAACAGGTTTCCCTTTAACAACACTAGATTTAAAATCTTTAAAATTAAGTCCTAAAGAGTAGTTTAGTATTCGCTTATTAACAGTAAGAAGAATCATACCATTCTTCCAGTCATAATTATCTTTATCAATTGTGATTACTAATAAATATTCTCCAACTGACCTTGTTTCTGTGTTAAAATCCAAGATGTAAGTGTTGTCTAATGTAGAAATGATATCTCCTTGATCACTATCAATTACATTACCGTTTTGATCATAACTTTCCCAAATATAATATTGAGCTCTTAAATTTGTTATTTTGTTCCCACTTAACACATCAGTATATTCCAAGGTAAAATTTACAGCATCTTTAACATAAATGTTTTCAATTTTTCTGAAAAATTCTGAAGAGCCATTAAGTAGTGTTGGACGATTAAGCACGTATAATTCTAAATCTTTTGTAGTTGAAATATAATTTTCTTTCATTATAGAGAATCTTACAGTATATTCATCAGCATCAAGTGGTGAAGTATCAATGGTTTTTAGGTAATATTCTAACTGAGCATCATATTGAACTGTCCCGGTTATGGAAGGTTTTTCTATAATAATATATGATAATGAATTTATAATTTCATATGACAATTCTCTTTGATATTCAATTGATAACGATAGGCTAAAATCTACTGGGGTAGAGGTATCAATAGTTGCTTGGTGGATTTGATTTTTCGTAAATCCCACTAAAGAGAATCTTCCAGTTCCTTGAGAATAATCTAAAATATTATAGGTTTGCCCTCCGATGGTAATAGTCATTGATATATCTGAAGGATAGAAATACGTTGATCCACTTTTGATTCCTGTAATCCAAAGGTTCGATTCTTGTTCATTCCAACTATTCTCATTGGCACTCAATTTGAAAATCCCTCCATTTGCAATTCCTTGACTTGTTTTACTGAGATTAAATGTTTCAAAAATCTGGTTTACATAAAATTCTTGAACATATTCAATTGTAATGATTGTATTGAAGATTACATCAAACTCCGTATCAATAGTAAATAAGAATTGATTTGATATTGGATAAATGAATCTATCATCAATATTTAAAATGCCAGATCCATTAGGATATCCCGCATCTAGTGAATATATGAAACCCTCGTTTGTGGTAAAATTTAAGTTTATGAGATTTAGATCTACAGTACTCCAATTAGAGGTATAATAACAATCAGATAGCTCGAATGTGATATTTTTTATTGCCCATCCTTCTGTTTCTGATAAAATAGGGATTTCACTACTAACATTGAATTTTGAATATTTTACATTAAGTGAATCTCTTATACAATATGCATCCACAACAATATCTACAGTTCCGTCAAAAGTACCACTTATTCTAAATTCAAAATTATTATCATTAGTTTGACTTGCTTTATTTAAATCTAAAGTAATTCCTGTCCATGTACCTTGAGTGTAATCCCAACCACCAGAATTGTTATCAAAAGTATAAGCAAAAGATCCATAAGGATCTTCAATTGTAATATTAATATTAGTAATATTTGTATTCCATGAGATATCATAAATATTAAAGACGATTTTAGAAAGGTTCCAATTATTTTTAACATCAGAAACTAGGAAGTTAAATTCATGATCAACACTTTGAAAAAGGGCATTTTCTATCGTAAGAGTCTCAGAATTTACACCATAAGATTTTAATGTCATGTTAACACTCTCTAACCAATAGCTTGTTAACGCGGAATCATCTTTGTTGGATTGACTCAACTCTAAGTTATTTTTCAGGATATTTAATTGTAGTATTAGATCTGAAGGAATCGTGAATCCAGATTTATAAGCTGAGATAATTAAGAGATAATTCTCATCACTATCCATTTGCTTTGTGTCTATATTTACAGAATATCTACCTACATTTCCATCTTCCTCTAAAAACGTTCCTGACTGAACTATTTCACCAGCCAATAACATATTATATGTCATTAAATCTGCATAAGTTGATCCTAAAAGAGACTCATAACCACTTTCCACTTTACTAACGTTGAATAATGTCCTAAGCTTTATTATTGAACCCCATTCAATTTCAATATAATCAGTAGGATTTAACGAGATTATTTCAGTTTGAAATTTGTTCAGATCAATCGCCATTCTAAACTCACGAGATTGTTTATTAATCACCGTAAAAGTGAAATTATACACAGCAGCAGGTCCTCCAGCAGTTTGATTAAACAACCTATTCACTCCAAAAAATTCAATTTGAACGCAGTAATCTCCGCCTATCCCTGATGAATTTAACCATCTTATGGTCGCTTGTCCATTTATATCAGTGGTTAAATTAACAATGCTTGCACCTAGTGGATCATCAACGGTTAATTTGATCTTGGCTCCACTAACAGGGGTAATTGGTGCGTCAATGGTTTGCACTAAAATATCTACAGTTGTTAATTCTACTTGAATATTAATTGAATCATTTTCCGTTGTAATATCCCCTGAAGCAAGCATGAGAATCGAGGGATTATAAAAAGCATTACTATAATAAACGGTATAGTTATATTGGGAAGGCGGTGTATCTACCCACCAAAACGTTGTATGTCCCGTTGGATCTATGTTACATTGTTTGAAAATTTGTGTATCATTTCCAACCATAATCCATCCTGACTCTAGAGGACTACCATCGATATCTACTACTTCGAAGAAATGGCTAGTTACATTGCAGATTAAATCAATCGTCTGAAAGGATTGATTAAGTTGGATTGCGTTTAATGTGATGTTTACTATTTCAGTTACATTTGCGATTTCTGAATAGATTGATGCTGTAAAATTATACTCTCCTGCAGTGATATCAGTAAAACTAACTGTCCCATCAATACTCGTAATATCTGTTTCAATTAAATCTGTATATTGATACATAGAAATTGTTACATTGGGCAATAAATTAACATATAAATCAACAGCATTAATTAGAACATCAACTTCTACAATTGGTTTAGAATAATGTTCTTCACTGATATCGAAAAATGTAGTAGGATTAAATTGGTTATAATACTCCGTGGCAACCCATCCATCAGATCGGTAAGTATTCAATACATGAAATTCGTCTAAATATCCTTTAAAGCTATTAAACCTACCGAAATAGAATGTACTTGAATCTGTAATTAAAGGAAATCCTCCAATATTCGTTGAAATTACTAATTGGTCGTTTCTATATGCCCTTAGGTAATTTCCATCATAGGAATATGTAACATAAGTCCACTCTTGCCGATAAACTGCCACATTACTATAGGTAGTACCATATGTCGCAAATTGAATATCTGCTTGAAATCTTCCTTCCCCGGGGCCAAGAAAGCTCTGACGCCAAAGACGTGCCATCCTAACGGATGATGTTTTAGAAAACACATAACGATCTGTCATTGATTCCCATTCTGCATCTGATTGGTAGTTTGGATATATCCAAAAAGAAAAGGTAAACGAATTATCTCCGTTGAAAAACTCAGATCCCTGATTTATAACAACCCTATCATCACCAGCACCTGAGAAAGATCTTGATCCATCGATTTGTCCTGAATCTAAAAATTGTGTACCGAATGGAGTTCCATCATAATCATTTTCAGTTGAATCTTTTATATAATCTCCCGTTCCAGTAGGTTCATTAAAATGCCAAACCGCTTTGTAATCTGGCCAAACACCTGTAGGATTTTGGCGTGAATTCATAGTGGAATTTCCATAGTGCATAGTAATTTCCGTATCCTCTACTGTAGATAGAAAAGGGATACGGACCCATGCAATTAATTGAGCATGAGTATCATTGTAGGGTTGATCAAATAATTCTATTTGATGATCTAACCATTGACCTTCCGTAGAAAAAGCAATATCATCACCATCAGTTTGTACATCAAAACGTAAATCTGTATCAAGAAGTGAAACCAAAAATGGAAAATTTACATGACTACCCATTCCATTGACTTGAGTGTGATCAATCGTAATTATTTTGTAATAGGCGAAATTTCCCACATCCGAAGGTTGTTCAGACACAAGCTGCTCACTCCCGATAGTATAGAAAGAGTTTGGATCATATTGATTATTGTATTCTGTTAATATCCAATCACCCGAAAGAGCAGTTTTTAGAATTCTAAACTCTGAGATTGCTCCTGGACCCCAAATTCTTGACCCATCGATACTGGCTAATATTGAAAATTGATCCCAAGGTAAGTGTGGATAACCATTATCAGAACCAGTATCAAGCACATCTTGTATTCCATCTATGTAATGATATGCTCTTGACAAACTCATAGACCTTCCATAAGTAAAATGAAACCATGAACCAGCAGCCCATGAATTTTTAACACCATAAGAACCTTCACTAGAATCTGAAGTTACCTCTAAAAAAACATTAACTGTTCCACTGGTAGTAAATCTCATTGTAGGATGATTACTCGAAAGACTATTGCCCCCAAAAAGATCCATCTGTGGGCTTCCCGAGGCTATAGTATTATCAGGTGTAAACCATGATTGAAATGTTAAGTCATTTACCGGGCCGTTAATACTAGCTATTCCAAATCTATCGTTAATTCCATCAACGGAAATTGCTGTTCCCACCTTTCCATCATTAAAGCGTGTATCACTAGAAAATCCACTCGTTGTTAAATCATAATTATTTGAAGTACTATCTAAAATGTTAGAGGATGACGGATCTTGATTCATATGCCATACAGCTATATAATTACTGCCCCAGACTCCGGTTGGATTTTGTTGTGAACTCATAGTTGAATTACCATAATACATTGTGATTGTTGTATTTTCACTTGTAGAGAGATAAGGAATCTGTACCCAGGCTACTAATTGAGCTTGTGTGCTACTATAAGATTGATCAAATAGCTCAATTTCATGATCCAACCAATCTCCACTGATAGAAAAAGCAATATCATCACCATCGGGTTGAGCATGATATTTCAAATCATTATCAATAAAAGAAACTAAAACTGGAAAATTATAATGGACACCAATACCACTTACTTCATTATGATCGATTGTAATAAGTTTATAATATGCGAAATATTGGGAATTCGGAGGATCCCAAACGACTTCTTGCTCCGCTCCAATAGTATAAAAAGCATTCGGATTGTATTGGTTATTAAATTCCGTTTCAAACCAATCTAAAGAACGAACATTGGAAGTTATTCTAAATTCATCAATCATCCCACCGATGGGATCAGTGTGGTCTGTATCTGAACCGAGATTAAAGCCTGTCCAAGAAGAGGAAGTCCCTAAAGCTTCGGCATCATAATCATCTCTATTTAGTGTTCCGTTAATATAATGCTTTTGATGCCCAACTGTTCCACCTTGCCAGGTCATAACAAAATGATAAAATTGATCTGTCCAACCATTGAAGAGACCTTCAGTAGAACTTACATTTCCAAGATTATTCCGAATTCGAGTGGTAATGAAATTGGAAGTCTGTAACCGAAGATCGGGATAACTCCATCTTGCTGTGAAATAACGTTGATATGTATCATATAATTGAGGCCTAAACCACATTTCAAGAGATAGCGCGCTTGTTGGATTAGAAAAACCAGAGGTTAGTTCTAAATATTCTGTATTTACTCCACCGAATTGTATAGCTTTGCCAATCGTTCCCTCTACAAGATCTCCAGAAGTAAAACCTGCACCCGGTGTTAAATCATAACTATTAGAAGTACTATCCAGAATAGAAGATGAGCTTGGGTCTTGATTCATATGATATACAGCATAATAATTGCTATCCCATACTCCCTGTGGATTTTCTCGTGAACTCATTGTGGCATTACCATAATACATTCTAATATTTGTATCACTAGATACTGATAAGGCAGGAATCCTGACCCAAACAACCAATTTAGCATGTGTTCCATTATAGGTTTGTTCAAACACCTCAATTTCATGGTCTAACCAAAGGTTATTTGAAGAAAAAGCAATATCATCCCCATCAGATTGCACATCGACACGTAAATCCTCATCATAAAGCGAGATGAGAAAAGGAAAGTTCATAAGCCCACTTGTTCCTGAAACTTGAGTATGATCAATGGTTATAGTTTTAAATTGAGTAAAATGATGAGCATCAATAGGGGCATTTAATTTCGGTGTTAAATCTGTATCTTCTTTCTCACCCTCATGAGAAATTGAAAATAACTGTGAGTTAATTATTATCGGGATTATTAATGTGAACAATAAAAAGATAAGTGCCGTAATTTTTTTTGTAGTAATTTTTGAAATATAATACCTAGACTTCATTTTTGATCAAATTCATGTATAAAATAAGATTATACAAAACATAAAATTGTATTTACAAAATAATAGTAAATTCGTATATTTATATTTAAAGTTTGAAATTCTAGTATTGCTAAATGTAAAAAAACATAAAAAAAATTGTCATTTATTCTTTCTTGGAAGACTTCAATTTGAAGTAAGATTCTTCTAGGATATTAAGATACTCAACTAGGGATTTTTTAACTTTTGATTTTGTGTCATATGCAGATTTAATAGTTTTCATTAAGTATTTTGGAAAAATGAAATCAGTATAAAGATCTGTGATAAGGGCGTAGTATTCAACATTTTTTTCATCATGATAGACTTTTATTATCTTATTATCCCAGAGAATTTTTAAAACACTGTAAATATCGTCTACTCCTTTTTTCCTAAGTTTCTCAAGGTCTTCTCTTGTAACAATAGCATCTCTTAGTAGTCTTAGAGTTTCATAAACTTGTGG
Source organism: Promethearchaeota archaeon (assembly GCA_016839705.1). Taxonomy (GTDB): domain Archaea; phylum Asgardarchaeota; class Lokiarchaeia; order Sigyniarchaeales; family SOKP01; genus Loki-b32. The sequence goes on along the minus strand of JAEOTR010000044.1, from coordinate 33,099 downwards.
ATTAGATAAGACTTCAGCTATTTTTATGTTATCTTCTTCTGTTGGTTGATACGTTTCAAAGAAATTTCTAACATCTTTAGGATATTCTTTGGTAAATTGAGTTGGTAAGCCATAACTAGCAGGTTTATCAAGTAATTTGAGAGGCGGAACTCTAACCAGAAAAATATCATTAGTAAGGAAGATAAGCTCAGATGGTACATCTTTAATGGAACTTACCTTCAGAATATCGAGTTTAATCAATTCACTTAAAATTGTTTCTAAATCAAAAAAACCATAGACAAATTTGTCTTTAAGCCAGATTATTAGCTCAGATTTAAGCACAACACCATCATCTTTCAAGAGGTTTATAATCGAACGCTTAATTTTATTTTGGTATGTAACAGCAAGAATTTCCTCATAAGTGAGTGATGGATATAAAGATATTCTCTGGAAAAGGGAGGGTATTAAATTCATATAAGATTCATCGGTGATATTTTCTAAAAGAATTCTTAATGTCTCTACTAAACCTCCTTCATAAACATCAGGATCATCATCTAAGTTCAAAATTAAGAGTAGATAATACCCTTCTTCGGGGCCACTGTAGTATGATATAATATTAGCTGCTTCGGCTGTTAATGTGATTACTCCTCTTTCCCCACTATATTCATGAGTGCTATATATTTGCATTAGAGTTTTTTCCGAAATTTTGATCTCTGCTGGATATCTGACTATAATTTCAGTACCGATTCTCTCATCCCATTTCATCAATATTAATCCAAGAGGTTTATTATCATGTTCTCTTGTTATTTTGGAAAGTCGATTTTTTGAAATTCTTTTCTTCTTTTCTTTTTCGAGAGCTATCCCAAAGATTTCTTCTATTGATAAACCAAGTCGATCCCAATCATTTTTTAATATTTCCCCTATAAACACTTCTTTATCGCGATAAATAAGGGAATCAGCTACGCTTTTATCTCCTTTAATGGATTTTTTCATTGCTCTAACTTTCTTTACAAAAGAAGGTATTTTTGCATTCTGATAAACTCTATAGCCTACAATACTACCTATTAGAGCAACTAAAATAGATGTAATCAGTAAGAAATAAAATGTCGGAATTCCCGGAAAAATTTCTTCCATCTCAACAACGATCGTAATTGATACTTCTATCGAGTTATAATCTTGTTTAGATATTTTTATGATCCCTCTAAGAGTCTTTGAAGAGAAAAATGCATCTATATTATTTGTTGGAAAATTAAAGATGTATGTTCCATTTGCATCATAATCGAATTTATAAGTATTACCACTAATTATTAGCTCTATGGTCGCATTAAGCACAAAAATATCTCCTTTGGTAGGATCTAATAATGTTAATTCTATTGGAATACTCTTACCTTGAACGACGTTAATTTGTTTATCTTGAATATTTTCACTTAATATATAATTGAAATCTCTTTTTATAATAGATAGAAGAATCATCGCATTCTTGTAATCATAATTCTCTTTATCTAGAATGACAATAAGTAGATATTCTCCAACACTTCTATTTTCTGTGTTGAAATTTACTATATAAGTATTATCTATAGTAGAGAATATATCCCCTTGCCCCGTTTCATTTACATTCCCTGCTTGATCATAACTTTCCCAAATGTAATATTGAGTTTTTAAATTGGAAATTCCAGCTCCTGTTATCGCATCTGTATAATGTAAAGTAAAGTTGATTGCATCTTTAACATAAATAAATTCAATTTTTCTGAAAAATTCTGTAGAACCATTCAACAACGTTGGACGATTTAAAACGAGTAGGTTAAGGTCTTTTGTTGTCGTTATATAGTGTTCTTTCGTTATAGAGAATCTTACAGTATATTCATCAGCATCAAGTAGAAAAGTATCAAGGATTTTTAGATAGTATTGCAACTGTTGATTATACTGAACCGTTCCGAATATAGAAGGTTCTTCCACTATTACATATGATAATGAACTTACTATTTCATATGATATATCTCTAGTGTTTTCTATTGAAAGTAAAAGACTAAAATTTGCCGCGCTTGAATAATCTATGTCTGCTTGGTAGAGTTGATTTTTTGTTAATCCTGTTATTGAAATCTTTCCAACTCCTAATGAATAATCATATATACTATAGGATTGACCTCCGATAGTAATACTCATACCTACATCTGAAGGATAGACATATGTTAATCCAGTTTTGATTCCTGTAATCCAAAGATCCGCTTCTTGTTCAGTCCAACTATTCTCGTTGGCACTCAATTGGAAAATCCCTCCATTTGCTATTCCTTGTTTCGCTGAGGTGAAGTTAAATGTTTCAAAAATTTGATTCAAATAAAATCCTTGAACATATCCAACTTTAATGATTGCATTGAAGAGTATATCAAACTCGCTATCAATAGTAAATAAGAATTGATTTAATATTGGATATATAAATCTATCATCAATAGTTAAAACACCCGTTCCGTTAGAATATCCTGTGTCTAAAGAATAGGAGAATCCTTCGTTTGTAGTAAAATTTAAGTTTGTAAGACTTGATAGGTCTACAGTACTCCAATTAGAGGTATAATAACAATTAGATACTTCAAAGATGATATCTTTTATTGCCCACCCTTCTGATTTGCTCTCAAGTGAAATAGAATCACTTACGTTAAACTTTGAATATCGAACGCTAAGTGAATCTCTTATGCAATATGCATCTACAACAACATCGACAGTTCCGTCAAAAGTACCACTTATTTTAAATTCAAAATTATTATCATTGGTTTGACTAGCTTTATTTAAATCTAATGTAATTCCCGTCCATAAACTTCGGTTATAATCCCATCCTAAATGATTGGAAGAGTTATATACATGAGAGACACTATAAGGATCCTCAATGGTGACATTTATATTAATTATATCCGTATTCCATGAAATACCATAGATGTTAAAGATGATGGTAGAGAGGTTCCAATTATTGGTAACATCAGAAATAAGGAAACTAAAATTATGATCAACATCTTGGAAAAGGGCATTTTCTATGGTAAGAGTCTCAGAATTTACACCGTAAGATTTTAACGTCATATCAGCGATATCTGACCAATATACTGATGTTGCGGAATTATCGTTATCGGATTGATTTAATTCTACATCAATTTCTAAAACATCTAATTGAAGGATTAGGCTTGAGGGAATAGAATATCCAGACTTTTGAGCTGAAATAATAATAATATAACTCGTATCACTATCCATATCATGAGTATCTATACTCACGTAATGTCTTCCTTCATTTCCAACTTCTTTTTCAAATACACCTGAGAATAAAGAAATACCTCCATATAACATTTCAAATGTCATTATATCGGCATATTCTGGTCCTAATAATGATTCATAACCCGCTTCTACTTTACTCACATTAAACAATGTTCTTAATTTCAAAACTGTTCCCCATTCAATTTCAATATAATCAGAAGGATTTAAGGAAATTAATTCTGTTTGAAATTTGTTAAGATCAATTGACATTCTAAACTCAATAGAATCTCTATTGTTCACTGTAAAACTGTAATTATATACCGAAGCAGGACCTATTGTATCGTTAAATAATCTATTCACTCCGAAGAATTCAATCTGAACACAATAGTCTCCACCGATCCCTGATGAATTCAACCATCTTAATGTCGTTTGTCCATTTATATCGGTGGTTAAATTAGCAATACTTGCACCTAATGGATCACCGACAGTCAATATAAGCTTAGCACCACTTACAGGAGTAATTGGTTGAGTAATGGTTTGCACTAGAAAATCTACAGTGGTTAATCCGATTTGAATATATATAGTATCATTTTCCGTTGTTATATCTCCTGAAGCAAGCGTAAGAGTTGAAGGATTATAAAACGCGTTGCTATAGTAGACAGTATAGTTATATTCGGATGGAGGAGCATCTACCCACCAAAACGTTGTGTGTCCAGTTGGATCTATAATACATTGCTTGAGTATATGCGTATCATTTCCAACCATAATCCATCCTGACTCTAAAGGACTCGCATCGGTATCTAGTAGTTCGAAGAAGTGGGAGGTTACATTACAAATTAAATCAACCGTTTGAAATGATTGATTAAGAGAAATTGCTCCCAATGTAACATTTACTATTTCGGTCACATTTGCGATATCTGAATATATTGATGCCGTAAAGTTGTATTCTCCTTCAATAAGATTAGAAAATAAAACAGAACCATTAATATCAGTAATGCTACGATCCATTAATTGAGTAAACTGATATACCGAAATAGTTACATTAGGCAATAAGTTATTATATAAGTCAATAGCGTTAATTTGAGCATCTACAAAAGGTAGTATTTTTATGGATTGTTCTGGACCGACAGAATAAAAAGTAGAAGGATCATATTGATTTGAATACTCAGAAACAATCCAATCATTAGAACGTGCAATCGTAGATACACGAACTTCATCTACAATTCCATTCACATATGATGTTGATGCATCCGATCGCCTGGCAATACGAAGAGGTAAGGAAGGATCATTCATTGAAGGTGAAACTCCTGCCGTTCTTATAGCGACCTGGGTCCCATTTAAGAATAATTTTGAATATTCATTTGGTTTAAAAACACCTACTACGTGGTACCATTGATTTATTTTTACTCGTTCATAACCAGTAATAACAGTATTAGATCCGTCTGGAGAATAACGGAACATAATCCATCCATCAGGAGCAATACCGGGATCATCGTCAAAACTGATATCCCACCCTCTAAAACCAGGTTCTCCCGATTTTACTATTAAATAATCATTTCCAATATAATCGACTTTAAGCCAAGCTTGGACAGTAATCTCACCTGTAATTTGCATTTCCCCAGGATTCCCAAAATCTACATAATCATTAACTCCATCGAAATCTAATGCACCCCCAATAATTCCGGGAACTTGATCTGAAGAAGTCATACTGCCGTAAGTTGCACCATCACTGGCAGGAAGAGCGCTATCTTTAATCTGGAGGGGAACACCGGATGGATCCTCATTTAAATGCCATACTCCAGCATAATCAGAAAGCCATACTCCCATGGGATTTTGCCGTGAATTGATAGTTGAATTGCCATAATACATCCTAATTTGGGATTCAAATGCAGTTGATAAAAATGGTACACGAACCCATGTGATTAATCGAGCATGAGTACCACTATAACTTTGATTAAATTGCTCTATTTGATGATCAAGCCATTTACCATCCATTGAAAAGGCAATATCATCACCATCATTTTGAACGTCGTATTTCAAGTCTGAATCGAGGATAGAGATAAGAAGAGGAAAATTTAGATGACTACCTGTTCCATTCACTTTTGTATGGTCAATAGTAATTATTTTGTAGTAGTTGAAATTTTCCACATCAGAAGGTTGTTCAGACACAAGCTGTTCACTCCCCACCGTATAAAATAAACTCGGGTCAAATTGGTTATTATATTCTGTTGTTATCCAATTAGCAGAACGTTCAACGTTGGAAACACGGATCTCATCAAATTTACCTTCAAATTGACTTCCGGTGGTAACAGTATCTCCACCCCACAGCCAATCTTCAAGATTAGCTAGTACTAACCACTGTGAGGGTACATTTTCTATTGAAAAACTCAAAGAAGTCCCATCTAAGTAAATTTTAACGGTTTTAGTAGAAAACTTAAGTGTTACCACTACATAATGCCAATAATTATTTGTAAAAGGATTCGTGGCGAGGTTATAATTGATACTATTTCCCCCATAAGGGTAGAAAAAATGATCACCATCGGGTTGTACCGCCCATTCAAAACCATCAGTTTGGAGGTATGTAGGAGGGGGAGTGGGATTTAATTCAAAACGATTGCTTGTAGTCATAACTCTTTGATATCTTCCTGCTGAAGGATCAACCCAATTTAACCATAAAGATAATGTCCCTTCATCATTTACCGTATCTAAACTTGTACTATCAGAAACACTAATTATATCATTAACACCATCTAATTCATATCCTTTACCAACTTTACATAACACTAAATCGGAAGTATCCATTGATCCGAGAGTAGTACCATCATTATTATAAGAAGTACTATCATAAACAGTTCCTCCAGGATTTTCATTTAAATGCCATACACCAACATAATTAGAATTCCATACACCACTAGGGTTTTCTTGAGAGGTCATAGTTGAATTACCATAATACATTGTAAATGTTGTATTTTTACTAGTAGAGAGATAAGGAATCTGTACCCAGGCTACTAGTTGAGCTTGTGTGCTGCTATAAGATTGATCAAATAGCTCAATTTCATGATTCAACCAATCTCCACTGATAGAAAAAGCAATATCATCACCATCAGGTTGAGCGTGATATTTCAAATCATTATCAACAAAAGATATTAAAACTGGAAAATTAACATGACTTCCTGAGCCAACAACCTGAGTTTGATCAATAGTGATTGTTTTATAATAAGTAAAGTAATGAGCATTGGGAGGATCAGAAGATACAACTTGTTCCGCTCCAACTGTATAAAATGTATCCGGATCATTTTGGTTGACGTATTCTGTATTTATCCATCCAGATGAACGAGGTATACTGGAAATTCGAACTTCATCAATTAAACCATCAAAAACTTCTCCTGTCCACCCTCTATTAAAGCCAATATAAAGGGGATTTCCATTTGTACCTAATGTCCCGATACCAAAATCGTGTTCACTCATGAAAGCGCCGTTTACAAAAATTCTTCCCATTGATGTCGAACTTTGATAAGTAAAGACAAAATGTTGCCATGTACCGGTGGAAACCGAGACAGGTGAATACCATTCATCCCATATATCTGAAGGATTAGACAGTCCGATATAAAAATTTCCAAGATCGCTGATTGCAACATAGATATCAAAATTGGATACATCTCCACTACCCCACGCTCCATCCATTTTACTTACGATAGTTGACCATTCAAAAACAACGGTTGGATTTATCCATGCTTCCACAGTTAATTGGTTGGATATATCTAAACTTGAATCATCAGAAGCTTGGATTCTCTGACCAGAAGCATCAGTGAAACCAATGGAGTTATAAATCTGACCATTCTGCCCTAGATTAGGACTGTTAATATCTGTTCCGTCATTTGAATATGCGGTTGAATCAATTATGGCATCTGACCCACCAATTTGTTCATTTAAATGCCAGACACCTCTATAGTTATTTTCCCACACTCCATCGGGGTTTTGCCTCGAACTTGTGGTAGAGTTCCCATAATACATTCTGATTACTGTATCAGTAATACCCGATAAACTAGGAATTCGCACCCAGGCCATCAATCGAGCATGTGTGGGATTAAATGCTTGATCAAATAACTCTATTTCATGATCTACCCAAGTATTTTCTACAGAGAATGCAATATCATCCCCATCTGGTTGAACATCAGTTTTTAAATCAGGATCAGTAATTGAAATAAAAACAGGAAAATTAGGATAGGTGCTTGATCCTGCAACTTTATTATGATCTATTGTAATTGTTTTGTAAGAAGTAAAATGATCTGCATTAGGTGGTGCATTTAATCTTGGGGTTTCTTTGATATCAAAACTGTTTTCTTCTTCATTAAATTCTTTAAAATGAAATATATTAAATAGCGATGCATTCAGGATAATTGGAACAATTAGAAGAAATAATAGGATACTAGATAACTTCAGTTTACGTTTTAAAGTTTTTCTATAAAATTTCATTCTAAACTAAACTCTTTTCTAAAAAGCTAAATTTTAATAAATTAAATTTAATAAAAACATAGATATTACATGTATATATATTTAGAGGATCACCTTCTAGTTAATAAAAAATTCTTTTTTATTGAAAGTTTCAACTGTATCTTACGGAAAAAATAAATAAAGAAATCCAATATGATTAATATAAGAACAATATTTATTATAACATTTTAATATCGAGATTCTTTGGTGTTTAATTATTTTACGTAAAATATCTATTTACCAAAACAGGACCCTAATTTACACAAAGCAATTCGGGTTGTCTTTAGAAGAGGAACCCTTCCAGAATTTGATAAATCCAATGATAGAAGATACGATTTCAAGGGAAATAAAGGATTTTAAGTATAAAGATTATTATAAATTTAGAGTATCGTATATATTTGAAAGTAATTACCTTTTTTTATTCATAAACACAATACAGGATTCTCTTAATAAGATTGAAAAGGAGATAAGGCGTTTTAAAAGAGAGTTTTTTAATCTTATTAAGCCCAATTCTTTTGATTTCGCTGATGAAAAACATCTTGAGAAAATCGATCATTTAATTTACTTAGTTCAGAATAGAATGCCCCCAATAATAACGTTAATAGGATATTCCGGAGTAGGTAAAAACACGATTTTCAATCTTCTAAGGTCAAAAGAGATCTCAATAGAAAGTCAACCGATCATATCGGGCGAGGAGGGTACTCTAAAAGTCGGAAGAATATACTTTCTTCTACGTAATTTTGTTGGTGATGAAAAAATAGGCTTTTTGTGGAATAATTTTATTAGAGGAAGTGATGTTATTCTTTTAATCACGGATTCTACTCAAAAAAATATAGAGAACTCTAAATCCTTCTTGAGCAAAATTGAAGAAGAGGTTCCTTATGCTTATACTGCAGGAATAGGAAATAAACAAGATTTAGAGAATACAGTTGATATATCAAAAATCAAAGAAGTTTTAGGTTTAAATTCCTATTCGATTATTGCTACAGACCCTCAAAACCGAGAGAAATTGGTTCTAATGATATCAGAAATTCTAGAAATGAAGAATGATATTTCACCCATGATCAATATGTTTTTTGAAAAAAAAAGATTGATTGAAGAATTAGAAAAGAATATGAAGGACGAGAACTATGAACATTTAGAAACTCTATTTGATGAAATTATTAATCTTTCTTTAAAGCTTGGAGATAATGTAGAACCGTTCTATAAAATGCAATTAAAGTTAAAAGAAGGTATAAGAGAAATCGAATCACTTGATCTTCAATCCACTGCTAAAATAAGGGGTGTTACTCAGGAATCTTCAAGTAAAAATCTCTCATTCTTAGAAACTCGTTTAAAAATGATACTAAAGAATTTTATGAATGAAATTGAAGGTGTTATAGCAATTACAATCTGTGACCGAGAGGGATTAATTATCACTTCAGAGAAAAAAGGAGATACGGAAGATGAAAACGTGGTAGGAGCGATAGCTGCATCTGTTGATAGTTATATAGATAGAATTAAAAAAGAATTCGTAGAACAAACCAGTTTTTTTAATATTACTACAATTGGCAATAAAAAGTTTGCATATTGTTCAATGGGTTTAAAATCAATATTGCTAACTATTTCGGATCTTTCAAGCACTGATACTGAATTAAGAGTATATTCTGAACATATAGCCGGTAAAATTGAAATGCTGCTTGCAGGTAATGAAAATGTATCTCTTCAAATCCCAGATATAATAAAAATCCTCTCTAAAACTAAAGATGGAAAGATTCCTACAGGAGATTACTCTTTAAAATTAATATTAATAGGAGATTATGAAGTAGGAAAAACTTCCTTAATATTTAGATTTGTAGAGAACCTCTTCAAAGACACATATCATAGTACCGTTGGAGTAAAGATCTCAAAAAAAACCATTGATTTAGCAAAAAATACAAAGATAAATTTTGCGATTTGGGATATTGGAGGACAAATAACACAAATGACCCCTTTTCGAAAAAGATTTTATGGAGGATCTAATGCTGCTTTTATTGTTGTAGATCGGACCAGACCTGGTAGTCTTAAATCTATACAAAAGTGGTATGATGAAATATCTAGGTATATAGGGGAGGAATTGAATGTTATAATTGTTGCAAATAAGTCTGATTTAGAGGATAAAATATGTATCAGTGAAGAAGAAATAAAAAGGATTGCCAATCTCCTTGGCTTTCATTATATTCTCACCTCTGCTAAAACAGGAGAAAATGTAAATGAATTGTTTTTATATATCGCTTACAGGTTCTTAGAATCTGTTGCTTAAAGCAAATACTTTAGGGGACAGATTTTTTATCTCATCCAATTCCTTAAATTATTATTTATGAATTATCTCAACTAAATTTTAATAGAAGTAATAGTATTATTTTATTAAATCAGAACTTCATGATTCTATAAATCTTAATATAAAAGGGATAATATTGGATACAAATAATGACATGAATATTGAAATAGATACATTAAGAAAACGAATTGAAAGTTTAGAAACAGAATTGGATAAAAAAGACAATGAAATCATCGAATATCTCTACAAACTTGAACAACTTGAAGCTCAGGTCATACAATTAGAGCAAATTGTTCCAGATGATAAAAAAAAAGGGAAAAAGGGACAAGCAGCTGAGTCTAAAATGACTCTCAAACTTAGGGAAAAAGATGAGGAAATTAGAGATTTAAAAGACAGAATGGGTTTTTTAAGAAAGGAAAAAACTCAATTGCAACAACAGTTAGAAAATGAAAGAGCAAACAATCCTGATTCATCAGTTATTAGAATCGAAAATTTAAGATCTAAACCCCCATTAGAAGTCCTTGTGAATGAGTTACAGGATAAAGTAAATAAATACAAGTTGTTAATAGACCAATTAAAAAAAGAATCGATAGATGTTTCTGAATTTGATACTAAATTAAAAAAAAAGGAAGAGGCTATAGAACGAAGGATGGCATATTCTCTACAAGCCCAAATAGATGAACAAACAAAAATCATCGATTCTAAAAATAATGAATTAGAAATACTAAAAAATGAAAATGAAAAATTAATAAGAAAACTTGATGTATTGGGGATACAAAACAAAATAAAAGATCAAAAAATCGAGGAACTGAATAACCTCTTGATGAAGAAAAAAGTTAAAAAAAAAAAATAGTATTATTAGAATCACTCTATTAGTATTGATTAGCTAATTTTATTTTCTGATTCAAATTCAAATTGCTTATGATCAAGCGTAAAATGGTTAATTCCTTCTCGATACTCTTTTATGATGTAAAATAATATATCTCTTTCTTGTTGAGTGATAACAGGAAAATTGTAATAAATAGCATTGTATTTAACATCTTTATCTTTCATCTTATATTTTTTAATGAAATTCAGATGTCGATTCAATCTACTCTTAATTATTGCTATATTCAACTCTTTTAGATTATTTAAATTTCCTCTAAATACTTTCATAAATCCAGAATTAAGCTCAAATCCAATTGAATTTCTAGTAGAGATCATTGCAGCTAAGGTTGTGGTTCCTGTTCCCCAAAATGGATCTAAGATTTTATCTTCATATACTGAAAACATATTAATTAAGCGATATGGTAATTCTAAAGGGAAAGCTGCTGATCGTTCCCTTGTATTATTCTTATCATTGGTATTATTAATCAAATTCTGCGAAACTCCTTTTATATCCTCCCAGACGTCTGTAAACCATTTATTTCGCTCTTCCCAAAAAAAGGCACTATTATATCTATTTTCTGATTTTGGTGGGAACATTTTTTTTATATCTCCTTTCCTAAAAATCAAAATATATTCATGTTCGAGAGTTATGTATGCATTAGGAGGCAACATACCAGACCCTAAGAATTTATTTGGGCTATTTGTCGGTTTTCTCCATAAAATAGATGGCAATTCTATGAATCCATTGTTCTGGAAAGAAGTAGTTAATTTAACATGATTTGGATATAATTGAAAACTCTTTCCAATCTTTCTTGTAGCATCACCAATATTAATGCACGCTATTCCCCCAATCTTTAAAACACGTGCAACTTCACTCCATACTTTATCTAATTCTTCATGCATTAAATTAAATGCTTTTTTCCCATCCCCTTTTTCAAGTGCCTGTTTTATATCATCATTTAAAGAGGAAAACAATGTATCCCACATCTCTATCATGGGGTAAGGTGGAGATGTTATCATTAAATCTATAGAATTAGATTGTAACTCACTCATATCCGATGAATCTTTGAAAAATATTGTGTGATTTGTCTCCATTATTAGTTAATTGAGGTTGATATGATTTTTTCTCAATTTTTAAAAATTAAAAATTCTAATTCTATACAACAATATTTTATTTAAAATTTATATAAATTACTATCAATTATTAGATAAATATGAGTCGTAGTGCTAAAGTTAACCAAGCTATCCTAATAATCTTTGATGATATTCGTGCTGAACTTTTATTTGGTTTGATGAATGAGGGAAAGCTTCCAAATATTGCACAAATTACAGAAAATGGTGTAAAGTGCTTAAATTGTATTACTTCTTATCCCGCTATTACTTTTCCTTGTTATGGCAATATAGTTACTGGTTCCTATTCCGGATATTATCCGAAAGAAGGAAACGCGGTTCCAATGTATCATTGGTTAGATAGAATGGATCCTCCATCAACGAGTAAAAAAAGGCCTTTTATTCGTAATTATGGGGATAGATCGCAGTTATTAAAAATAAATAAAGATGTTGGTAAAAACGTCAAAACCATTTTTGAACAAGCACCGCAAGGAAATACCTTAAGCTCTAGTTGCTTCTTATTTCGTGGGGCCGTATTTGATGTTGGAAAAAATGTTTTTGATGTAGAGGGTATCTTCAAAAATATCGAAGATGCTTTTGAACATCCTCGGAAGTATTTTCCAAATAACGAAGTTCCTATAATAAGTATAGGTTATGTTTTCCAAACGGATGATATTATGCATAAAAACGGATTTAATGATTCTGAATATATCAATCTCATAATTGATTGTGATAGATATCTAGGAGCTTTATTGAATACATTGAAAAAGACAGGATATTACGATTCTACAGCAATCGGTATAATTACGGACCATGGTAATTATAAAGGAAAAGAACATTTTGATCTGGAACCTTTTTTTCAACAAAAAGGGTTGAAACCTTATATTCCTGAAAAAGGGATTGGAGATTTCGATTGTGTTTTTGGTTCAGTTGGCTTTTTTAATTTTCCGGGAGAGACATGGCACCATCATCCTTCCCTTCAACAGCTACAAAAATTTGAAACGAGTGGTATTGGAAAAGAAAAATTGAATCTTATCGAGACACTGTGGGAAATTCCAGGAGTTAAGTATATGTATTATAGAGAAGATAATAATAAACCTGAAAAAGGAATAATCCATATTGAGTATCAAGAGAAAGATTCAGAAAAAAGAATGAGTGGACTGATAGAATATCAAGGTTTTGGTAAGGAACAAAAATCAAGATATATTTTTGATGGAAATGATTTTTATGGATATTATCAAAATGAAAAATCAGCTAAAGCTCTTGATAATAAATTCCATACAATTGAAGAATGGTTAGAAGCTACAAATCACATTAATTTTCCAATGATTATAGATCAAATCCCCCGTTATTTCAAAAATCCTAGATCGTGTGATATTATAATCTCAACCTTAGGAACTCATTACTTCAATTATGAACATGGAAAAACAGTTGGAAGAACGCCATATTCTCATGATAATGGACTTAGAGAATCAATGGTAGTTCCATTCATTATCGGTGGTTCCTCTGAAATTCCACAAATGGAATTAACATATTGTAAAACAACAGATATGGTTCCAACTCTTTTGAACTTATTAGGGATCAAACCACACCCAAGCGTTGTAGGCAAATCCATATTAAAATGATTTTAAAATACCCTCTCTTTGGTTTTAATACTATATCTTTTAGACAATTATTTCAAGTTTTAGTGTAAAAAATAAATTATATTTAAATCTTTAATAAATATTAAGAAGAAAATACTAAGTTATTATAGGTTATATTCAATATGAAAGCAAATCACATAATAATCGTTCCAGAAACTCATTGGGATAGAGAATGGTACCTTCCTTTTCAAGAATTCCGAGCTAGGCTTGTAATCTTGATGGATAAATTATTAAATATTCTTAAAAATGACCCCAATTACCTTAATTTCACGTTAGATGGCCAAACTATTCCCTTAGAGGATTATTTAGAAGTACGCCCTGAAAAAGAAGATGAGATAAAAAAATATGTTACACAGGGAAGACTCTCTATTGGTCCAATGTATATACTACCTGATGAATTTCTGGTGAGTGGTGAGTCCTTAATTAGGAATCTTATGATCGGCCATCAAATTAGTAGAAAATTTGGGAGAGTAATGAAGGCAGGATATATACCTGATCCATTTGGACATGTTGCACAACTACCCCAGATCATAAGTGGTTTTGAAATCCCGTCAATTTTGTTTATGAGAGGATTTGGTAGCGAATTTGAAGAAAATAAGCTAAAAATGGAATTTTTATGGAATTCACCAGGTAGAGCAGCAACCGTATTGGGGATACATTTAATTTTAACTTACCATAACTTAGCATATTTGAACACTAAATCAATAGAAGGTGAATTCAAACCAGCATTACGAAAAATTAGAAACATCATCTCAAAATTTGAAAAATACATAGCAACACCTATTGTTTTGTTAAATAACGGAATTGATCATGAAGAAGCAAGTCCAGAAATTCCAAAGATAGTCCATCAATGGAATAAATTACATCCTGAAACTCTTCTAGAACAAGCAGATTTTGAGTATTATGTAAATAAAGTGATTGAATCAAAGATAGATTTAAATGAATATCAAGGTGAATTAAGGGGAGGGAAATACTCACATCTCTTATCTGGTGTACTTTCGGCGCGAATGTGGATAAAACAAAGAAATACAGCAATTGAGTATTTATATGAGAAATATACTGAACCAATATCTGCAATGACTTGGGTACTCGATAAATATGGAAGTTTTATATATCCAAAAGATTACATTTTAACAGGTATAAAATGGTTGCAGAAAAATGCACCACATGATAGTATTTGTGGTTGTAGCATTGACCAAGTTCACGACGAGATGATTGTAAGATTTGATTGGTCAGAGCAAATTGCCAATGAAGTATATAAAAACTCATTTATTCATTTAATAAATCGTATCAATATTACTAATGAAAATAAGGAAGCTGAAATCTTACTAATATATAATCCCCTTCCTTGGAAACGAAAAGATATAGTGGGATTTAATACAATTTCACGTAAAACTAAGGGTGAAGATTTTCCTCATGAAATAAAAATTATTGATTATGATGGTAAAAATATTGAATATCAATATTATTTAACTAAAGAGGATTCCAGATTTCAACGAAAACAGGGTGTGAGCCATTATTTTACGTTTAATGCAGAAGTACCCGCATGTGGTTATAAAACGTATTTCCTTATCCCGGAAAAACCCACCATTGAATTTGAAACTGAGGACAAGAACTTTAAAATTACCAGAAACTTCTTAGAAAATGATTTTTATAAAGTTGAAATTAACGAAAATGGTTTAATTAATGTCATTGACAAGGAGGCAGGGATAACATTTGAAAATATTTGTGAATTTGAAGATATGGGAGATTGGGGTGATGAGTATGATTTTTCAGGCCCAAGAGAGAATCAAACAGATTTAGTTTTCAAATCTGAAGATGCTGCCGTTTTTGAACGATCTATATATGTAGATGGTCCAACTCAGAAAACCTTTAAACTAAGATTAAACTTAAAGCTTCCCAACTCACTTACCGAAGACCGATATAATAGAGAAGATTGGCTCGTTGATAATAAGATAACGTTATTTATTTCCTTATATAAAAGTATAAAAAGAATTGATTTCAAGATTGAGTTAAACAACAATAGTAAAGATCATCGAATTCGTGTTTTATTTCCCACAAAAATAAAATCAGATAAAGTTTATGCTGATGGTCATTTTTATGTTGTTCCAAGGAGTGTGAAACTACCTAATGCAGAGGGTTGGGTCCAAAAACCATTACCAACTAATCATCAAAAAGACTTCATATCTATTAACGACGGTTCGAGAACTTTCGCTGTACTTAATAAAGGAATACCCGAATATGAAGCGATTATTAATGATGATAATAAAATAATCTTTGCAATTACTCTTCTGAGATGTGTTGAATGGTTATCTCGTGATGATTTTGTGAACAGAATGTCCCATGCAGGTCCAGGATATAGTACTCCAGGTGCTCAGTGTCTTGGAGAATACTTTTTTGAATTGTCACTCACCACCTCTTTAAAATCAAATTGGTTAGAATCGGAGATACATCAAAGAGGAAAAGAATTTAATAATCCCCTCAAAGCATTTTTTCCTAATATGGCACAAAGTCCTATTAGAGTTCCAGATAAAGTGATGTTAAGACCATCCGGGATTATATCTTATTTTAATAATTCAAAATCCTTAACTTTAGAACCAT
Source organism: Promethearchaeota archaeon (assembly GCA_016839705.1). Lineage (GTDB taxonomy): Archaea > Asgardarchaeota > Lokiarchaeia > Sigyniarchaeales > SOKP01 > Loki-b32. The sequence goes on along the minus strand of JAEOTR010000044.1, from coordinate 16,872 downwards.
ATCTTCCACCTGTGCTTAGTTTTCTTGAAATAGATAATAAAAGTGTGATTTTAAGTGCATTGAAAAAGGCTGAAGTGGGAAATTGTTTAATTCTCAGAGTATACAATATATCATCTATTTCCCAAGAAACAAAACTAACTTTTTTCAGAGATATTTCTATAAAAAGTGTAAAAATTGTAAATCTCCTCGAGGAAGATCCTAGAAACGAAATTAAAGCGAAAATCATTAGTTTTAGTAAAAATAATTTAAATATTTTATTGGAACCTCATGTAATAGCAACTTTTAAAATTGGCACTAATTAAATTATTGTGTAATTTGAAATTTTCTTGTGTAAATTTAACGAAAAACTCAAATTTATATAATGATACTAAGGCTATACTTATGAAACTATAAGATTTTACATAAAATAAAGACAAGATGATCTAAGAACATATAAAATACTGGTGATCTCAAATTGGTTCAATCTGAATATGATATTTTAATTATTGATGATAGCAAATACATAACTGAGTTATTAGAAAAGGTTCTACAATTTAAAGGTTATACATGTAAATCTGTTAGGAATACATTAAACGCATTTGAAGAATTAAAAGAGAATAAACCGAGACTAATTCTTCTCGATGTTCATATGCCACAATTAAGTGGATACGAGTTTTGTAACTTCATCAAATCAAATAAAAGGTATAACGACATTCTTGTATACTACTTTTCGGGAGTGTCAGAAGCGGAAGTTGCCGTTAAAACGCTTGAAACAAAAGCAGATGGATTTTTAAAAAAACCATTTGATTTAGCAGATTTTGATGATATATTAATATATCTAAAATCTACAAATTAGCATAATGTAGGAAAAACAATACTATATTCTTTTTTACAAAAATCCATAGGATGGGAAGAAAACAACAATCATCCAGGAGTAAATTATACTTGTAAATATTGCTGACCCTAGAATATTTCGTCCTGAATTCATATACACATATGTGACTGAACAGTGTTGTATTATAGAAAAAATAACCCAACCTAAAAGATAGAGTGCGTATGCGGGTATGTAAGCTAGATTGATCCTTCCTATGGCTATTATGAAAAGGATGAGTAAATTATCCATTAATATTCCAATTCCGACCATTATAATATATTCATCATATCGACTAAAAATTTTTAACCGCCCTTGAACATTCCTATAATAAAACTCTTTGATTAAGAAAAAGGGAAAAGTAGACAGAATTATTAATATCATTCTCCCAAGTCCTTCGAGTGTGGGTAAAGTGTTTTGAACAGACCAATGCCAGATTGCTGCTATTGATAATATTACTAGTAATCCTACTAAAGATCCATAAATTGTCGATCTACCTGGATTGTGAGAGACCATTGATTTTATTTTTAGAAAGAAGTCTTTAATAGAGAATTGCTCTTGCCAATTTAAGAGGAAAATATTGTATATGACGTAAATTCCGATAGCAGCACCAATTATAAGCGATAGTGTTATACTTGTCGTAGAAAAAGGTATTATACCCATTGATAAATCTGAAAGAAATAAAAAGAAAATAAATTGAATTAATACCACAGGAACCGTATAATATAATATAAGTTTTTTATAAGATACCTCTCTAAATTCTTGTAATAACTCTTTTTCAGGGTATGAAATTTTTTCTTTGAATAGATAATCCCTAATATATAATACTAAAATCGCGTTTAGCAAAATTATTCCAAATAAAGCGACATATGAAAAAACCTGTAGAATTGTTGCGGTTATAAAGACCCCACTCCCCAATTCTCCATGAAAAGCCTGTTCAAACCATTGGACCGTCTGGAAAATAATAGCTGAATCCATCATTTCAGTTAAATGTCCTGAAAATGGACTAACAAATCCTTTTATGTTATTTCCTCCATTAAAATCTCCATAATATAATTGGCCAACATCCACATTTTCTTGTTCAGTATATAATCTTAAGAGTTCAAGGATTTTATCTTCAGTTAAACCCGTATCATATAATCCAGATGCGATTAAAAGATTAGATATTGAGGTGATATTATCAATTATTGCCCCAATTGCTACAGTTGCATTAATTTTTTCAGGATAGAGGTTTGAAAATTTTAATGCTATTTCTGCCCCCAATGAATGTCCAACGAGTCCAATTTCAGATATATATGGCAAATTTTGTTCAAAGTAATCAACAACAGCTTTAAAATCTTTAACTAAATCACTACGATAGAAAACTCCAGTAGAAGCTCCATGTCCTCGAAAATCAATGTTTATAACTGTAAAACCACGTTTGACAAGCTCTATACTTAACGGTTGCATGTTGAGTTTATTTCCAAAAAAACTATGGCCCACTACAACCCCCGCATGACTTTTTTCCCCTTTCGGTGTATATTTAAAAGCACTAATATATACATTATCCTCGGATTCTAGTACTAATGGTTCAATTGTATATGAGTGTTTCAATTCGGGGACAAATGTTAGAATAAGTAATGGTATCACCCCAATAAGTATTATGACAACACTTATTATCAGTCCTTTATTCCTTTTAATCGATTTTAGTTTTTTTAAATTTTTCAATTAATTTTGGTCTCCTATTCTTTAATTTATCAATCTTTTTAAATCAATTAATCGAAACTGCTTTTATTAATATAAAGTATGATACTTCCTAGTAATTAAGAATATTGATAATTTGAAATCACTTTTATTCTAGTAAAATTTATGTTTTATAATTTAGAAACAAGTTGGAAAAAGAATTAAGAGAGTAGTGATCTCATTGAAATTTAGGGAATATGTCGCTGATTATAAACAAAAAATAAACAACGCTATCGCAACTATTTATGATGTAAAATTAAAAAAAATAAAAAATCCGTTTCTGAGAGATTATTACTTAGAATTGAAAGATTATTTTCTTGCAGGTGGAAAAAGAATTCGACCAATACTGTGTATTGCCACCTATAATGCTTTTACTGATAAGAGAGATGATAGAATTATAGTTCCAAGTATAGGAACAGAATTCCTCCATAATGCCTCATTAATTCATGATGACATCATTGATAAAGATGACTTCAGAAGAGGAAAACCCGCTTTTCATTTTCGATTTCGACAATATCATGAAAAGTATAAGTTAAAGAAAATGGTTGCTTCTGATTTTGGTAATTCAGTAGGGATAATAGGAGGAGATTCTGCCTTCATTTCAGGATTGGAACCTTATTTTTTCAACGATTTTGAGAATGAATTAAATCTAAACGCTATAAAACTATATGAACTAGCATTTACCGATGTTATTAATGGAGTTTTAATCGAAACGGACATGGTAAACCAGAAAAAAATTTCGATGGATGATTATATTGAAATGATTTCTCTAAAAACAGGTGCTTTAATTGAAAAATCGATTTTAATCGGAGCAAACTATTCTAATGTTGGTGATAGATTTGATAAACTACTTTCAATTTATGGGATAAATCTTGGTATAATTTTCCAGATAATCGACGATATTTTAGGTACCTTTGGAGACGAAAAAATTACAGGTAAACCAACTGATGGTGATATAAGAGAAGGTAAACATACTTGTTTATTAATTGAAGCTTTAAATATGTCAAGTGAAAAGAACAAAAATCGAATTTTAGAACTAAATGAAAAGTCAGAAATGAGTGAGGACGATGTTAACGAAGTAAAAGAGTTATTTCTTAAAGCTGACTCTATTAACTCTTGTAAAAAAATCGCTACTAAATATTATCAGGAAGCAAAAACAACACTTGATGAGTTAAAACCCAACATTAATGAATCTGAAACAGAATTTTATGTTAATTTGCTAGATTTCGTTTTAAACCGAGCTTTCTAAGTGAGTTATAAAGATTATATAGTAGAAACTGAAACTCTAATAAAAATAAATATTTTAAATCATAATCATTTCTCATATTAAAATACCCATCCTTCATTAATCATACGAAAATATCGATTTTATATTGAGTGTGTAATACAAATGCTAGTTGCTATAACAGGTGCAAGTGGTGCTATCTTAGGAATTAAGCTTCTTGAAGAATTAAAAAAGCAAGAAATTGATACAGAATTAATAATCTCTGAAAAAGCTGAAATTATAATAAATACTGAAACGGATTATGCAATCGAAGGTGTTCGTAAATTAGCAACTAAGAATTATGAAGTTAATGATTTAACTGCTGCCCCAGCAAGTGGATCGCATATGGTTGATAAAATGGTTGTGATTCCTTGTTCAATGAAAACTTTAGCAGCAATAGCTAATGGTTATTCTGATAATTTAATTAGCAGAGTTGCAGATGTTATGATTAAAGAAAGAAGAAAACTTATTCTTGTTGTTAGAGAAACTCCGCTCAATGCGATTCATCTTGAAAATATGTTAAAGCTAACCAGACTTGGTGTTGTAATATTTCCGCCAGTACCCTCATTTTACCATAAACCCACGAACGTAGATGATATCGTTAACCATACAATTGGAAGAATACTCGATCAAGCGGGAATTGCAATTAATATAAAGAGATGGGGAGAATAATTAAGGAATACTAATTTTTAATAATAGAACATATAATAAAGGGATTTACATTGAAAGTACTCCAAGATGTTTGGATTCTGCATAAATCAGGAATAGTTGTTTTTCATAGACCATTTAAAGAATCTGTAGCACCTCAATTATTTGGAGCAATGATGAGTGCATTGAATAGTTTCTCCGAACAATTAGCCGATGGAGGTCTCTCTAATTTTGAATTAAACAATATGAGATTCACAATAATAAAAAAAAGTGATCTATTATTTGTTGCTAACTCATCAAAACAATTCAATCAAAAACAAGTAAATCGAGAATTGGTAAAAATATCAAAAAAATTCTTAAAGCTCCATTCTAAGGAATTAGAAAATTATCAGGGTCAAACGGGAGCCTTTTCACAGTTTGTAGAGAAAATTGAAGACGCATTAGAGGATAATCCAGAACAATAATAAGATAATAAATTTCTTGTTAAATAAATAAGAATTGGACTATGATACTTATTTATATAATCTATTGCTTTTTTATTGAAAAAGCTAGCAAAGTGAGGAAGATTTGAAAGAAAATAAAAACCCAATTCCTGAAGATTTTGCCCTGAAGATTTGTGAAGAGGTAAGAGAAAATAACTGTAAAAAAAAATTAGTTTAGCTAAAGGGCAGTGTTGGGGATGCATGAAATATTCGAATAAAAAGAACGATATTAAGAAAAGATGTATTTTCTCAGATAATTATAATCGAGGTTGCCAGTTAGTAAATAAAGTTTATGATAAGAACTATTAAAAACACGGATTTATTGGTTTAGCCATCTATATAGGTCCCCTAGAACAACACACTTATCTCTTTTACCTTTTAAGTTAGTAATGCTTTCCTGATTCATTAACCATAGACAGGTCTGTAATTCATTTTTTAATGTTCTTATTTCTTTAACTGTATTAAAAATTGATTTTTGCTTTCTATCTTGCCATGCAGATTGGAGAAATTTATAAGCAAACCCTCCGACATCAGCGCCTAAAACAATCGATTTTGCTATATCAATTCCTGTTCTTAAACCACCAGTGGCAATTATTAATTTCTGAGATACATTTCTGACATATACAATACTGACAGGAGTAGGGATCCCCCATTCTTTAAACACATCAGCAGGATCTCGGGAGTATTTTTGATTGTCGAAGTTATTACGCTTAGATTCTATAGCAGCAAAGCTAGTTCCCCCTGTTCCCCCAATATCAAATCCATCAAAACCAAGCTTATCAAGTAGTAAAGCTAAATCTGGGTTAAAACCAGTTCCAACTTCTTTTGCTATTATTGGGATTTTATGTTTTTCACGAATTTTCTTGAAATTATCCCTGAAAAGCTTATAGGATATATCTCCTTTATCTTGAACCAATTCATGTAAAATGTTTAAATGAATTGCCATGACGTCAGCCTTTATCATTTCGATACATTCATTAAAATCCTTAATTTCAAAATTAGGATCACTTACCTGACCTATTCCAATATTTCCTATAATTGGAGTGTGAGGTGCCACTTCACGTGTGATCTTAAAGGAATCTAACAAAGTACGATCTTCAATACCAGCACGCTGACTCCCTACACTCATAATTATTTCTTCTTCTTCAGCAGCTTTAGCTAAAATCTCATTAAGTTCTTGTGAAACTGGATGACCTCCTGTAATTGCGGAAATACATATTGGCGCGGACACCTTTTTATTAAAAAATTGAATGGAGAGATCAATATCCTCGAAATCAAAATCTGGGATTGGATGATGGATTAGCTTAATATCTTTAAAATAATTTTGAGAATGTTGTACGTCATGCTCTAAAGGAATTTTGAGATGTTCGATCTTTCTTTCCATTATTTTTTTAGATTGATTTTTAGCAGGTATTTTCTTATCCTTACGATTACTAGTTGTCATAAATCCAAATTATCACCTAATTAAAATATTTGTACACTCTATTTTTTGATTTTTTAATGATTTGTAAATATAATCATCCTTTAATCCATTTATTAATTGTACGGGTATATTATAATCACATATTTGTTTAATAACATTAAATTTACCTTGAATACCTCCGGTAACATCTATTTTTTGTCCTAAGTTTGCTAATTTTAGACGTTCCAGATCATTAGAATAACATTCAGTAGCTAATATACAATTTTCACTACTTTGATCATCATTCACATATATTCCGTCAGTTTCCATTGTAAAAATAACTTTTGAAATATGATAACGTGTTAAATACTTACATAACTCTAAAATTAGCTGATCTCCTGAGAGAATTGAGAAAGAACCTTGCTTATCTAGAATAATATCACCATATAAAATTGGCATAATATTGAGATCTAAGCTAGTTTCAATTATATCAATAGATGTGGTTATGATCTTTTCTGAATCCTTCATGAAGATACTGGAAGGTTGAATTGATAAAGTTGGATAATTTTGCTCTAAAAACAGTTTTACTAAATGAGAATTTAATTTAGTCATTGCTTGATGGGTTTTGGTTAAGCCAAGAATTTGGTTTTGAATAGATGCATCTAAACCTTCTAAAATACTGTATTTTTTTGCCAAAGGATGACCAAAGGAGCCACCTCCATGAATTAAAATTACCTTTTCATTAGCACTAATTAATTGTTGAATTGAAATTTTAATAACATCTTCTCTAAGAGAAAAGGGTTTATTTTTATCTGTTAATAAACTTCCACCTAATTTTAACAGAATAATATCATTTTTATTTCTCAAAATTATGTCGCACTCATCCTATCATACTTTTCCATACATCATATCCTTCATTTTCTATAGCATTAGCAATTTTTTCTTGAATTTCCTCATTTTCGGTTAAAGCTATAGTTAATCCTCCTCTTCCTGTTCCTGTCATTTTAGCACCGATTGCTCCGTTCTTTATAGATATATCCACCAATTTATCATTAATTTCCCCAGAAACTGTGATATTTTGAAGTAAAGTGTGGTTTTGATTCATTAATTTACCAATGGTTGTGATATCTCCCTTAAGTAAAGCATCTTTTGCTTTCTCTGCTAAACTTTTATATTTAATAAAAATCCCTTTAAATTTTTCTGGATTTTCCTCTTTTAAACGGCGGACGTCAGCAACTACCTCTGTAGTTGAAGCAGTTATTCCTGAATTTGCTATAACTAATGGCATTTTTTTTGGTGATTGCAAAAGATCCATGGTATTTTTCCCCCCATCCAAATTTTTTATAAACCAAATTAAACCTCCATACGTGGAGGCAGTATTATCGATACCTGAGGGTGTTCCATGGTATGCTTTTTCTCCCTCATAAGCCGCTTCATTTATTTTTTCATCATCTAATTTAAGATGAAATTCGTCATTAAGTGCACGAGCTAAAGAAGTGCATTGAGCAGCAGATGCCCCAACCCCGCTTGCAGCAAATAAGTTGCCTGAAAAAGTTATTTCAAGTTTCTGCTTTTTTAAATCTATATTTAGGTAATTAATTACATTTTGAACTGATTGCATTGCCTCGTCGTATTTCTTTTTTTTGTAACCAATAGTTGCTGGTCGTTGATCATCAACGGTCCATCCATGTCCTTCCGATACTTTAACAGTTGCGGTTGTGAAAGATGCTAGTGCTGATGCGATTGCTGGAAGACCATAAACAACAAAATGTTAACGTTTATTCCTGAATTAGGAAATAAATTTCGCCAAAAAGTATGGTCTTTCCATATCCTCTTCCAGTACCCAAATATTTCACCAATATACACATATAATATATTATTATTTGAAAATGTTCAAATCCATAAAAACATCTTATTCAATAACTTAGTTAAATAATTCTTAACTTTATTTAAAAAATTGGAAAAGAAAGATAAAATTTATGAGTAGAATTAAAATAAATGCTCATTTGTTGTATAAGAATCCTTAGCAGGTTTTACAAGAATAGTTTTTTCAATACCCTCAATGGATTCTAACATATTTTGAATATATTCAATATTTTCTGGTCTGCAAAAACAGTGTACATTTGGTCCTGCATCGATGGTAAAGAAGCAATCTAGATTTTCAGATTTTCGTGTATGTAACACTTTCTTTATTACGCTTAAAGTAGGTGGATTCCAATAGAATAAAGCAGGTTCAGATGTCATCATTACAGCATGCATATATAAGCAATTTTTTTCTGCAATCATTCCAAATTTCTTGAAATCATCATCTAATATTGCCATTTTGATTTCATCAGCTTGTTCATGCGATTTTTTAACTCGTTTGGTATTAAATATACTTGTTTTTGCCAATTCATGACCAATGTCAGAGGTAACATCCTTTCTTCCTTCATCTATTATAGCAATAACTGCATTTATGTCAAAGTGATCTGGACCGCATATCTGTTCGGCATAAGAAGTCTCATGGGAGAAACCCTGACGCCAATATACAAATCCACCATGAATTGAGCGTGCTGCAGAACCAGAACCTAATCTAGCAAATGTTGATAATTCTTTTTGGGTTAGATCCAAATTTAATGCTTTGGCTGCGGCAATCGTAAGTGCAGCAAAACCAGCTGCGGAAGACGCTAAACCTGCTTGGGTAGGAAAGTCATTAAAACTTACCATTTTGAATTTATGATCAATCTGTTTTACTTTTCTTAATGGATTAATGATTTTTAAAATCCTTTCAATGTCTCTTCCTTTTAAAAGATTATTATTTAGTATTACCTCATTTTCCTTAAATTCTTCTGAAAATTCTATTGTTGTATGGGTCTGTAAATGAGTATTTTCCGAAAACCCATACTTCGTCATACTTACGCTATCATTTAAGGGTATATTTAGTTCTGGGGATACTTCGTTCCAATGACCCCAATATTTTATCAATGCTATATTTGAATGAGCAATTGCAGAAGATTTCATTAAAATCAAAATGTAATTATTCTATTATTTCAATTGTTCCTTCTGAACCATTGACGACGAGAATTTGTCCTGTGTTTATGTTATCAATGTCAATTTTGTCAACACATGGAATTTCACTAATTATACACCCAACTGCTATGATTGTATCAATTTGTTTATTAACAATTGCCACGGGAGCAGTATTGTTTTTCTTCATTCTATACATTGTATAAGAACCAACGGTCGAACCTTTACCAGTTGGGAAGACTAGAACCTTTCCAGTTATCGATTGTCCCTCGAGTTCGTGTCCAACCTCAACCACTTTACCCGTATCGGGATCAACACCCCCGTAAAATGATATACCATCTTTAGTCACTATCGCTTCCCCTTCAGCTATTCCCTTATAAATTTTTCTTCCCTCTAACTTCATAATGTCGCCTCCTCGATGCATTCTTCAATAGTTCCAATTTTAACTTTAAATTGATTCTTAGCTCTACCATAATAACATGCTTTTGCGGAATCTACCATAATTCCTTTGAAACGTCCTTTAATTGGAGCTACCACACAGCAAGTATCTGCTGCGAATTTTGCACCAGCATCTTCAATTATTTTAGAATAACCTGCCTCGTCTGCAATTTTTTTTGTAGGTCGAGCAGTAGTAATCCAGAATTCTTTATTTACTTTTTTTCCATCCAATAAGCTAGCAATCTTCGCGATTTCATGAATTGAAGCATGAGGGCAACCAATACTCACAAAATCAATTTCAATATCTTCATCAATAAGTTCAGATCGGGTTTTTTCGAGATCCTTCCTATCGATGTCAAAGCTTATTTCAGTAGGTTTAGGATAATTATTATACTCAGGAGTTATTCCTTCCATATGAAATAATGCTACTCCACCATAAGTAGCAACTGAAGCACAAAATGATTTTAGCTCTTCCATGGTGGCAGAATCAATTCCTGTAATATAGGGAATTTTCTTTCCTAACTCGCCTAATTTATCCCCAATTATTTTTCCTAATACACCAAATTCATCTGTCCCTTTAACTTGAGTGGTAATATTAATCAAAACTTCACCATGACGATTTTGATCCAAATGATATCCATAGTTTGGTGTTTTTCCAGTTAGAGCAGAAGCTAATGCACTTGGACCACCTTCACGATTCGTACGAGCCCCTATAACTGAGTTAGCATAGCAAACAGCACTACTTTCTGCCCATGCTATATGTTGACCAAAATGTGGAGCATTTCCAATTAGATAGGGAGTGCAAGAACATGTAGTTATTATTCCCATCTTTGCAAATGCATCAATGGCACGATTCTGATTTTTAGCAAATTCCTCATCAATTCCTAATACCTTCCAATTTTCACGATCCATCCCCGCAGGATTTAATGTGGTTAAAACTCTTACTTTTCCATCGTCTGCCATTTCGCTTAAAAACTCTAATCCCGCTTCCCCAAGATTCGCATATGAAACTCCTGCTATCTGAACACCATAAACATCAACCATGTAATCTGAATGAAAGATTTCACCTAATGTAGTTAATATTTCCATAGATTTCTTAGCTGCTTTTCCATACTTTCCTTCCAACATTTCTTGCTCTTCTGATGTTAATTTCATTTCGGTTCACACTATTATTAAAAATATTTGTTTAGATCTACTTTCGGGAATTCTGCTATATCAAAACTTTTACCTTTTACAACCAATGGCTTAGTTAAATCAAAACCAATTTTAGTGGTCATCTTCGTGCCCGGTTCTGCGCTTGGATCTAAACTACTACCGGGTTCTTTATCTTTAACAATCATCCTAGTATCACCTTGAAATCGAGTTGCCATCGCCCACTCTACAGATAAAGGATCATAGATATCAATATCTTTATCAACAATGAAAACATGCTTACAGCTTGTATGGCCAGCAAAGGTCCCGCCTATTGCTTTTTTCCCATCTTCCTCTGTTTTTTTATCAATTTGAACTATCGCGTGCAACCAAGATGATCCTCCTGGACTAATATTTACATCCAAACACTTTACTCCTGTTGCATTTACTTTAGTGAAAATTGTGGGTTCTCGAGGCATTCCCATTAATATTTTATGTTCTAACGCTCCTGGTAATAAGGCTTGCCATATTGCGTCCTTTCTATGAGTGATTTTTTTCACTTCAAAAATTGGTTCTTCCCTAATGGTGTCATATGTCTCTGTAAGATCAACAAAAGGACCTTCTGAATGTCTCTCTTCAAAATATACTTTTCCTTCTAGTATAAACTCTGCTTCTGCAGGGATTATAAGATCAACGGATTTAGCTTTTACAACTTTAATTGGCTCAAGAGCATTGGCAATGGTTAATTCATCAACACCAATGTCTACAGAAGTAGCTCCTGCAATCAGAATGTTAGGGGTATTTCCTATGCAAAAGGCCACCTCTACCTCTCTATTTTTTTCTAAAAATTTATCGAAATGACGACCCTTGACTATTCGTGTGGCAAATTTATCCTTGGAATATTGCATAGCTCGATGGAAATCTAAATTTTGTCCATAATCTGGATCTCTTGTGACAACAACCGCAGAACTGATATAATTCCCACCATCTTTATCACAATGAAATAAAATAGGAATCTTTTCTAGATCCACATTTGGTTCTATTATTTCTTGACATGGTGCATTAGATACAATTTCTGGCTCAGAACGCTCATCAATCGCTTTTGAAAGCATAGGGATAAGTTCTGCAGGAGTTACACCAAAATATGAGGCAATAACACCCTTTGTACAGAAAACATTGCCTACAACACGGAAATCAGATTCCTTTACATTGGTAAACATTACTGGTGTGGGTTCAGTTTCCTTTAAAATTCCTGCAATTTCTAATTTTTTAGAAACTTCAAGATCTACCTTTCTGAGTAATCCTTCCTTGTCAATTTGATTAATATATTCTCTAAATCCCATAATATTCATCTCAACTTATTGTTTATATTGATTACTTTAATAACTATACTGATTTTTCTTAGAGGAGTTACAGAAACACTTTTTATAAAATTAAAGGTTTTCACCATCATTTATTCTTTGGAGTATTTGTTTTGCATAATCAACTCTAATTTTTTTCTCTTTAATCATTACTTGAGCAACCTTCTCAAGTAGTGCATCTGGTACTCCTGCGACTTTAGCAATATTTCGAGAATGAAGTGCCATATGCCCTTTTTGAATACCTTCTGAAGCTAAAGCTCTCAATGCTGCGACATTTTGAGCTAAGCCTAGGGCAGCACCCACTTGTGAAAGTTCACCTGCACTTTTCACATTTAAGATCTTTAAAGCTATTCGTGCCATGGGATGTATTTTTGTCATCCCACCAATTATCCCCAATGCAAGTGGTAGTTCAATTTCTCCAACTAGATTCCCATCAGAATCTACCTTAAATTTAGTTAAAGGAGAATATTGTCCACTTAAGGAAGCATAAGCGTGAGAACCGGCTTCAATGGCTCGTGTATCATTTCCCGTTGCTAAAGTTAGGGCAACGATCCCATTCATAATACCCTTATTATGAGTTGTTGCTCTATAAGGATCTGCTGCAGCAAATTCATAAGCATTTAGAATACCCTCAACAACTTCATCTCCACCCAACATTTCTTTGTCAAATGTGGCACTACTTTTAGCTAGTCTATGAGTAGCTAAATTGGAAACAATCCGTAAATAAACTCTACCCCTACTTATATCTTCAATTATTGGACTAATAGCCTCAGCCATAGTGTTTACCACATTTGCACCCATCGCATCCAAAACATCTACTAATAAATGGAGGATAATCATTTTTCCTTTATTGGTATTGATCTCTCTTATTTCGATATCACGAGCACCGCCACCTAACTCATTTAGCATTGGATCCTGCTCATTTGCTATTTTTAGCAATTTTTCCTTATTTTTTTGTAGAACTTTTTTCGATTCTTCAATATCTTTTAACTGTGTTATTTGTATTTGAGAGATCATTATTGATTTTACTTCTTCTGAATGAAATCCACCATGTTTTCGAGCCATTCTTGCTGCATTCGAAGCAGCAGCAACAACAGAAGGTTCTTCTATAACCATGGGAATTATATAATCCTTATTATTTATTTTAAAGTTTAACGCAAGACCAAATGGTAATTGATAACTTCCTACAACATTTTCTATTAAAGTATCAATTTGAGTCGCGGAAAAATAACCTAATTCCTTTAATATCTTCATATCATTCTGATCTAAATTAGTTAATGAAGATAATAATTTTTGACGTTCTTCCATTGATAACTTATAAAATCCAGAAATATTCGAATGAAATCCTTTCATAATATAATTCACACTTCTAAAAATTAAAAAACTTTTCTATATTTCAGTGAGAAAAGTAAAAGAATAGAATAAAACTAATAAATATGATGTTCTGGAATAGTTATGTATATTGGTGACCAATTGAGTAATCCTTTCGCGTTCATATCTTGCTCATTTTCGGTCTCGACTCTCCTAATTTCATACTCTAAAGAATTACCTTTACTTACATTTCCTGCTACTCTTACTAACCCTTTACTAAGGTATCTAAGATCTTCTTGGTTATTTTGAGCGACTGGTTCAGATTCTAATTTAGCAAAAAGAGGAAAGAATCTTTCATAGAATCCAGAGTGCCCTTTAGGACAGCGATTTAATCCCTGAATGTTTGGAATGATGCATCCTTCATCGCAAAAATGAAGTGTAAAACCTCTGTGATTATTTTGTTCGTGTTCAGCAATACGTCCTAATAAAATCATCGGTTTAGCATCACCATTTTTTCCTAATTCATATTCAAGAACACTTTTCTTTCTCTTTAAATGAATGAAATCATTAATACTTGGCCCATATTGAAGTACTTTTTTAAATCCTTCTTGAATTTTTAAGAGCCCAGAAATACATGTAGCTCCTGAGCCGTAAGAACCAAAATAAATTGTATCATTAACATGCACATGATTTTCACACAAGTACAACACCTGCGCCCACAACGCGGCATTGTACATATTACCAAAATGCATAGGAACTCGTAATTGTGGAAGAACTCTCGCTTTTACATTTGTATTCACCCAACTAGAAAGCCTCTCCAGTGTTGATGATGTAAATCCTTTTTCATTTAGTTTCAAATAAAGATATTCAGGGAGTACAATAACATCGTGTAAGAAAGAATCAATCTTTTTCAAAATTGATGACCTAAAATGATTTTTTTCAAATTTGGGTAAATCAGTTATATGTTTTATCCAGCGTTTAAGTATAATTTGTTGCATTATCTTCAGGGGGAGCTTGGAAAATGGTGCGTGAAATGTGTAAAAATCTGCGCTGAAATCCCCAATATTACTAATTAAATCGTCATACGCTTTTAATTGAAAGTCAATATATGTATCTTGAGAATATTGCCCAAAGGCTCTAGCATTTTTATCGTATGATGGCCTAAAGAAATCGTTTACATTCCCGGAAATTCTACCAAATCGTTTAGAAAAGGTGGCAATCCGAGGATTTCTTGATATAACAAGTGCAATTGCCCCTGAGCCTTGTGTAGGTTCTCCAGGGGAACCTATGTGGTATTGAGAGATGTCTGCGCTTATTACAAGAGCTTTGTTTATAAGCCCATTATCAATCATTGCGATTGCGTTTAAAATTGCTAGCGTCCCGCCGGCACAGGCGTTATACGTATCCTGAGTAAGCGAATTGGGCGAAATGTTCAACATTTCAGCGAAGATATTCGAGATACTCTTCGCAGCATATACTTCCGTCTCAGTACCTACAAATAATGCGTCTACACTCTTAGGAGAAATGCTACCCCGTTGCAGTGCGTTATATCCTGCCTTCAGTCCAAGAGAAATAATATCCTCGTCGACATCAGCAATTCGCATTTCTTTGGATAGCAGTCCTTTAGAATATTTTTCAGGATCTACTTTCCTCTCTAATGCAAGTTCTTTTAACTTTACAAAATGTCTAGGTGCATGAAAACCAATCGATTCAATTCCGATATTACCGAATAAATGCTCATCCGAGATCATTGGTGGTTTTCCTTATTTTTCAATGACAAAATAAATAAATTAAAGTAATGTTTATTAGTTCAAAAACTTATCTAATTAAATTATTCTTATTAGAAGATTTGTTTATTTAAACGTTCTCAGTTATTTAATATTTGTAACAGTTCAAACTCTTAATCGTGGGAAACTTTTTTAATTCGATAAATCTGTTAAAATTTGGACTCCCAATTTTTTATAATATTTTTTCATGTCAATAAGTTAGTAATAGTAAAAAGGAAAAACAACATTATAATATGATGTTGATATTATGAGTGCGAGTAAAGATTCAATAGTGATCGAAACTAAAGATCTTAAAAAACATTTTAAAGAACTTAAAGCGGTAGATGGTGTATCATTAAAGATTAGAAAAGGTGAATTATTTAGCATTCTTGGACCTAATGGTGCTGGAAAAACTACATTAGCACGAATGTTAACCACTGTTTTAACTCCCACCGCGGGAGATGCTACAGTCAATGGTCACAGTATTTTAACTGGGAAAAATGAAATTGTTAAGAAAATTGGGGTGTGTCCACAGGTTATAACGATTTATGAAGTGTTAAGGGCTGAAGAAAATGTTGAATTTATAGCAGCTATGCATGGAATACCTCGTTTAGAAGCGAAAAAGAAAGCTAAAAAATTGTTGGAAGATTTTGGTATAGCGGGAAGAAAAGATTGGTCCAAACATTTCTCAGGTGGTATGAAACGACGTTTAAATTTCGCGATGTCTTTAATATTTGAACCGGAGATTTTATTTCTTGATGAACCAACTGCAGGTCTTGATCCTCAAGCGAGACGACTTGTATGGGATTTTATTCGAGATTTGAAAAGTAAGGATATCACTATTATTCTTATGACTCATGATATGATAGAGGCTGATTCTTTAAGTGATCGTGTTGCAATTATAGACCAAGGTAAGATTATTGCAGTAGGAACACCTACGGAATTGAAAGATAAATATGGGAGTGATAATGTATTAGAAGTCTCCTTCAATAAACAAGAAGACCTTAAAGTAGTGAAAAATAATATTCAAAACATTCCGTTTGTTGTAAACTGGAGTGAAACTAGCAGAAAAGAAAGAAAAATGCTACTAATTTCTTTTCAAGGTGGCTTGAAAAACATTGTAAGGCTTTTACAACAAGGGCTTATTGAAAATATTGATGAGGTTGAAAACATGAAGTTTAGGCAAAATTCCTTAGAAGATGTATTTCTAAATTTAACAGGAAGGAGGTTGCGAGATTAAAATGAACTTTTTAGAAAATAAGGCAATCCAAATAGCGATTAAAAATATTAAAGATAAGACACGGCACTGGCAATATTTGGTTTTCTCTCTTGGCTTTGCTGTTATGTTTACGTTGATGTTTTACATTTTTCTTGGACGAGAGCAATTCTAATATGGTTTTCCCGGTATGATAATATATACAACAGCAGCAGGTACAACAAGTTCAGCTATATCATTTGCATTAGATAAAACATCCGGTATGCTAGAACGGT
>JAEOTR010000096.1 GCA_016839705.1 Promethearchaeota archaeon | reverse complement strand
CCTCAATTTTGTGACGAAGAAAATTTAAAGGGGGTTCATTTAGCCTTAAAAAATGTAAAAATAATTCATGGCTCTTTCGAAACATGTTTATCGTTCGCTGAGAAAGATGATTTTATTTATTTTGATCCTCCTTACCATCCTTTATCTGAAACCTCATCATTCACAAGTTATACTAAAGAAAGTTTTGGAAAAAGAGCCCAAATAAAATTATATAATATATTTAAAGAATTAGATGAGCGGGAGTGTAAGTTAGTTTTAAGTAATTCTTATAGCGAATACATTTTAGATTTGTATAAAGATTATAAAATCATTACTTTAAAAGCTAAGCGTGCTATTAACAGTGATGCAACTAAAAGAGGATTTATTAAAGAGGTTGTAATTTTTAATAATTTTCATTGAATACTTCAAAAATTTATAGAAAGCTTTATTATTGAATATTGCGATAATTTTATTTGATTTGAATAAATTTGATTATTAATTCAAAATACTTCTAATTTGAGATATTAGGTGATGTATAATACAAATAGGGCAGAAAATTCTTCCGGGGTATAAAGATAGGATATTAAGAATGAAAGAAAAAGTCGTTAATGCTCCTCATGAAATATGTATTGAAAGAGCTAAGTTGTTTACAGAATCCTATAAAAAAACAAAAGGTGAAGCTCCCATTATTCGATTTGCTAAGGCGATGGATAATTTCTTAACAAATATGACAATAAAAATTTGGGATAATGAATTCATTGTTGGCAATCGAACATCAAAGTTTGTCGGAACTCCCTTATACCCTGAAGTTCGTATAGATACTATTGAACAAGACTACAACACTTATGATAGTCGCTTAGTCCAACGGTTACTATTATCTAATGAAGATAAAAGATATATTGGAGAAGAACTCATACCTTACTGGAAACTTGAAGAAGATACTGTTCAAGAGAGATTTCAAAAAAAGTTAAATTCAGATTTAAGGGATTTAATGGAAAAAGTAGTGTATCTTGTTGATACAGAACTAACGAATGGTATTGGACATTTTCTTCCAGGACATGAGCCTCTTTTAAAGTATGGAATAAAGGGCTTAATCAAAAAAGCAGAAGAGAAAATTATCGAATTTTCTGATGATGTTTCAAAAACCACATTTTTACAATCTGTTATAATTATTTGTAATGCTGTAAAACAATTTATTCAAAGATTTTCAGATTTAGCTAAGAATAAAGCAGAAAGCGAATCAAATTCTATACGTCAATCAGAACTTTATGAAATTGCTGAAATATGCCGTAATATTTCAGAGAATCCGCCAATCTCGTTTAAAGAGGCAATACAGTTAATTTATTTTAATCAATTGGTATGCGGTCTGGAAGATGGCGGTTTTGCTGTGAGTGTTGGACGTTCTGATCAAGATTTATATCCTTTTTATTTAAAGGATATAAGTGAGGGAAAAATTTCAGATGAGGATACTCAATTCCTTATTGAATGCTTTTATATAAAACTCACGACATTATGGAATTATGTTCTTAGTAAAGGTATTGTTGCTGCTGAGGGACCCCCTATTACGGAAAATTTAACAATCGGAGGTGTTGATCGTAACGGAAACGACGCGACAAATGAATTATCATATATTATGTTGGATGCTTATACTCGTTTGAAGACAGTTCAACCAACTTTTTCTATTCGAATACATAATATGACTCCGCATGATTTTTTATATAAAGTTGGTCAATCTATAAAATCGGGAGCCAGTGTTGCATTATTCAATGATGATGTGATGATAGATAGTCTGGTAAAACTTGGATTTACCCTCGAAGATGCGCGAGAATATGCACCAATCGGATGTGTTGAACCTCAACATCCGTTTAAATCTTTTGGGTCAACTAACGCAAATCAAATCAATATAGTAAAATGTTTAGAATTAGCATTAACAAACGGAATTGATATGGTCACTAAGGTTGGTTATGGTCTTAAAAGCGAAAAAATGATTACATCTTATGAAGACCTTTGGCTTGCATTTCACGCCCAAACTAGATTTTTTATCAAAAATTTGGTTTTGACTATGGATATTCTTGATGCTACCATTTCTGAACTTAATCCCCAACCGTTTTTGTCCGCGACTACTGAGAATTGTTTAGACCGGGGACTCGATGTAACTCAAGGGGGTGCTATTTATAATTTCACAGGAGCGCAATTAATAGGCTTAGCAACTGTGGCAGATAGTTTAGCTGTAATAAAAAAAATTGTCTTTGATGATAAACTTCTCTCTTTAGAAGAATTGGTCGAAATGCTTATGAGAAATTATAGGGGCACTTATCAAGGAAAAAAAGGAAGCGAATGGAGAGAAATTTTCATAAACAAAGTTCCAAAATATGGAAATGATAATGATTATGTTGATTCAATTGCTGCTGACGTTGTAAAGCTATATTGCGAAGAGATTTTAAAACATACAAATTATAGAGGTGGAAAATTTAATCCAGGTATCTTATCTACAGCTTTTCATTTAGCGTTTGGTATATTTACGGGTGCATCTGCTGATGGAAGAAAATCTAAAATCCAATTATCTAATGG
>JAEOTR010000043.1 GCA_016839705.1 Promethearchaeota archaeon | reverse complement strand
GTGGCTTTTTTTATTAGGAAAAAAAGAAGTCCCTGAGCTTACTACTAAGCCAACACAAATCTTTTTTCACTTAATTGCTGAATTATTAACATCTATCTCACTTATAATTGGGGGAATCGGACTTTTAATGAACCAACCATGGGGAGTGGCATTATTCTTTATCTCTATCGGAATGGCAATTTATTCTACTATCAACGCAGCTGGTTTTTATGGTCAATTAAAAGATTGGCCAATGTTCATTGTTTTATTAGTATTTACTATCATTTCTCTGATATTTGCAACACTAATAATTCTAATAGAATTCCAGATTCTATAAGAAAAACTTATATTATCCCATTTTTCTTAAAATTTTGAATTTGTCTATCTGTGTAACCTAAAGTTTCTAAGATCTCTTTTGTATTTTCCCCAATTTTCGGTGCAAGGCTTCTAATTGTTAAAGCCGTTCTTGAATATTTAATTGGGGAAGCAATATTTTGAATTT
The DNA here is from genome assembly GCA_016839705.1 of Promethearchaeota archaeon. Classification (GTDB taxonomy): domain Archaea; phylum Asgardarchaeota; class Lokiarchaeia; order Sigyniarchaeales; family SOKP01; genus Loki-b32. Next base: position 42,761 of record JAEOTR010000043.1, on the reverse strand, counting down.
TTCCTAGCTTTGGATGGTCTAGATCTACAACCATCTTCCGGGCGATAATTTGAGGATCATGAATGGCTTCAGCGAATGACTTTACAGGCATGACACAGGCATCTAAGTTTATAAATATGTCCATCCATTCTTTTTGTGTTTTTTTTAAAAATTCCTTCTGAATTTCTTTAAAAACTTCTTCTCTGTCCGCAAATCCCGTAAATTGTTTAGGAATTAAGTCATCACGTTTGAGACCTTTACAAAATTCTCCCCAGAATTTTATTTCAATTATACCAACAGATAAGAATTTACCATCTTTAGTTTTATAAACAGAATAAAAAGGAAAATCCCCATGTAATATATTTATCCCATCACTTTTATCCTTAGAAAAATGATATGCCGCTATCATTGGAATAAATGAGAAAACGGAGTCAGTCATAGCAATATCAATATATTGACCTTTTTTTTCAGGATTGTTTTCTCTTTCAATTATTGCACCTAAAATCCCTATTGCTGCAACTAATCCCCCTCCTATATCAGCTACTTGAACACCGGGATTGATAGGGGTTCTTTGTTGCTGCTCATTTTGATAAATTGGTCTTTCTTTTGTTAAATCCAATATTCCACTTATTCCTATATAATTAAGATCATGACCAGCTATCTGTTCATAGGGTCCATACTGACCATAACCCGTTAAAGAACAGCAAATTATTGATGGATTTATTGCAGCTAACGTATTGTAATCAATTTGTAATTTATCTATTATTTTAGGTCGGTAAGTATCGAGAACTACATCTGCTTGCTTTACTAAATCATAAAATATTTTCCTTGCTTTATCTTTTTTCAAGTTAAGAGTGATTGATTTTTTATTCCTCATAAGAATGGAATGGAAAGCACTTTCTCGATACTTTTCTTTTTGAAAATATGGACCTGGATTACTATAAGGATAATTAGGATCTTCTATACGGATTACTTCTGCACCAAGATCACTTAGTATCATTGTACAATATGGTCCTGGTAACATCCTTGAGAGATCTAATATCACTTTTCCTTCTAAAGGTAAAATCATAATAATTAAACATTTAGGATTTATAATTAAAAGTTTTTTAAAAATAAACAAGAAAAGATTTGAAATTAATTTGTTGAGTTTTTACGTGATCTAAATTTGTAAAAAAAATCAAATGGTGAGTTTGATATTGATTTCCCCTCAATACCTATAGCCTCAAGAGTATTTTTATGATTCAGAGTTTCATTATCTTCCAATAATGATATTCTATTGAAACCAAGGTATAAATGTTGTAGCTGTTTTAATATTTTCAATTGTTTGATTGTTCTTATCTTGTTATTTCTTAGATCTAAAAACTTTAAATTTTTTAGGCTATCTAATCCTTTAATTTCAGTAATTTGATTGTAGCTAAGATCCAAAAATTCTAGGTTGACAAGGTTATCTAAATCTTTAATTTCATTTATATTATTACTACTAAGATCTAATCTTCTTAATTTAGTGAAATTCTGTAATCCTTCAATTTCAGATATTCTATTATTCCGTAGATTTAATATCTCTAAGTTTGAAAGATGTTCCAATTTTTTGATTTCTGGGATCTGGTTATCATAGATCATCAATGATTTTAGCTTAGAAAGGTTCTCGATCCCTTGAATCTTTGTAATTTCATTATTATTAAGGTATAAGTATTCTAAACTTACTAATCGGTCTAATCCTTTAATCTTTCTAATTTTATTTCCTTGAAGGTGTAAAGATTTCAAGTTAACTAGAGCATTCAAACCCTCGATTTCTGATATTTCATTGAAATTTAAATTCAGTTTACTTAAATTTACTAAATTACCCAATCCCTTAATCTTTAATATATTGATGATATTCCTACTACTTAAATTAATACTTTGAAAATTTCCATAAGGGAAAAAGAACTTTCCCTCAACTTCTACATATTCAACATCTTTCAATAATGATCTTAATTTTAAATCACCAGATTTTTCTAATGCTTTGATTATTAAGACGATGGACGTCTCTGATTCTTCATGTCGTAAAGCCCATTTAATTGGTTCTAATGCATGTTCAGGGAAATTGCTTATAATAATCATTGCTGCATTTCCCCGTATTAAATCATTTAAATCAGATATTAATAAATTCTCTAAGAAAAGAAATACATTTTTTTCTTTAGATCCGATTACCCCTATTAATTCTATGCATAAATTCCTTTCCCGATTGTCCAATTCCAAAGGATTTTCAATTAATGAGATTAATAATTCGGATGCTTTGTCCTTATTAATTTTTGTAGTTTTGAAATCTTTATAAATTTCCTTAGGGGATAATCTTAGCATTTAGTTAATCATCAAGTCTATTTCATTTCTAGATATTTTTAGAAAAAAATTAGTAAATTAATTTTATAATTCTACAATCTCCGCTTCCATTTTTTCTGTATCAATTATAGCAAATGTCGAGTTTCCTGTTAAATAACCGCAAAGTTCACCCGGATTTACCACCAAAACACCATTGTCATATTTTTCGTTTCTCAAAACATGAGTATGTCCTGATAATATAATATCAAATTTATTGGAATTAGCTAATGCTTCTAATGTTCCCTGCTTAGGCATGTGCGAAACAAAAATTCTCTTTCCTCCTAATTCTAATAACAATTCATTCCCATTTTGAGATAATTGGCATATTTGACCTAAATTTTGCTTTAAGAACACTCGTTCACCATCATTATTCCCAAAAACTCCGAAAAAATTCTTTTTTATTGACTCATCAAGCTTATCAAACCATTTTTTAACAAAAGGTGCAACATAATCTCCGCAATGAATCACAGCATCAATCTTTCTTTCATTTATTATTGAGACTGTCTGGAGAATGTTATTCATATGGTCATGAGAATCACTTATAACTGCAATTTTCAACCTTTTTACCACTCCTTTATTATAAAAATAATAGGAATTAGATATAATTAAATTAAATTATTATATGATTTATATTAGTACTAATGATTATTTTTGTGATTTTAGCGTGATTGAAGAATTCTTTAAAACTGAAAAAGCTCATATCGATGCAGAATTGGGGAGATACTTTAGTCAATTATACAAAACAGAGAAGGATATTCTTCTAAAGGATTTTATTGCCCAATTAGAGAAATTCGTTTTAAATAAAAAAGCAAAAAGAATCCATCCTGTATTGCTAAGTGCTGCTTTTTCTGGTATTGTAAATCCAATGTATTTAGAAGATCAAATAAACCAGATTCGGGAAGTGTCTATTTCAGTTGAATTGCTACACAGTGGACATTTAATTCATGATGATCTTTTAGATGACGATATAGTAAGAAGGGGTAAACCGACTTTTCACATACAATTAGAGAATGAACTGAATCAAATATATAAAGAGATTATTGTCCCGAAAAAGGATGAAATCGTTAAATTATATGGAAGAGATATGAGTATTTTAGGAGGGACTCAAGGATATATGTTAGGTTTAGACATACTAAAATCAGCAAAGTTTCCAGAGCACACTAAATTATTAGCGATTAACGAATATACTCAAGCTATGAATTTCTTAATGAAAGGACAATTAGTGGAAGAATATATGAATTATAATAATATAACTATGACTTTAGAACAGTATTTAAATATTGCAGAATGGGAAAGAGCAAGGTTATTTGAAAAATCAGCAAAAATCGGAGCTATTCTAGCAAAGGGTAATATTCATTATCAGATAAATCCTCTTAGTGATGCTTTATTGAGTATTGGTCAAGCTCACGCCATTAGAGATGATATTCTTGATTTAGAGGATGATATCAAGTCTAGAAATCGCTCAAAAATTGTTTATATTCTGGCAGTTCAAAACACAAATGAAGAACAATCCAAAAAACTTAATGAAATTTATCGTACTGAGAATTTAACTAACAATGATATAAATGAAGTCAAAGATATTTTCACTGAAACGAATGCCTTATTAATCGCTGAACATCTCGCTAAAAATTTAATGGAGCAATCAAAAACTAAATTAAAGGATATTTATCCAGATCTTAACAGAGCGCAAAAAGACTTTTTCAATCAATTTTCAGAATTTGTTTATACACGTAAATATTAAATAAATTATGCAACAATGAAAGGTTTACGTAGTCGTTTCAACATCAAATTATTAAGTTCTTTAAATACTTTTAAAACATTGTAGTTCTCTAGAGCAGATGTTCTGAAAAAGCCATCTAACTGTCTTTCTTCCATATATTTATGGATTAACTTTTCATCGACTATATTTGACTCAGGAGTTTTTTCTAATAAATCACTTTTACTTCCCACTAATAATATTGGTATATCGGAGCTTATAGCATTAGTAATTAGTTGCTCATACCAAAAATCTAACTCTTGAAATGATGAATGACTTACAGAATCAAAAACTAGAAGAGCTCCAGAAGAACCTTCCAAAAATTGACCTACTAATGGTTTGAATCTCTCTTGACCCCCAAAATCGAAAATTGAATTCACAATGTAATGTTCACTTAGCATATCAGGATTTTTTTCATTATTAATTTTTAAATTAATTGAATGAAAATTAATTCCTATGGTCGGAGAGCTGTCAAAATTAAATGAATTGAAACAATATCGATTGAACAGGCATGTTTTTCCGACAGAATTACTTCCACATATTACGATTTTAAAGCTATATAGAATGTTTTTTCTGTCATAACTCATCTAATAACATACCTCTTATTTATTAATATATCAACCTTAACTGAGATTGTAAAGCTAATATTTTATACCAAATTATGAGAGAAAATTATTATCTCCTTATATATTTTGCTTGAGGGTATTAATTACTATCAAAATTAAAACACCCAAAATCGAATTATAGGAGCATAACCTAAAATTTTCTTCTTTTTCAAATTTTAAATTACATATAAACTGTTAACTAAAAACCTATAGCTTGACCATCTTTACGCCAATCTGATGCCCCTAAATAACCATTTTCAAGATTATAAATTAATTGTCCTCCCCCAAAATTTGTATAATCTTTGATAGATACTTGATGATTTAAATAAGATAATTCGGTGAATACTTCATCTTTAAATCCCGGTTCGAGATAAACATTCAAGCCTTCGGAAATACGCCAACGTGGAGCATCTAGAGCAACCTGAGGATTTTGGCCATACTCAAATATACGTGTTATTAATTGCGCATGTCCTTGTGGCTGCATAGCTCCTCCCATAACACCAAAACTCATTAAAGGTCTACCTTTTTTAGTTACAATCGCGGGGATAATTGTATGAAAAGGTCGTTTACTAGGTCCAACTTGGTTAGGATGCCCTTCCACTAAAGAAAATCCATTTCCCCTGTTTTGAAAACTAATTCCGGTATTAGGAACTACAACACAAGATCCAAAACCCCTATAATTTGACTGAATAAAGGAAACCATCATACCATCAGAATCTGCAGTTGTTAAATATACGGTGTCTCCTTTACTTGGGATACTCGCTTCATAAAGACTTGCACTCTTTAAATTTATCATATTCGCTCTATGCTTCAAGTATCTTGATTTTAAAAAATGTTCAGGATCAAATTCCAATGATTCTTGGTCTGAAATATAGCGATAAGCATCAGAAAACGCCAATTTCATAGCTTCAATTTGTAGGTGAAGTGATTCAGGGGAATCTGGCTCAATTGAACTTAAATCAAATTGTTCAAGTATTCCAAGCATAATCAATACTGCTATACCTTGACCATTTGGGGGGATTTCATGTAAAACTACATCTTTGAACTTCGTGGTGAGAGATTTTTCCCATGTTGCTTTATGATTCTCGAAATCTTCAAGGGTAAAATATCCTCCTGAATTTTGAGCATACTCTACAATCAATTTAGCTAAATCTCCATAATAGAAAGATTCTCCTTCTGTTTCCGCTATTTCTTTTAAAGTTTTTGCATGATTTGGTAATTTACATAATTCTGCTTTTTTTGGAGCTCTACCATGCTGAAAAAAAGTATTATAAAACTCAAGAAAATTTTCTTTGAATTGGGGATAAGAGTTTTCATAAGAGAATATTTGAGATTGCCACAAATCTGCTGTTATTGGTGAAACTAAAAATCCTTCTTCCGCATATTTTATGGCGGGTTCAAACAACTCTTTAAATGACAGTTGACCATACCTTTTAGAAAGTTCAACCCACGCAGATACAGCTCCTGGAACGGTGACAGAACCCCATCCAAAGAGTGGCATTTCTTTTAGGTTTGAGAATATTTCTGGTTCCCACGATTCCGGAGATCTTCCTGAAGCATTTAGCCCTATGATTTCTTTCCCATCCCATAAGATTGCAAATGCGTCACTTCCAATACCATTCGAAGTTGGTTCTACTACTGTTAAAGTAATTGCTGCAGCAATTGCAGCGTCAACAGCATTTCCTCCTTTTATAATCATTTGAAGTCCAGCTTGAGAAGCTAATGGTTGGGATGTTGATACTATGTTTCTTGCTAAGATTGGCATTCTTTGAGAGGGATACATGAAATCCCATTTAAATCTTGTATTCATGTTAATAACCTTCAGTCAAAAATTAGGAATTATAATAATAATATCTAAAAATATATCTAATTTTATTTAAATTAACTAAAAAATATATACCAATTTTTTAAAATTCTTTCTATAAACTGTCATGTTTGAAAAATACCCTGCTGAACACATTATAATAAGACCCCCCGTTGAGGCTTACTCCGTCTTAATCGCTGTAACCGGTGGATGTTCTTGGAATAGGTGCTTGTTCTGCGGAACCTATAAAGGTATGTATGGCACTACTCAAGATTATGCTATACGACCTATAGATGACGTCAAAAAGGATATTGATCAAGCTGCTAAATACAATTACCATGGCTTTCCAGTATTTTTAGCAGGGGGAAATCCCACTTCTGCCCCTACAGAATATCTAGCAGAAATTATTAAATACGTCAGGGTTAAACTTAGAGATGTGCAACGGGTGAGTTGTTACTCTAAAGCCCTAGATGTACTAAGGAAGTCTGATGAGGAATTAAAAACGTTAGCTAACGCAGGATTAGACATTGTCTATATGGGATTAGAGAGTGGCTCAAATAAAGTACTAAGACTAATGAAGAAAGGTACCAATGCTGAGTCTTTTATAAAAGCCGGCAAAAGACTTTTAAATGCGGGAATTAATTTATCGCTATATATAATTTTAGGCTTAGGAGGACAAAAATATTCAGAAGAGCACGTGAAAGAAACAGCAAGGGTATTAACGGCAATAAATCCTACTATTTTTAGGTTCCGAACTCTAAATATCTCCCCTAGTGTACCTCTATGGGAAAATTTAAAATCTGGTGAGTTCACTCTATTAAGTCCCTTAGAGAACCTTAAAGAAGAGAGAAACATCATTGCAAATCTTGGTGATAATGTTACCTCTCAAGTATTTAATGATCATGTTAGCAATTATTGTGATATCGAATCAGTAAATATTAAGGAAGACCGTGAGATGTTTATAAAAACTTTAGATTCTTATATCCAATCCAATAGAATAAAAAAAATGGCAAGAAAAAACTTAGATCGAATGTAAATAGGTATTTTATTTAGTTTTAATAGAAAAGACATCCCAGATTAATTATTAAAAACTTTTTGTTTTATTCTTCTGATAATTTTAAATCTTTTTCTTAAGCTTTTTTATAATCTAAAATCTCAAGATTTTATTTCCCTCTAATTATTGTTAATATAAAATAATCCTATATCTAGATTGAATTTTCTATATGTGAAAAAAATGTCAGAACAGAAAAAAGTAGGTCATGCTCAACATTTAAAAGCAGTAAATCATCCCATTAGAAGAGAAATCCTGAGATTTGTAAACGAAAAAGAGGAAATCTTAGAACCTAATCTAATAAAGAAATTAAAAGCAAATGGTACCTTAGATAGTGAAGAGGTTTTCAAATACCACATGGATTTTTTGCTACAAACTTTTTGTGTCGAGAAAATAGAGGAGGAAGATAGAGTTTTATACAAGATTCTTCCGAGTGGAAAGGTTATTGAAAACTTCTAGAATTTAAATCAAAAAAAGTGGTGAAAAAAATTGGATTCTTTAACAAAAGACGAAATAGAAACATTACCAAAACAATTTGAGACAGTACCCTATAGTACATTCTTCAAACTTTGGTATGCTTTGCAAAAATCACTCCCTCCTGATAAAAAAGGAGAAATTCTCACCAAAATAGGACGTACAATCGGGAGAGAATTCGATGATACTGGAATCGAGAATATTCATGATTTTTTAAACGGATTACAAAGATTTCTAGAACAAGAATGGGCAATAACTAACAATGCTGAAGTAGATGTCGTAAGAGATAATAATGGAGAAGTTATTAAATTAAAGGCTAAACAAGATAGTTGTAAAATGTGTTATGCCAACACTTATTACAGATTTCAAGATAATGGCAGCCCTTCTTGTATGTTTCCTCAAGTAATCATGGGAATTCTATCAAAAGTTAAAAATAAGTTTGGTTTCAAGAATTTAAGGTTCGAAGGTGTTCAGAAAGGTGGAGTTGGAGAGTGTGCAATGACCTGGAATCTTAGATAAAATTAAATTTTACTCATTTTCATATTTTTTTTTAAGTTCTTCCCAAAGTTTTATTATACTCTTAAATCCAGAGAATCTCATTAAGTTTATTTCAAGAAAATCCTTTACTTCATCGTACCCATTTAATTTTTGAAGTTTTTCTCTATTTATTTCCAAATCTTCTTTCATTTCAAGGAACTTTGATTCCCATTTAACATTCGTTTTTAAAAGGTTAATCGCTCTACTAAAAGTTTCAGCAACCACAGATTCCATTGAATAGATCCATGGTTTCGATTTTTTAGAGATCCGTATTAAATTAAACTCCAGAAAATTGTTAATCTCCTGAGAAATTTTCCCCGCAGAAAAACCTGTTAAATCTTGGAGTTCAGATTGGGATAAGTCTTTTCTAGTTATAAAATAAAAAAGAATTTTAGATGTTATTTCACCTCGAACAGAAAAAACAGTATATTTTAATAAGGTATCAATTATCTCATTTTCAATAATTTTAATTTCGGGTTCAAATTTTTCTTCTAAAATCATGATTAGGTTTCTTTCTTTTTTTGTGTAAAAATAAATTCTAAATCAGACCAGATATTTTGGACGGTTTCAAAAGTCTTTATTAAGCTTTTTATTCGTTCAGAAAGAAATTCAGCGCCTTTTTTGTCTTTAAATTTTTCAATCTCAGTGATTTTTTTTTTAAGAAATTCATTAATTTCAATGAATTCCTCTAATGTTGCATCAGCGGTATCTACGTATGCTTCCGGTGCATTTATATATAAAAATTGATTGGTTTTAGGAATTTTCTCCTTTTTTATAACTCCGAGAGTTAATATGTCTCCTAATTTTTTTGAAATTGTCCCTGCAGACAGACCTGTTAGATCTTTTAACTCTTTTTGGGTCAAACTTTTATGAATTCCAATATAACCAAGAATTAATTGAAGATTTGGATCAACACTCTTCGCTCTCCCAGATTCTAATACAAATTCAATTAATATTTGCTCATATTCTTTAATCTTCCCTTGAAAAAGATGATTTCTGCTCAAAAGTTTCTTATCTATCATTCTTTAATATTATTAATGTACAAACAATTATTTATAATTTTTTATCTTTCATGAAAAATGAAGAACATTTATATATACAGGTTTATTTTAATATATTAGGTTTTTTATTATTCATGAAGAATAAAAAACTCTAAAGGTTGATAATTATGAACGCTATCGAAGTGAAAAATTTAAAAAAATATTATAACAAGGGAAAAGTAAAAGCTGTTGATGGTATTTCTTTTGAAGTTCCAGAAGGTTCTCGATTTGGGTTTCTTGGACCAAATGGGGCGGGAAAAACGACAACAATTAGGTGTTTACTTGGATTTTTAAATGTTGATGCAGGTGATATAACAATTCTTGGTCAGAAGATTAATCCTATTAAGGATGTAGAAATACGAAATCGAATTGGATATTTACCAGGTGAGCTTGGAATATACAAGGAGATGAGTGCTACGCAATTAATTAAATATTTTGCGAAGCTTTATAAAATCGAGATTGATTGGAGATTTGTAGATGAAGTAGCTGACAGACTTAAAATCGAAATGCAGCGAAAGATGGGCGTTCTAAGTAAAGGTAATAAACAGAAAACTGGGGTTCTAGTAGCATTAATGGGCAAGTTCGATTTATTAATCATGGATGAGCCAACTTCTGGACTTGATCCATTAAATCAAAGCGAATTTTATCGAATTGTTTCTGAGCGTCAGAAAGAATCAAACTGTACAGTTTTTGTATGTTCTCATGTTCTTCCAGAAATAGAGAAATTTTGTAATAGAGTGGCAATCATTAAAAAAGGAAAAATTGCAGAGATATCAAATATCAGGGAGCTTAAAGCCAAGAACTTGAAAAATATTGAATTAATTTTTGAAACACCAAAAGGTTTAGAAGCATTTACAAACTTTTTAGCATCTGAAGTTCCAGAAACTATTATGAAACAATCTTACCATGTTGAGCTCCAATTTTTAGTTCCCCCAGAACAGACTCGGAAAGTTTTGCGTGCAATTAGTGAAAAAAACTGGGATGGGGTTCCGATAAGAGATATTTCAATCACACATTCCACTTTAGAGAATATTTTTATGCAATATTATAAAGATAATACTACAGAAGGAGGTGAAGCTGCATGAAAGCGATTAGAATTATGCAGAAAGAACTTTTGTCAAGTAAGAAAGGTCTCATTTTATATACAGCATTACTAGGACTATTTTACATATGGTTTGTTTCAATTTTTGATCCAATATTTTTTGCTGACTTCGAAGCTTTGCTAGAGTCTTATCCAGAAGCAATAAGACAGATGATTGGTGAATTTTACTCATTAAGTACAATTGGAGGTTTAATGAACATCTATCTATTTTCAATGTCATTATTCTTTTTTGGAATTTATTTTGTATTAAAAGCTTCCCAAGATATTCCAAGAGAGATTGACAATAAAACTATCGATCTAATGCTGTCTAAACCTATTAAACGATGGGAATTTTCGCTTGGGAAATATTTATATCAAATAATAGGCGCATTTATAGTCTTGGGTGGAGTAATGTTGGCAGTAATCCTGGGTATTTTTATAATGCCAAATGTTGCTCCTAATGAAGTTCCATGGGCAGAATTTTTAACAGCTTTTCTTGTAATGATCCTATTGAATTTATGCATTGTTACCACAGGATTTTTCTTCTCTACATTCATGAATACTAAGAAATCTCTTGTTTTAAGTTTCGGTGTAGTTATCTTTTTTTATGCGGTTGGTCAATTCTGGCAGAGTTTTGGGGAGAATATGGAAGGAATTAGGTATATAAGCATTTTCTATTACTCTGATGTCTCAAATCTCCTTGTAAATAGTAATTGGGATGCGATACCTTTAAAAATTGTATTCCTTTCTAGTTATACAGTCATTGTAGCTATAGGTTCAATAGTTATTTTTAATAAAAGGGATATCCCCGTTTAGATAAAATTTTATTCACATTTTTTTTTATTCTTCTTAAATTTCAAAATAATAGGATTTCCTCTTACACAAAGCTTTGTCTAAGAAAGCGTTACCTGCAGCAGGGATAGTGATTTTTGGACAGTATGTTTTAGTAAGAGTTGGGGGAATGGTCAGTAATGCTGAACCATTAAAACTTTTCTCACTTTTTAACTATCTGAATGCTGGAACGATAGTTAGTTCCGGGGCAATGCCGATAAATGAGCTATTAATTGTAATTGCTGTTGGAATAATAGCATTAGTGGGAGCTCTTTATATTTTTCAAAAACGAGAGCTAGCATATTAAATCTAAAAGAAATTTTTTTTTATTATTTTTCAAAATCTTCTATAAACACCAAAATTATGGGATTCTACCATGCAAAAGCTTTATAAATTAAATTATCTTTATCGTTTAGACATCTTTGTCAATAAAACTTGTACCAAATTTGTACTAGATTTATAAAGGGAAATTACCATTATTTTTACAGAAAACTTGTACCAAACTTGTACTATCTTTTTATGATTCAATCCCATTAATAAAGTAAAATTGTTAAAAAAATAAGTAAGGTGGATATTAAAAAATGAGTGAAAGAATAAATGATAAGATTAAGCTAAAAACTGAGGAAGCCAAAACACTAAAAGATTTAGAAGAGTTAATTGGTAAATCTATTCCTCAAATGGGGACGAAGAATTCACCTCCCTTTTCACCTTTTGGGGTGACAATAGAGAACGAACATGTAATAGAGCTAAACCTGGGTTACCCAAATTTACATGATAAAGCATGGTATAGCAAATTAGCGGAACTCCCTGATTCGATTGGAAACCTCACATCACTCACAAAACTCTTTATACTAGGGAACCAATTGACAACATTACCAGAATCAATAGGAAATTTGGAATCACTCATATATCTTAATCTTCGGTCAAATAGATTAAGGAAACTTCCAGAATCAATAGGGAATTTAAAATCTCTTACAAGCCTTGCAATAAATAATATACATGATACTTTCCCCGATCTTAATCAGTTAATTACGCTTCCAGAATCAATAGGCAACCTTACGTCTCTTGAGAGCCTAGAAATACAACAAAATCAGTTAAAATTTCTACCAGAATCAATAGGAGATATTAAATCACTCAAATCCATAAATTTCAATGATAATTTATTAAAAAATCTCCCAGAGTCAATAGGGAACCTTTCTTCGCTTAGATCCTTTTGGTTAAACAATAATAGATTAGAAACGCTTCCAGAGTCAATAGGGAATTTAAAATCTCTTCAAGTTCTTTATTTGAATAATAATCTAATAAGCATTCTACCAGAGTCGATTGAAAAACTGACATCACTTGAAGTTCTTTTATTAGCATCAAATAAAATAGAGAAAATTCCAGAAACAATAGGGAACTTAAAATCTCTAAGGATGTGTGAAGTAGATGATAATTTATTAAAGAATATCCCGAAGTCGGTATTAGAACTCAAGTCACTCCATTTATCAGCGGGATCATGCAGAATACGCAAACAGGAATCTAATATTAGAAGGGATATCATGAATGAATATAAGAAAAATGTTATTCCCGCTCATACTAATGGAACTTACCTCGAAAAGCTTAATGAGGAAGAACTAAGAGAAAGAAAAATTGAAAAAAAAAGAAGAAGAGAAGAATTATATATAGTAGAAAAAGCATTAAAAGACAAGCAAGTCAAATTTGTAGTGAGTGTTGCTGAATTAGAAGATATAAAAAAGCATGCTCGTATATTTCATCAAACACAATCTGAGTTTATTCGTACGGCAATAAGGGATAAAATACGGCTAATAGATGTTCAAGATCAAGATTTAGAAAAACCTCGAGAAAATCAAGAAGATGGATTAATATTAGAGAAATTGAATAAGATTCAAAAGGCATTAGATAGAATAGAAAGTAAAGAAAAAACAGATTAATTGGCTGAATTGAATTATTAATTAGATATAATTTTCTTTCAAAAACGAGAGCTAGCATTTTAATTTTTAAATTTTTTTTTTCCTATTATTTTACTAAATCTTCTTTAACAACAAGATTAAAGCGTTATATCATACACAAAGTTTTATAAACTAAATCATCTTTATTATTAAAATTCAAAGCTTTTTACTATTTTAATTCAGAAACAAATAATAAAATATCTTTAAATTGGTGAATATTGATGTCAGATTATTACAGAAAAAAAATCCACTCGGATGATCTCATCGCAACTTTTGATGACGTTCTGATACTCCCTGGTTTTACAAATTTTTCTCCTATCGATGTTGATTTATCTTCGACCTTAGGGAAATATCATTTTAAACTTCCTATACTGTCATCCGCAATGGACACTGTTACAGAGGAAAATATGGCAATTAATATGGCTCTGCATGGAGGTCTTGGTGTTTTACATCGAAATTGTTCTTTTGAAAGGCAATTAGAAATGGTTAGAATTGTTAAGAGAGCTAGATCTTTCGTAATTGATGGCGAGCACGTAGCCACCATTGGACCAAATGCTCAAATCTCAAAAGCCAAATTTATGATGGAGAATTACAATATAAGCGGTATCCTCGTTACTAATGAGGAAAACAGAGTTTGTGGAATTTTCACTAAAAGAGACATTCCCTTTTTTGAACATGATATAAAAAATGGAATAGTAAAAGATTATATGACTAAAGACGTTATTTCTATTAAACCAGGTGGGACACGAGAAGACGCCTTAAAAATTCTTTATGAATCGCGTAAAGAAAAACTCCCAATAATTGATGAAAAAGGTATGCTAAAAGGTTTAATAACAAAAAAGGATTTAGCTCCAGAGTTCCCTTTCGCGTCTAAAGATGATCAGGGGCATTTATTATGTGGTCTTGCCTTATCTCCTAGATTTCCAGATTCGTCCCAGTCCCAAGCATTATTAAAAGAAATAGATGATTATGTAGACATTTTTTTTATTGATGTTGCAGATTTTTACAAGATAGACGATATCACAGGTACCATAAAATTGATGAAGTTTTTAGAATCAGATTTCGTTTTAGGAAATATCGGTACATACCAAGCAGCGGAGTATCTAATCACCAAAGCAGATTTTGTTGAAGAGCGATTTATTGGATTAAAAGTAGGAATGGGTTCTGGCTCTATATGCACAACTTCCTTACAAACAGGAGTTGGTGCCCCTACGTTATTTGCTACAGCTCATGTGGCAGATGCCATAAAAGATTATAATCCCAAACTTACTCTTATTGCAGATGGTGGGTTTAAGAATCCAGGTGATTTACCTAAAGCCTTTGCTGCTGGGGCAGATTTAATGATGTCAGGTCATCTCTTTGCAGGAACAGAGGAATCTCCAGGTTTTATAGACACAATTGCGGGGAGAAAAGTAAAAGTCTATAGAGGTATGGGATCAAAGGAAGCAAGAACTTCTGGTTATATTTCAGATAGATATGTAGAGGGTTCAAAAATGCTAACAGAGGGTGTATCTAATTACGTACCTTATGTAGGTGATGTATTAGGGGTATTATCAACCTTAAAAGAAGGTTTAGCAAATGGAATGATTTATGCAGGAGCTAAATCTATTGCTGATATGAAGAAAGTACCACTCGGTATAGTATCTGTTGTAGGTCAACGTGAAACTGCTCCCCATGATTTAATTGGGAAATTTTGAAACATATCTCTTTGCTTTTCGCTCGATATTTAGCTTTTTTATTAAGGATCAATTAATTAATTTTTTACTATAGTAACCTTTACTTTGGTAAAATCACTATTATTATTTACAACCAATAAGTAAAATGATTGTTTATGAAGAAAATAAAAAGAGCTATCATTAGTGTTTTTGATAAGGAAGGAATTTTAGATTTTGTAAAAGTGTTAGTAAATGAATTTAATGTTGAAATTCTTTCAACTGGGGGTACGGGGAGATTATTAGCGAAAAATGAAATAGAATTTATTAAAATATCTGAATATACAGAATCACCTGAAATGTTTGAGGGGAGAGTTAAAACATTACATCCAAAAATTGAAGGAGGTATTCTTTATCGTAGGAATGTGGAAAAGGACGCTGCAGATGCGCAAAAATATCATATTCCCCCTATAGATATGGTAGTGTGTAATCTTTATCAATTCAAGGAAGCAATATCTAAACCAGGAATAAGGTTAGAAGAAGCTTTAGAGATGATTGATATTGGTGGTCCTACAATGATTAGAGCTGCAGCCAAAAATTTTCCAGATGTAATCGTCGTTCCTCATACAAGGTATTATCCTCAGATAATTAACGAATTAAGACAAAATGATGGAAAGATTTCCGATAACACTAGAGCCACATTAGCTCAAGATGTATTTGCTATTATGGCAGACTATAATGCAGCAATCGCCAGTTATTTACAAACTTACTATAATCCCGATATAAAATTAGGTAACCAAATAATAAAAATTTACGAAAAGGTACAAGATTGTAGATATGGTGAGAATTGGGAACAAGCTGCCGCATTTTACAGAGACATTTCCTCGAAATATGGGCTCCATAATTTTGAACAATTAGGAGGAAAAGAAATTTCATTTAACAATTATCTTGATATTGACTCTTGTGTACAAATGTTATTAGATTTTAATCAAGAACATCATGTAACTGCCATTCTGAAACATACATCTCCTAATGGTTTAGCACTTGACAAGAAGGATCAGCTAAAATCAGTCCAAATAGCTTTCAATTGCGATCCAATGTCTGCATTTGGAGGAATCTGGGGTGTTAATAAAGAATTAACTACAGAGGTTGCTGATTTTATCATAAACAAAGAAAAAGTCTTTGTAGATGTTTTATTAGCCCCTTCATTCGAACCTGAAGCTCTTGAAATTTTAAAACAAAAGCAAAACATGAGAATATTAAAAATAGGTGATTTTCTTGATAAACGAGATGAAATCTACAAGAATCTAGAAGTACGATCTACATTAGGGGGTGTACTAATTCAAGAATATGATAGCAAATCTATCATCAAAGAATGGAACGTAGTGAGTGAAAGGAAAGTAGATGAAACCGAGAAAGAAGCACTGATTTTTGCATATAAAGTTTCAAAATGGGCTAAATCAAATTCAGCATGTTTTTCCCAAATTTATGATGATGGAATTTATTCAATTGGAATTGGAGCGGGACAACAAAGTAGAGTGCACGTAGTTAAGTTAGCCATCCAAAAAGCAATTGAATTTGGACATAAAAATGAATTAAGAAATTCCTTTATGGGAACTGACTCCTTCTTCCCCTTTGCTGATGGTTTAGAAGCAGCCGTCGAAGCAGGGGCAAAAGCTATAATAAATCCCGGTGGATCAATAAGAGATGATTCAATTATTAAAAGAGCTGATGAATTAGGTTGTGCATTAATATTTTGTGGGAAGAGAGTATTCAGACATTAAGCAAATTAACCAATACCAATTCAACTCTATACTATTTTACTCTTTAATCCTTTCAAACAATTTGACTTAAAATAAAAAAAAATTTATATATACGTAAACATAATTTTATAATACTCAAAAAATCAATTTTACTTTTTAAATTTATAATTTCAGCAAGGAGAGAATAAGTTTTTAATTTCAATTGAGGGGTAACTCTTTTAACAATGGATTTTTTCATGAAAAACTTAAGCGATACAGTTGTAGCAATTAATAGACTAATTGAGAGCAATGTTAATATAGTAACAACCAAAAAGATTAGAAGATGCTTCAATATCAAATCATCAAATCGTTCTCAGATTAATTTCATTTGGAGAGCTCTAAAAGTCCTCGAAGAAAAAGGTATATTAGCATTAAATGGAATAACAAACCCAAAGACATATAAAATTCAAACAGATCAAAAAATAGAAATAGATAAATTCCTTGCTCAAATCGAGAAAGATAAAAAGCGAAAAAATTAATTCAAAATTAATTCCTTTAATAATTCCTGTAGCTTTTTATTTGATTCCGTATCACCCGGATTAGTGGATGTGCGCTTATGGTAAAAGATTACACTTGGATATTTTACTTCGAGCTTATTAAAAACCTTTACCCAGGATTTAAAATTATTTAAATGATCAAACACTTCTGGATCTTCTTCAAATGATTTAATCTCCTCTCTTTGCTCAGTGGAGAACATACGTTTATACTTTTTAACACTAACACCTTGTTCTTTTAATAATTTCTCATTAGCTCTCCGGATAAAGGCGTCTAAACCATTTCTCCACCACACATAATTCCCATTTATTTTATCAATAATTTCTTGTATTAATTTAATTTCTTGTGGAAATATCGTTTCCTCTTTTTTAGTCAATATCTTCTTAATTTTATTATATTCCGATTCAAACGTTTGAATATAACTATTCACGGTTTTCTCAAATTCAAATAGAACTGTATTATAATCCTTAGCAAATAAAATCTCATCACTTGAGAATGTTAGTGATTCCTCATCGAAATTTCCTCTTAATTTTTTTCTGGTAACTAGATCATCAAATATATTTCTCATTAAGTCAATTTCTTCTAAACTTAATTCTTTTCCATAGAACAAATCTTTAAATGAAAAGAGGAAACTATTTTCTAACATCATATTACGAATTCCTCTTTCTGTATAAAAAAGAAGCTCTCCCTCATTTTCATAGAATAATCCTTTCAATTTTCCATCCTTAAGTAAATCAAATATTAAATCTTTTATTAAATTCGATTTAATATCAAAATTTCCTAGATCGAGAAATTCTTCAGATTTTGATCTATCTAACAACATATACCTGATATCATTCTTTGCCTCCTCAATTTTTTCCTCTTTAAAAATAAGTAGATCCACTTTCCTAAAGTAACTAATTTCTAATTCATCAATAAAATTCATGAAAACTTCTAAATCCATCCCGGTTTTTTCAAGATATTCTTTAATTTCTATTTGATCTTTTGTCATTATTTCTTCCGCAATTAATTTAAGATTTTCATCTAACTTAGTCTCGATGTGATTTTTATTGATATTAAGATTTTTAGCTAATATTTCAATTTGTATTTTCTTTTCTGATTCATCTGAAATTGAGCTTAATTTTTCGATTTTTTCCGTTAAATATTTAGAGAAGTAAAAAACTTCTTTATTTTTATCCCAAATCCCACTTCTATCATCAATAATATTAACAAACACATCATATAGTAAGATTTGCCCGATATTTAGCTTTTTTGAGTTCTTTGGGATATCAAAGAATCCAAATACTTTCGAGCTTTGTATTTCTTTTGATATTCTAAGAGTCCCTAGATTAGTTAACCATTGGGTTCCTTTATGATAATTAGATAAATAATCTCGTGGTAAATTTTTAATAAGATTAATAAAATCTTCTTCAGTAATACTTTCTCTATATCTTTTTAAATCAACGACACTATTCTTTGTCGCTTCTCTATTAATTTGTTCTTGAATCATTTTTAATGAATAATAGGTAATCTTATTTTTACCAAGAAGTAAGTCATCCTTTTGGGAAATCCTAATATCCTTTATTATATCTCCTAGGACTTGAGGAGGAATGAAATTAAATTTGTCCAGTTTTATGATTCCTTTTTTGTTTAAATCACTTACCAGACTGGATTTAATATAGCTGGTTGAATAAAAAAATCCTATATCAGAATAGTATCCATCAATTATCTTTAATTTAATTAATGTATTTACAAAATTCTTCAGTTCTACATCATTTTGTATTATTTCAAAGAAAGTTTGTCGTATTTTCTCGTGTGATATTTTTATACTTCGCTCAAAAAGGTTAACAAGTTTATTTAGTTCAAGTTCGTAAACAAATATAGTATTTTTCTTTGTTTTTGTATAGAAGTATATTTTATTTTCTCGCTCAATTGATTTATTGAGCTCTTTTAAATAATCTTTTAAACTAATCTCAGTATTTTTTAAAATCTCTGTGAAATCTGTTTTTTTCATAAGAAATTGTTTATCTAATAAATTTAATAAGCTTTTAATTTCAAGGGATTCTAATGCTTGTCCCTCTAAGGATAAAGAGGGGAAAAACCTCTCAATAAGTTTTACAATTTCATTATAAATTTCTTTACTTTTCTCATTATGGAAAGAAGTAATTAATGATTTTGATATTCTGCGAAACAAAAATAGCTCATCAAAAGTTAATTCTTTGCAAAAATCTAGTATTTTTAACAAAGACATAACATTTTCTCTATTATTTTCAAGAGAAAGACTTTTTAATATAATATCTTTAATCGAATTGACTAAATCAGGATCTTTTTTTACAAGTTCCGTGAAAAAAAAATGAACATTGTCTCTAATATCTTTAGAATCGTCTGTTAACAATTTTGCAAATACCTGAAAATAATTATTTCGCAATTTTAGTTCGTTTATTAGGAAAAAGCCAAAAATTATCACAGAATTAACTTTCAATTTGATATTGTCAGATTTAAGAAAAGGTAAAATTCTTTGGAGAATATCCTGAGAAATAAAATTAATATGATGCTCTGCTAATACACTTAAAATATAAGTTACAGAAACGTCATGCTCAGGTTGATCTAATAAATTTTCTAACTCCCCAATTAATTGTATGATCCTTTGAGTTTTATTTTTATTTAGAAATTTGTTAAGCTTATCAACAATAGGTTCTAGAACCAAATTGTTTTGAAATTCTTTCAGGTTAAACATTTTTCTTAAAAATTGAACAAATTTAATGCAAAGTAATCCTTAATCTAATAAGAATTTTTTGATAGGTTCAATTTCCAAAATTTCCTTAATATCTTGAATCAGAAAAGTCGGGTTTGAATTAATTAAACTTGTCTTTGTCCCATGACCAGAAATTAAAGCAATACTATTAATTTCTGCGTTCTTAGCACATTGAATATCATGAGGAAGGTCACCAATATAATACACATTTTCTTTTTCTATTGTAATTTTAAATTCTCGTTTGATTGCCTTTAAAGCAGCAAATAATGGAAATGGATCTGGTTTTCTAAAAGGCGTATCGTCTCGAGAAATAAATACTGAAAAAAACTGTTCTATATTAAATTTTTGAATGAAATCTCTTATCCGTTCCCCACGAGTATTAGAGACAATCCCTAAAATGAAATTATTCTCTTTAAGATTAATTAAGACCTTCTCTAAATTAGGTTTTATTTTTTCATATTTTTCGTATCGTGGATAAGTACACCTAAATCTCATAAAAAATAGCAATCTCTTCCATAAACTCGGGATATAATCCTTATAGATTTTGACTATTTTTAGCAGTGCTTTTATTTTATTTTTTGAATCTGCTTCTTCAAAAATTCGTGCTAAATCGATAAGTCTTAAATTCTCAACGTTTTTCCAGTTGTAGAATCGACTTTTTAAAAATAAGGAAGCCGTGTATTCTAAAGATTTTTGAGTGATAATAATACCATCGAAATCAAACAGTATTATTGGTGGGTGAGTCATGGGTGTATTTAAAAGTACGTTTTACAACTTAAATTTAACTATTCAATAATTTCAAAAGAAAGAAAATATTAAAAAAAAATTGAGAAATTTATGAAATTTCATTTTTTTGTTTACTGATCAATTTCGTCGGGTTCGACTGACACGTGACTAAGTAACCAATCAAGGTTTTTTTCTACTTTATTAATATTTAAGACAGTGGGCAAAATCATGACTTCGTCTGTGTGTCCTGGGTCTATGGTCATAGAGCCGGCCCGTAGCAAGAAAAACTCAAAAACATCAGGAATCTCTTTCTTGAATCTTAAGCTCTTTACAGGAAATCTTTCAGCTGAGCTAAAAATACCAGATTTATGGATAATTTCATTTCTTTCAATTTTATAATAATCGAATCTTGTGCTAATAAGGACAATTCCTAAAATAAAAACGAGAACTAAGGTCATAGCCAAATAGAACTGCCAGGATAAACTCAGGTCGATTGTTCCCAAATTCAATGATATCGCAAAATTTGGGAGAACTAAGAAAACGACAAGTAGTAGTATAATCACAATTGCCAGAATTAAAACAAAGAATTTAGTCGAAGAAAAGTCAAAAGCCGTGATAAATATATTAATAAAAAAGACAATAAACCACACGGTACCTAATATTGGGATGGGATTGGCACTTACAAATTGAATGATCCATAGAATAAAGCTAACGATCAAAAGAGGCCAGAAAAAGATAACTTTAGGGTAGCTCCTGATATAAATTTCAGTAGGGTGTTTAGTTGGTTTTTTTTGTTCAGACATAATAAATTTTCACTAATCCTTATTTTTTTATAATTTAAAGAGGATTATAAGAAATAATAGAAAGATGTGTTATTTAAATATTAGTATCGTTTAGAATTACCTTAAAAAGAGATTTGGAAAAATTCTAATCTGAATTCTAAGCTTAAAAGATTTACTATAAACTTTTAACTGTTTCAAAATTTAAATGAAAACTCTCTGAAGATCATTTAGAATTTAATTTGCTTGTCAATCAATAGAAAGAACCCATTGATTTGATCATCCTATATGAAAGTTCAATGTTTTTATTACCGTTTTCAGATATTCCCATATGTCCTGGGAGGAGATATGTAACGTCTAGTTCTTTTACATACTTTATTGAATTTATTAATGTCTTTAATGAACCTCCTGGAAAATCATATCTTCCAAAACTCCCTCCCTTGAAAACAAGATCCCCGGGGATCAAAACTCTTTTCTCAGGTTCATAATAACATATTGAACCTAAAGAATGACCGGGAGTATAGTGGATCTGAAACTTGAATTCCGAGGATATCCTAATTTCTTTAATTTGACTTAAGTCATTTACTTTTAATGGAATAATTTCAACTCCTAATCGTCTGGCAGTAATACCTAAAGCTATGGGTAGAATCTTTGTTTCATCGCCTTCTTCTAATGTTTTAGTAGTAGCGCCATAGGCAAAAATTTCAGGTGGATTGTTTTTCAATATATTCATTAATTTATAAACTCCAAGAACATGGTCCACGTGCTCATGTGTTAGAAACACTTTCGTTATGTTTTCATAATTTAGGTTCAATTTTTCCATCCCTTTAAAGAAACCTGCTAGAGATATTCCATTTCCGGCATCAAATAAGATTAATTCACTAGTGTCTTCATTTTTAACAATATATTGGTTACAATCTAGCATTTGATTTTCAGAGAAAAAGAATAGATTCTTGATAACCTCTTTCCCTGTTTTTTCTGATTCGTCTTTTTCAAAAAACATCATGATCTATTCACTTAACCCTATTAAATTATCTTGAATTTAATGTTTTTCTTATAAAAAATATAAATATTAATATTGAAAAAATTAATAATAATTATGGCTAAAGAACCCAAGATTGATAAATTAAAATCTAAACTCAGTTTTAGAATAAAATTGTGGTTAGAATTCGAGGATCAAAGTATCCTAGGCAAAGGATGGGCCAATTTGCTTAAAAATATAGATAGAAATAAAGACTGTTCTTTAACACAAGCAGCTAAAGAGTGTAATTATTCTTATAAATATGCATGGAATATTCTAAAGAGAATTGAAAAAAGAACTGGAATGGCCGTCGTGATAACTGGTAAGGGCGGTTCTGGAGGTGGGGGCTGGGTTAAATTAAATGAGTGGGGGAGCTATATCTTACAAAAATATAATGATTACTCAAAAGAATTAAATAACATCGCACTAAATCTGGAAGAAACAGTGAAAACTAATTAACAAATAAATTTTAATTTTAGGGATGATTATTTTCAATAATATTAGTAAAATGTAATAGGAAATGTTTAGTTATAAACCATATAAAGTGTACTAACACGGAGATTAAAAATGGGGGAAGATCGCTTACAGCAATTTGGTGAAATAAAAGCTTCCGAGATAATGGTGAAAAATCCCATTTTTTTAACCCCAAATGAAAAAATTAGTAAAACGGAAATTTTAATGCTAAGAAAAGAAATAGGTGGACTTCCTGTCGTAAAAGATCAGAAAAATCAGCAACTTATTGGTATAATCACCCAAAGAGATATACGTTTAGCTAGGTTTGCCATGAGTTTAGAGTCACCTAATACCACTGTTAAAGATTTAATGACTTCCGAACCTTTTGTTGTTAAAAGCGATGAAACGGTAAGAAATATATTAAATTTGATGTTTGAAAAAAAAATCCAGCGTTTGCCTGTTGTAAATGATAATGGTCAATTAATTGGTTTAATTGTACAAAACCAGATTTTGAAAAAATTATATGAATTTATGAAAAATTAATTAATCTATAATTTTTTTAATAAAACTATAAAAATAAAAAAATCAAAAATTAATACATCTTACAAAATAGCACACAATTGAGTTAAAATGGCATTACCTTTCCCCGGCACACCAATTATAGTGGATATCGGCTCTGCTTATGTAAAGATAGGATTTGCAGGAGAACCTGGTCCTAGATTTGTATTTCCATCCATTACTGGTACTGAAAAATATAAATCTGTGATGGTTGACGTCAGTGCTAGAAGTATCTATGTAGGAAACGATGTTTCAAGAATGCGCGGTGTTCTTAAGATAACGCATCCAATTCAGCGTGGTGCTGTTATGTCGTGGGATAGCTTCTACGAAATTCTGAACTATATTTTTTATTCCCTATTAAGAGTAGAAACTCTTTCAGATTATCCTGTATTCTATTGTGAATCACCCTTTATGCATAGAGAAACCAAAGAATATATTGCTAGATTATTGTTTGAAACTCATGGTGTTAAAAGCTTAATAATGATGCCTACACCAATGTTGTCCTTATTCAGTGTAGGTCTAACTACGGGATTGGTTATAGAATCTGGTGATGGTCTCACATGGATAGCTCCAATCATTAACGGAGTTTTGCAAGATCATGCTGTTCAAAAGATTCCCATAGCAGGAATAGATGTAAATCATAATCTAAAAAATCTTTTGATGAGAGAGGGTGTGAATATATCTAGTAGTGCCGCAGATGAAATTATTCAAGATATAAAGGAGAAAAATTGTTACTTTGTCATAGATCCCAATAATCCTCCAAAATCTGGAGAAAAATTTTCTGCCGCTATGCCTGATGGATCCACTATCAATATTGCAAATCATGTTCTTTATCAAGCCCCAGAAGTTCTCTTTGATCCAAGTATGTTAGGTGTAAGTAATGTCATGAACATTCCAGAAGCTGTAATTGCTAGTTTAAGAGTTTTAGATAATCAACACTGGCATGATCTTTTGTCCCATATAGTATTTTCTGGGGGGAATTTATCCTATAGCGGTTTTGAACAAAGATTTCAATCAGAGCTCAATGCAGTTCTACCACAAATAGGTTCAATTCCTAAACCAAAACCAACCTTATCTACGGTGAAGACTGAATTGATTAAGCTTCAAGCTGTTGAGATTTCTAAAAAACAACGTGATACTTGTAGCCATTGCGGCGCCCTTATAGATCTGTCATCTGGTAATGAATATTGTCCTTCTTGTGGAGCAAGAGTATCCTTACCAGAAATAAGGATCGATTTTTCTTCTCGAAGTGAGAGTGGCGGTTCAAAGAAAAAACTTGAAAAATGTCCTTACTGTAATAATGAAATACAAGACACAACTTCCCTATTTTGTCCTTATTGTGGAATGTCAATTGATTCATTAGAGAAACCTGAAATCCCAAAAGAAAAAACACCTGCTCAAGAATTTACTGAATATATGGAATCCTCTAGTAAAGTGATAAAATTCTTTGTTCCTGACAATTTTCAATTTGCAATCTTTAACGGTGCGGCTATTTTGGGGAGTTTACCTTCATTTCAGAAACTTTTTATTACACATGAGCAATTTCAATCCAATCATGATCTTCTCTATAGAGATATTAGCGAAATTCTCTGAAAATTAAATATTAAGAATCATTTTTTAGGATTTTCTCATTTTTTACCAAACATAGTTCTTTAGATAGCGTTAATTTTTAATTTTAAGGTAGATTTAAAAAATTAGAATTTAATTAATCTGAATTTGGTTGTTTCATTGAAAAGTAATCATCGCAATATTCTCATTTTATTCCTAGTTTTTTTCTCTGTAATAAGCATAATTCCGAGTGTTTTAGGAAAAACAAGAAGAGTTTACTTAACAGATTATATCTATAGAAACGAGATTGAAGGACAGGGTTTTGAGAATGGCATTAGTACCATAGAAGAAGTATCAATTGAAGCAACAGCTTATGCTTTGGAGATTTTATTTGGTTTAGGAAGAACTGCCCATGTTACTGATGACCTTCAAACTAAGCTAGAAAATGATATAAATTATATGTTTAATAATGATGCGGTCAACTTATACAATTTGTACTTTCTGCTTAGATCATTATTTACTCTTCATACTGATTATTTAATTGAAGAAAGTTTGAAAAATAGTATTTTTCAATATTTAAATGATACAGAACAAATTGGTGGTGGATTTTCATTTCAAAATGAGACAATGACCCCCACATTAAGTTCAACTTTTTTTATTGTTCAAATTCATTCTATGTTAGCCCCCACGAAAGTCATACAAAACGTAACCTTGCATAGGGATTGGATACTATCAAAAAATCATACAGATGGTGGTTATGGGAATCCCACTTCTACCGTGATTACTACTTATTATGCGGTTTCTCTTTTAGATTCTTTAACATCTGTAGATGATTTAGTAAATAAGAATCAAACTCTTTCATACTTACAATCATTTTATGTTAGTAATCCTTCAGATATCAATAAAGTTGGAGGTTTTCTACCAGATCTCAATTCAAATTCCCCCATACTTAGCAGTACATTTTATTGTGTAATGGCAATTACAGCTATAAATAAAAACCTTCTGAATGCTGATCAAACAGCAAATTGGGTAATATCCCGACAAAACTTTCAAGATGGTGGTTTTGTTGATATCTCTGAAGGAAATAGTCAACTTTCCTCATCCGTTATAGGATCCTATTTTGCCTTTAAAACATTAGCCACTTGTGATTCATCTTTAAGAAAATTAGCAGTTGATATATGGATGGTAGAATTTAATTATTGGATTTTAATACTTATAATGGGGAGTATTGGTTTATTAGTGGTAGTTGGTGTAGTCATTTGGCGTAGAAGAAGAATCTAAGGATTAATACCAATTTTTTAAACCTAAGATATTCCAAATTGAGATTATTGAATTGGAATACAGAATAATCAAATTTAGATTGGTTCTCAAAATTATGGAAGAAAAAATACTGGATGGAAAAGCTTTAGCTGATAAATTGAATTTAGCTTTACAGAAAGACATTTCCCAGGTAGTTGAAAAAACTGGGATTAAACCTAAATTAGTTACTATTTTAATTGGTGAAGATCCCGCTTCAAAAGTCTATTTGAATATGAAGAAGAGAACCTGTGCTTTTGTAGGTATTGAATCAGAAATTTTGGAATTAGATGATCATCTTTCAAAAGAGAAAATTATTGAAGAAATCAATAAACTTAACACAAACGATAAAGTACATGGTATTCTATTACAATTACCTCTCCCAAAATCCCAATCCCCCAATACTCTAAAGTATATTGAAAATTTATCACCAGAAAAGGACGTAGACGGGTTAACCCCTGTAAACAAGGGTAAACTTTACGATTATAATGAAACTCTAGCGCCATGTACTCCTACAGGAATTATTACCTTACTAGAATATTATAATATTGATTTAAAAGGGAAAGAAGTAGTTATCATTAATCGTTCAAACCTTGTCGGGAAACCTTTAATCTTTATGATGCTTAAACGGAATGCTACAATTTCAGTTTGTCATACATCCACAATAAATATTGAAAGTCATATGCGAAGAGCAGATATATTAGTTGTAGCTGTAAGACATCCAAATTTTATAACTAAAGAAAAAATAAAAGATGGTGCAATAATAATTGATGTTGGTATCAATAGAGTCAATGGAAAATTGTGTGGAGATGTAAATTTTGATGACATCTATGAAAAAAGTGGTAAAATTACTCCTTCTCCTGGAGGTATTGGACCACTAACGGTTCATTTTTTATTACATAATACATTTACAGCGTATAAAAAGCAATTAAATTATTCTTAAAACTAAACTGGAGTCAATTTTACTTAAGGTAAGAAATTTATAATGATCAAATGTTTTTAGCAAAGTCATTGCTCAATAATAATCTTATACTACATTAAAAACAGTTAAGATTATATTGAATTGAATTTTTAAAAAAAGAGAGTAATACAAATAATTATTTTTACTATAAACTATAAATATATTTCAGATTACGAGAAGAAAGTTCCTTTTTAAAAATGGCAATTTTAGAAGTTGGTATCAATTTTGGCATGAAAAACTTGGTTGAGATAAAGTACTACTCATCTTCAGATAATGTACTAGATCCAAATTTACGTGCTGGATTTTTACAGGCATTAGAGAGTTTTACTAGTGAAGTATTTGGTGATGATATCTCTATTATCTCTCTGGCGTCTTTCAAGCTTGTATGTTCTTGTGAAATGATAAAATTACCCGGAAATGAACTTGAGAATAAACAACCTCTATTAGCATTCGCAATCATTGAAAAGGGAACGGATACCACGATAGTAAAACAATATTTGGGTGAAATTTTGTTACATTTTCTCAATCGCTTTTCACTCAACGATATTTTTTCCAAAAAACCTAAATATTTTAAGAATTTTGAGAATCGAATTAATGAAATTTTAGGGGACTTAAAATTAAAAACAGAGGATCGATTTAGATCTATATTTTAAAACCTAATAGGGGTTGGGATTTTGAGTTCAAATATTGGCGCCGAAGCTCAAGCAGCCTATGGTCGCTATTTAGATGCAGGATCTCTGGAAGAAAAAATCAAATATTTGGAAGAATTCATCTCTCTAGTTCCTAAACATAAAGCTACTGAGAAGATCGTTGCGTTAAATCGATCTCGCCTTTCAAAATTAAAGCGAGAAGTAGAAGAAAGAAGACAAAGACAAAAAATTACTCAAAAAGTTGTTTCTCCTTTTTCAATTAAAAAAGAAGGCATTCAAATAATATTGATAAGTAGCTATTTCACACCAGGAGCAGGTAAAACTACTGTTCTAAATTATTTAACGGGAGCAGCGCAAGATAAAATTGGTAAATATACACCTTTACCAGAAATTGGAATTTATAATTATAATAAAATTCGATTTCAAATCGTAGAAATGCCTTCCATCATGAGAGGTGCGTCTGAGGGTGTAGGAAATGGAAAAGAAATCCTTTCTCAAATTAGATCGTGTGATTTGCTTTGCTTGTGTGTTGATTTATCTAGAGATGTTAAAGACCAGATGAATTTGTTATTGAATGAATTAACTAAAGCAGAGATCAGAATCAATAGACTCCCACCTCCTTTAAATATTCAGAAAACAGGCTCAAACAAAATTCAAGTCCTTTATTTAACTAAAGAAGCAAAAAATATTGAAGATGTTGGAGAATTTACTGAAAGAGTTAAAGAATTAGTAAATGCAAATGGGATTAAAAATGCTATAGTAAAAATTTATGGGGAAATTTCTTTTGATGATATAATTGATGCCTTAACTCCGTCTGTTGTATATAAAAAAGCAATAATTATTGCTACTAAAGGAGATCTCCCCCATACTGAAGGATTATTCGAAAAATTAGAGCGAGAATATTCTGAGAAATTTTCAAAAATAATAGGGATTAGTATACATAAAAGAACCTTTCCTAAAGATTTTGGCGAGTTAATTCTAAAATTTTTAAAGAAAATACGAATCTATACTATGAGCTCTGGGGGAGATATAGCAGAAAAACCCTTAATTATAGACGAAGATTCGACTGTTAAAGATGCGGCTCTCAAGATCCATCGCAAATTCTATGAATCTTTTGATCACGCAATAGTTATAAGAGAAGGAGCTCGCCAAAGGCGTAAGAAGGTCGGTTTAGATTATGTTCTAGTCGATAATGATATAGTTGAAATCTTCACTTTATGAATTTGATTTAGTGATTTAGTATTTCATCATTTCAATAATCCTGGGTATATTATTTATTTCCTCTTGATATACTGGATCTATTCTTGAAATTCCTTCTAAAATATTTGTAATACTCTCTAGACTATAGATTAAATTCTCTAGATAATCTATAACATCGCCTTTGAAAATTTTAATTTTATAGTCATCCTCAAAACTTCTACAAATTTCCTCTATTGATAAATTGTGTTTTATTCGTGAATTTAATATCATTTTTTCAAGGTTTATTCTTCCGCAATCACAATAGGGGTTATTTTTGCATTTACAATTAAATATTTCACTAACCCATTTCGAAATGAACTCGATAAATTCACGAGAAAAAGTTCTTCGTTTCTTAACATACTCTGCATTCATTAAAGAAAGAACACTACCACTAAAAAGATTATTACTTAAATACCTCATATTGACATTCTTTGCTAAGTCTGCAACAATACCTTTTGATAAATATACATTTTTAATAGGTTTAAGCTCCAGAGCAATATCAATTATAGTTTTATCTTTTTTTCTTAAAGTATCTATTATTTCTAAACATTGCTCAGTTGTTAGAAAACTTTTTGCTACTGCTTGTCCTAAGCGTGTAGATTTATATACTTGATTTTCATTTATTCGAATTAACTTTATTTGAATCAGTCTTTTTAAAAATTTATCTAATTCATAGTTGTTATTTATTATCAGCTCGTAAAAATTAAGAATATCATCTTTCCTTACACCTTGGTTAAATACAGAAATAAAAGCTAAAAGTTCTGTTAAAAGTTTGCTTTCTATTGGGGGTAATTCAAAATCTCTTATTTTTCCATTTAATAGTTTAATGGCGATTTCTTCCTCTGTCTGTTTCATCTTCGGGGTGTAAATTTTCCCTGCTTCGACTAATAAATAGGCATAACCCTGTTCATGTTTTTTTAACCTTCCCGCTCTTCCTAGCATTTGTTCAAATTCCGCTACGGTTAACCACTTAATTCCCATAGATAAAGATTCGAAAATTACTTGACTTGCTGGAAGATCTACTCCCGCAGCCAAAGCAGCTGTGGCGATCACACCCGCTATCTTTTGAGCGCGGAAATTTTCCTCAATAATCTTCCGTTCTTCATTGGCTAAACCAGAATGATATGCAGATACTTTAATTCCTTTATCTAAGAGATAGGATGTGATTGTCTCACATTTTTTCCGAGTGTTCGTAAATACTATTGATTGCCCTTTGAATCCAAACTTAGATTTTTTAAGATAGGAAGCTTTAACTAATTTAGAAATATGTTTATATTTTTGTATTTCACTAAAACATAACAACAGATGTCTTTCAATTGGTACTGGTCTGTTATTATATCTTATCAATTTACAATTTAATTTATTCGCTAATAATAACGGCTCTCCCAATGTGGCACTTAAATATAAAAATTGAGCTTCTTTGTAGAGAAACTTGAGTCGAGCAATAAAACCATCTAATAAATATCCCCTCTCTGGATCGATTAAAGTCTGGACTTCATCAATAATAATAGTATCTATATTTCCTAAAACTTCGTTATTTCCACATCTTAAAATGTGATCAATAGCTTCATAGGTAGCTATTATAATATCAGCATTAAGTAGATCTTTTTGATCAGTGGATTCCCTCTTCTCAAATAATGATTCACCGATTTTTTTTATTATTTTTAAACTTAACTGCTTATATTTTTCTTTAAATTCGTCAGTTCTTAAATTGGCTAAAGCAACGATTGGCACTAGATAAAGCATTTTTGAATTTGAATTTTTCAGAACTTTTGAAATCCCTGCCAATTCACCTACCAGTGTTTTACCTCCCGAAGTAGGTGCCATTACTAACTGATTTGTATATTCCGTCAATAATCCTTTTTTCACGGATATTGCTTGAATCGGCAATAATAACTTTAAATTTAAGTTTTTCAATAAATTTTTTAAATCCTGGGGTATATCAAGATAATCAAACTTCTGGTTAAGAAACTCTCTCCCTATTGGGGGCTTCGTTTCAATATCATAAAGAGTAATATCTTTATTGTTAACTGGATTAAAATCAGCTTGAAAAATTGATAAAACTTTCTTGACATCTCTAAATTTCAGTAGCATATGCATGAAAAAGTTCTTTAGTTTTGGACTGATACGTTCTTGTGTAATTATCCCTCTCATCTTAGCTTCTCTAAGAACAATTTCATAAGCACATTCAGAGCAGAGGATTTGATTTTTGAATGATTTGATTTGGTTGTTTTGATTTAAAATTGTAAATTTCTGAGAATCTAAACAGGATTTACAAAAAACTAAAGTAATAATTTTATTTTTATCAAATTGAAACCTAGCTAACATCTCATTTATAATTGTAAAATCTTCAGGAGATGATTGGTTTGAAAACGCGACGAATTTATTACATTTAGAAACTAAAAACTGTTTAAAAAGGCGAGGATTTACTGGAGAAATAACTCCGTCTTTCTCAATTTTATTGAAACTCAAAGGACGTATCTTATTTTTAAAGTCTAAACCAAAAACAACAGTTCCTCTTAAGAAGGGGTCACTAATATAAGTAAACTTTACTGTATCTTCTTTGAATTTTTTAAGATAAAAGAGATTTATATTAAAATCATTCTTTAATCCATGAGTCCTATTAAAAACAATGAAGAAATTTCTTGAAGGTACACTCAAAAATTAAACCTGTTATGGTGCCAACACTTAATAAAATAATATGAACATAAGAACTTCAATTTTTCTATTTAAGAACTGAAGGTGCTTGAACAAATATAAAAAATAAAGAAAATTTAAAAACCAAAAACGCTTTTAATTTTATCAAATACTTCCTTAACCTGTCTAAGCTTCCCTTCATCCCCTTGATTTAAAAAATGCTCTATCCATTGTGCGAAAGAGCCTCCATTTATCCATTCAAGGAAGTATTCAACTGCTTGACGTTCCTCGGCAGACATTTTTATTACTTTTTTTTTAATTTAGATGTTAATTTTTAATTTTCTTCTATATAAAAATTATAAATTATACTATTTTATATCTTTATAATTTTGAAATAAAAAAATTATACACATAATTTTAGGTTATTAAACACAGTAGTGATTAAAAGTTGCCTGATGTTAGAATTAAAACATTATAGTTTTCAGATAATAATAAAATAATAAAAAGGTGAAATAACAATGGTGGACGAAGATATCTCTACAAAAAAAGGATTCATAGGCTATATATTTCCTAAAAAAACACTCTCTCTTTCAATTGTTGGAATATTCTCTGCCTTGATTTGTATTTTAACAATGGTTATTTCCGTCCCTATTCCCGCAACCCAAGGCTTCATTAATATTGGAGATGCAGGTGTTATGATTACAGGTTTGATGTTCGGGCCGATAATAGGAGGGATCGCAGGGGGTGTAGGCTCTGCGTTAGCAGATATTTTTTTGACCTATACTATATATGCTCCTGCAACGTTAATTATAAAAGGTTTAGAAGGTTTCCTTGTTGGAATAATTGCTGATCCTAAAAATTTGAAATCAAGAATAAATTTTAGAGATATTTTTGCAGTAATTATTGGGGGTATTGTAATGACTTACGGTTATTTTCTCTATGAAATCTTCATTTTTGGAGCTCCTGGAGCATTATATGAATTTTTCTTAAATGCAATTATTCAATTTGGCTTAGGAGGTATTATTGCAATTGTATTTATTATAGCTGCTCGTAAAAACATAACTGATAATTTACCGCAAGTTTTTGATAAAATATTCCTTTCATAGAACTTATTAGAATAGATTTTTACATATTTTTTATTTACGATAAATAATAAATTGGGTAGCTATACAACATATCAAAGATGGCTAGTGCAAAAGCACAAACGCAGCAAAACCTTAAAGACTGAATTATGATATTTCGTAATAAACTTTAAATTTACCTTCTCTTTAATTTGCCTACCGAATATTAAATACTAAATTCAGATGTGATGAAAAATTCTTATATTAATTTTACTATTTAGCGTATTGGGAAGCGTTGGAGCTATTTGTATTGCAGGTGCCTTTGTTTTTATAGCCGAAAAGTATCAAAAAATTCTTGTTCCAATTCTAATATCCTTTGCTACAGGGATTTTACTAGCTGCGGCACTTTTAGGATTGATACCAGAAGCTATTGAAGGTTTGGGTGGAGAATCACACGTGATTATGCCATATGTATTGGGAGGAATTTTAGTATTTTTTTTTATGGAAAAAATTATTATTTGGAGAAATTGTCGAAATAAGGAGTGTGAGGTTCATTCACATGCTTCAGGTCCTATTATACTAATAGGGGATTCATTACATAATCTTACAGATGGAATTGTGATTGCCGCTGCGTTTTTAACAGATATTACTATAGGGATTGGTGCGGGATTAACAATTCTGGTTCATGAACTTGCTCATGAAACAGGTGATTTCGGGATTTTACTCCATTCTGGATATTCAAAGAAAAAAGCTTTTCTCTATAATATTATTTCGAGTTCTACAACAATACCTGCAGCAATAATAGGATATTTTATTATTGGTGCTATAAGTTCAGTGGTTCCCTTCATCTTAGCAATCTCCGCTTCGAGTTTCATCTATATTGCATTATCAGATTTAACACCTGATTTGCATCAGCATACTGATTTAAAATATAGCCTTCGCCAACTCTTAATGATAATAGCAGGAATACTTTTGATGGTAGTATTGCTAACGTTTGGCGGCCATTAGCAGCAGTGATATATATTTTTTTATATTACATATAGTAAGTATTTTATATATTAGGGGAGTCCTACACCAGGTACAGAAAACCAGAGTTTGTTATCATACCATCTGGGACTTTCTGGAAACAACAAATCTTTAAGAAGCACCTCTGTTTTTAGAAAAACCAAATTTCTCACTCGTTATATTAGGGTTTAAACTTTTCTTCATGAATTACCTTATCAATTGCTTTTACACATGCGTCCTCCCAATCATTGTCAGGATTTATATTCTCACAACAATCAGGGCACCAATCATCAGAATAGAATTCATCATAATCTTCTAAATCTCCATTCAATGTACTACCACAATATAAACAACTTCCCTCATCACATCTTTCGATTATATTGACTATCAATTCAATTTTTTTCTTTGCTTTCATTTTTAAATAAGTTTTTAATTACAAGTATTTGAGGATAGGATTAACAGCTATTTAAGTGTTTAATTCCAAAAATTAGATTTAAATATTAATTCTCAACTTAATCTTTATAAAATTATTAAAGCACTTTAAAAACATCAAACCAGTTTTCTAAATAAATTTAAATATAATTTACATGTTAAGAATTTATGAGTTAGGTTGCTTTTTTTTTTTAAGCGATTTAAACTAGATGCTAAAAGCTTCCTTGGAATATTTTATTTAATTCTACCAGGCGGATATTGAATTGGATAAGAGGGTTAATTTAAAACTTGCCGTTTATGGAGAAGGTTCAGTTGGAAAAACATCATTAATAAATGTATTTCTAGGAAAGGAAGTACCAAAAGAATACTCGCCTACGATTAATAGTATTATAAGTAGAAAAGATTATATACTAAAAAAAACAGGTGTAACATTTAGACTAAATATTTGGGATGTAGGAGGAAATAGGGCTATTAATCCCACCATAAATAATGCATTTTTCTCTGATGTTGACCTTGCCCTTATAGTTTTCGATATGACGAGACCAGAATTAACGTTAAAATCTCATGAGAAGAATTTTTTAGATAGATTAGAAAGATATTCAGAAGATCCGTTTACTCTTATGGTTGGGAATAAATTTGATAAACTCTCATTGAATAACGATTTTAAAAAAGCAGTTAAAAATTACTTAGGGGAAAAAAAGAGTTTTTCAATAACTTCAGCTAATTCTAACCTAAATGTTAGTGACTGTATTGAATTATTAATTTTCACATTTTTGAAAAAATCCGAGATCTTATTTCCAGATCTAGTTCCTGAAAATTCAAGTTTAGAGTTTATTGAGCTCATAGGCAAGACTGAAGAGGAATTGAGAGGACATTTAGTTAATTTAAGTTCTATTGAACTAAAACTCAGTGATCTAAAACCGAAAATAAAAATAGAAGATATTCCCTCTCAAGAACATAAAGAAAGAAAAT
Organism: Promethearchaeota archaeon; assembly: GCA_016839705.1. GTDB lineage: Archaea > Asgardarchaeota > Lokiarchaeia > Sigyniarchaeales > SOKP01 > Loki-b32. Next base: position 7,272 of record JAEOTR010000043.1, on the reverse strand, counting down.
ACTATGAATTTATTCAACAGGAATTACAAAAAATTTCAACTCAGAAAACAACAATTTCAGATAATTTTCTTGATGGTATAAAAAAAACAGAAGAAGAATTAATTCAATTAAAAAAGCAAAATATCAAATCAACTTTAGAATTAGTTGATAAGTTAAAAAAATCATTAGAAATTTCTGAAAAGAAAAGTAAACAACAATTAGAAACATTTATTAAATTGAAAAGAGAAGAAAATGAACTTTTGATCATTAGTTCAAAAATTAGAGAAGATCAATTTGACGATAAACCAAGAATTGATACCGTTAATCTTAAAGGTAAAAATATGATATCAGAACAACAATCCCCTGAAATTCATAAAGAAATAAAACAAGAATCAAAACCTCTTGAGGTTATATCTAAAACCAAACCGAGATCTAAGCCTGCTAAACTCAACCTTAAAACAATTAAAGTTGAATCAAAACATATAAACATAGATCAAAAAATTGAGCTGTATGATAAATATGAGAAAACTAATCCTGGAAAAAAGGCTGTTTTTCGAGGTAAGGAAACAAAAAGCTTTTTAGAATGGAAAAAAAAACAAAAATCCTAGATTATGATATTGAAAGATTAGATTAAAAAAGGTGACAAAAAAATGTCCAGTAAAGAAGACCCTACTGACAAAAAAATTAAGGAATTAAAAGAACAGATTAATAAAATTGAACAAAAAAATGATGCTCAAATTAAAAAATTTGGGCAAAAATTAACTGATCAATTACAAAAACTGGAAGAAAAAATAAACGATCAAAATAAGATACAAAGTGAAAAGTTAAATGAGCAAGATAATAAATTTTCAAACCATTTAAGCAAAGATATTAAAAAAATTGAGGATCAATCAAATACGGAAATTAAGAGACTAGACAATAAAATTGATAACCTAAATAAAAACATTAGTCAAGAATTAGATGAAATTTCGAATACTTTTGACCAGAAAATAGAGGAAAGATATACTAACATTAATAAAAAGTTAGTAGAAGGCTTTAAAAAATTTGGAGAAGCAGTAGATGGAAGATTTAAATCTTTAGAACAAAATTTGAGGGAGAATATTAAAGCAGTTGAGATAAAAATTAACTCAATATTAGAAAGAATCAAAGAAATGAATGAGAATCTTAGTAATAAAATCCAAACCTTTAAAGAAGAATTTGATGTAAAAGACACCGTTTTACGAGATATTGAAAAAAAGCATAATGAGGAAAACATCAAATTTCAAAATGAATTAAAACCTGTTATAGAAGAGCTCAAAAGTCAACAAGATGTAACAAAAATAAAAATGGATATGCTTAAGAAACAAATTTATGAAAGTGCGAAAGAATGGATTTCTAACGAAATGAAAACAGCTATAAAAGATAAAGAAAGAGAAATTCTTATGAAATTATGGATAGATGAGATGAAAGAAATTATAAATAGCGTAGATCAGTTGAAAAAAATGAACCCTAAAGAACTCAAATTACAATTGAATGAAATTTCAAGCATGATTGAATCATTTAAACAAAAATTTGTTAAGTGAATTTTCTTTTCATCTTCATATTTTTAGTATCATCTTAAAATTTTTCGTAAAAAAGAGCTAAACTAAAAAAAGGAAGAGAATGATGTGTCCAGATATAATTTCTTTAGGTGAATTATTGGTTGAAATTATACGAACAGAATTAAATACTCCACATGGAAAAATTGGTGCTAATTACAGAGGACCCTATCCAAGTGGGGCTCCGGCTATTTTTATCAGTTCTGCTGCTCGTATGTCAAAACCATTTAATTTAAAAACCGGTTATATTGGAGTAATAGGAAATGATGAGTTTGGGGATTGTATCATTAGAAAGTTAAAACAAGATGATGTTGATATATCGCATATTAGAATCTCGGAAAGTGAACCCACAGGAATAGCGTTTAATCAATATAATACTGATGGTTCTCGTAAGTTCATATTTGCGAAAGGAGCTGCAGGTGAAACATCTTTAAAGGATGTAAAAGAAAATTACTTTAAAGATGTTAAAAGTCTCCACATTATGGGAAGTTCCCTTTCTATCAGCAAAAAATCTCGAGATGCCTGCTTTAAAGCTATTAATGTGGCGAAAAAAAATAATCCAGACACAATTATATCTTTTGACCCAAATCTTAGACCAGAAATGCTAGATTTAGATGAAATTTTAGAGATTAGCATGCCTATATTAGAGAGAACAGAAATTCTCCTCCCAAGTGGAGAGGAAGCTGAAATGCTAGCGGGTCTTAAGGATTCTAAAAAAGCATGTCAAAAATTACTTGAAATGGGACCAAAAATAATCGTCCTTAAACAAGGAAAAAAAGGTTGTACTATTTTTACTCCTGATAATCTAAAAGGAGTACACATTAATGGTTTTGAAGTAAATGAAATTGATCCTACTGGAGCAGGGGACTCTTTTGCAGGTGCATTTATCGTGGGTTTTCTCAAAGGTTGGGATCTTAAAAAAATTGGTATTTTTTCGAATGCAGTAGGAGCATTGAAAGTAGAGTCATTTGGACCTATGTCAGACACTTCATATGAAGAGGTAATCAAATTTATAAAAAAAAGTAACCACTAAGATGTCTAATAGCTCTGCGAAGTTAATTCAAAAAAGAACCCTTGAATTTTTTGAAAACTTAAGTAATTGGTATCCTACTGAAGATTTATTTAAGAAAATTAATAAGACTCTTGACAGGGAATATAGCATTATCCCCAAGCGAGAACGAATTGGCAAAGGAATTAAATTCATTTCAAATCATGTTGCGAAAATTATTTTTCAGTTATTAAAAAAAGAAATGCATACAAAGAAAAAATACATAATTAATTTCATAGAATCTGCATTTAATTACGGAGAATCCAATAAGAGTCTTATTTTACAGCATTTTTCTCTACATATTTTAGCTGATTTTATATCTTTTAAACCAGAGAAGTTTGATGAAATGGTGCCTCTAATTGAAAGATATGCTTGCAATGCAGATTGGTCAATTCGAGAAACTGCAGCAGATTCGATAATATCTGGATTAAAAAAGATTCCTGAAAAAACATTAAAATTATTATCTATCTGGACCCAAAGTGATGATGAGTATTTAAGACGTTTAGTTTCTGAGAGCCTTAGACCTCATTCAGCTATTAAATGGCTCCGAGATCCAACTAAAAATGATCAAATATTAGAAATTCTTTCAATTCTAAGAAAAGATCGTTCTATTTATGTAAGAAAATCCGTAGGAAATAATCTGAAAGATTTAACGAAATATATGCCTGGAAAAATCTTGGAATTAGTAGAGTCATGGATAAATAAGGCAGAAATTGAAGTAAATGATGAATTAGCAATGGAAAAAGGATTAAATCAAGAAGAAAAAAGATTAATTTGGACGATAAAGCATGGCATGAGGTGGATAAAAAACCAAAATCCCGAATTACACCCAAAACTAGAAAAAATCTTAGGAAAATATTATGTGCTGTATTTCGATGAAAAAAGAAATAGATTAGCTAAACCTTTTGAAATAGATTGAGCATTTAGAGAGGTTTTCGTGGAATATTGATCACAATTCGTAGATAATATCTTCCCAACCTCTTTCAATCAAGTTGAAATGCACAGTAGCCTTATAAATAATGATTAAATGAAAATTAGAAAACCAAATCGTCATTAATGTATCGGTTATATTTAAATTTATTCATTTAGTTTGTCCAAATTCCCGGAAAAAAATGGGAAAAAATCAAAATTTAAATATCTAAAATAAGTATTATTCATAAGATATAAAGTGAAGTGCAAAATAATGTTCTATTTATATCAACACTCAATTGATCAAAGAAGATATTTTTGCAAATACAATAATTAATTTTTAACATTCTACATTCTAATTCTATATGAAGTAATGATATAATAAATCCAATATTCATAAGCGCGATACAATGACAGACGAATTTAAGGATGAAGAGAAGGAAAGTAAATCGGATAAGGAAATAGAGAAGGTAGATAAGGAATTTTTGTCTAAAGCAAAGAATTCCAGAGATTTAATCGATAAAAAATTAAGAACTTTTGAAAATACTATTGAGAATATTTCAGAAACAATTACAAATGGGGAGAATACAGAGAAAGGAGAAACTGAGGTGAAAGCCACTGAGGAAGTAGATACCGAAATAAAAGAATCTCAAATAATACTAGATGCATTATTAAAAAGAATTGATGATAAAGAGGAATACCTAGCTGCGATTGAGGAAACAATATCAACTTTAGAAGAAAAGTATAATCGAAAAACTGAAGAAATAAATAACTTAGATGAAAGATTAAATATTACCAAAGAAAGTAAAGATAACTTAGAAGTAGAATATAAAGAGCTCTTAAGAAATAACGAGCAATTAATCAAGACTTACGAAAGTAGACAGGTAGATTTAATTGTTCTTACTGACTCAGTTAAAGAAAAAGTATCAATTCAGGAAGAGTTAAGAAATAAAAACACAAAACTTAATCAGGATATTCAAGATGGGGAGGCTAATCTTGATAAGCAAAGGGAAGAATCTGAAGCTTTAGATAAAAAATTGAAAAGCCTACAAGCTGAAAATGAAACTTTTAAGTTTTTTATAAGCAAAAATAAGAGTGAACTTGAGCATTCCAATATTGAAATTGATGCTAAAGAAGAGGAAAAAAAATTACTAACAGAACAAATTGAGAAAAAGGAAAGAAGAATAAAGGAAATAGAGCAGAGAATTAAAGATTATCATGAAGGCTTTCCTGAAATGGAGAAACAAAGAGAAACATATGAAGAACTTCTCGCAAAATACAAGGTTCAGCTTACAGATAAACAACAACAATTAATAGAAATTGAATCTCGTATTCAAGACTTAGATGAAGATCTAAGCTCTTTAGATGAACAAATTAATAACAAACAAAACTTAATAGATGCAAATGAAAAAAGAGTTGAAGATTTGAAAAAGGATATAGAAACTTCGAACACAGAATATATTGAAAGAGAACAACGTCTAGAAGCCTTAACAGAGAAATTGAAACATATAGATGTTGAACACGGTAAACTGGTTAAAGCTAAAGAAGCGATTGAGAATAGTACCAATGATTCAAAACTCATACTTCAACAATTAAAAGAAGAATTAGAAAATCAAGAAAAAGAAATTAGAGATAAGGAGAGCAGAATACATAGACTAGAAGTCTTATCTGCTATTTATAGGGCATCTAAATTTTTTGGTGGGATTTTAATTGGATTTGGGATATTTTTTATTATATGGGCAGTAGGTATATTTGCTAATGTAATTGACTTAGGAGAAGGAAATATAAATTCATTTTTAATAGTATTATTCCTCTTAATTGGAGCAATTCTCTCAATTATATCAGGAATCTTTCATCTTGAGAAATCATAAAGTATTACAATTTATTAGAAGATTTATAATAAGATAATTAATAATATTTTAGTGATTTAACTTTGACGGAAAAAGAACGCGAAGCAGTTCTCCCTAAAAGATCAATTAATTTATCAACTGGAATCCTTTATGGGATTGGTTGTGGAATTGGGGGATCTATTTTTGTATTACTAGGAACAGCTATCACTACTGCTCAATCTGGTGTCTTGATTAGTCTAATCCTTGGAGGTGTGTTAATATTTTTTACTGCTTTGAATTATAGCGAGTTATCAACTAGCTTACCTGTTTCTGGAGGTGCGTATAACTTCAGTAAAGAGGCATTAGGTGGCTTTTTAGCATTTATAATTGGATTTTTTTTATGGATTGCCAATATCGCAACATTCTCGTTTTCAGCCCAAGCTTTTTTTACGGTAATTGAAGCTTTCTTCCCTTTACCATTTATGAGGAATTTCTTTATTATTATTGCAATAGTCTCTATTCTTTTTACAGCAATAGTTGTGTTTAGATCTCAAAAAATAGCTTTAAGAACCTTAGTTTCTTTAACAATTGTATTGTTAATTATTTTTGGCATTTTTATCATATCAGGCTTTCTAATAGCACCTATTACTAATGCTCCTAATTATAATATGGCATTCCTATCTTCCAATACTGATTTTTTTAGCGTAATTCTCATGTTTTCTCTCTTGTTTATTTTCTTTACAGGGATTACATCTAACTTAGCTTACCTAAACGCAGACTTAAAAAATCCTTCAAAAAATATTCCCAAAACAAATATTTTTGCAATTTTAATAACTCTTTTTATATATCTATCCATAACCATAGTCGTAATGATAAATATTGGAAATAACCTAACCGTTTATGGTGATTCTCCTATATTGTTAGCATATATTCTGAACAACATATTAGGACTTCCTGGATACTTATTGATGGGTATTGCAGCAACAATTTCGACTTTTATTGCAATGAATGCTGCTTTAGGATCAGCTGTGAGTGTTATGCATGCTTTAGCAAGAGATCACTATGTGTCGCAAAAATTATTGAAAGTAAACAAAAAATCACAAGTTCCTACGTTAGCCTTAATAATTTCAACAGGAATTGCTATATTTTTCACAATTTTGGCGATAATTTTTGCGGACATCGGATTTACAGCAAATATCACAACTTTTATTTATTTCTTTGGATTAGCTTTTGTAAATTTTGCAGCTGTAAACCTTAGGTATAAGAGAAGAGAATTGGATAGACCGTTTAAAGCTCCCTTTTTTCCTTATTTGCCAATAATTATCGGATCTAGTTGTTTAATTTTATCGTTTGTTTTAAATACTAGTGCTGTTATTCTAGGAATAATCTTTTTCACTATCGGGATAACATATTATTTATTGACAATTGCCGATCGACATTCAATAGTATTTACTGTTGCTGGTTTAAAATTTTTCTCAATTATCCTGATTGGGATTTTTATCTGGATCTTAAATAATCTTAGCACAATATCTTCTCCTATCCAAGGATTTACAACTATGTTTTCCTTTGGTTTACTCCGTATCTTAATATTTATCTGTATATTCACAATTAGTACTGTATTTTTAGATATTATACCTCTTAAAGAAGTTGTTTATTTTTTTATCAAAAGAGTTTCTAAGAAAGAAGTGGCAATAGATATTGGGGTTGGGAGAATAATAGAATTAAAAAAATCCAAGTTAAAATTAATATATAATGTTAACATAATAATTGGAGTTATCCAAATAATATCTTCATTTTTTATATTTTCATTAATTTCCTTACTTACAGTTGATATAATTTCAATTGAAAGTATACTATTCGGAAGTACAGTTTTACCTCAAAAAACAGGAGAGTTCCTTTTTGTTACCTTTCTGTTATTTTTCGGAATTAT
>JAEOTR010000042.1 GCA_016839705.1 Promethearchaeota archaeon | reverse complement strand
TTTGGAAACTTCTTCAAACAAGAGAAGGTAAAAGTGTTGCTCAGAAGACAAGAGAAATGTTAGAATTAGTATTGGACAATATCCCTCAACTAATTTATTGGAAAGATACAAAATTGGTATATATGGGCTGTAATAAGAATTTTGCTCTTATAAACCAGATATTAGAACCTACAAGTATAATCGGAAGTACAGATGAAGATCTAAATTGGATTAAAGACAATGTGGAATCTATTAAAAACAAAGAAAATGAAGTTATGAAGAACGATTCTGCTGAATATAATGCTATAGAATCATTGGCTATAATTAATGGTAAGCAAACTTGGTTTGAGATTAATAGAATTCCTTTACATAACCTAAAAGGTAAGGTTGTAGGAATATTAGTTACCTATGAAGATATTACAATTCGTAAAATTGGTGAACAAAAATTAAAAGAATCTGAAGAAAAATATCGAGGTATATTAGAGAATATTAGAGAGACTTATTTGGAAGTCGATTTAAAAGGGAATTTTACATTTTTCAATGATGCTTTTATTGACCTTAGTGGATATTCTAAAAGTGAATTATTAGGTACAAATTTTCGTAATTATGTAGATGAAGAAAATAAGAATAATATTTTAAGAGTTTTTAATGAAGTTTATCGAACTTCTCAGCCAAAATCCAATTTTCAATATCAGGTTCAAAAAAAAAATGGAGATTTAGTTATATGTGAATCTTCTGTAAATTTAAGATATGATTCAGAAGGGAATAAAATTGGATTTAGTGGTATATTAAGAAATATTACAGAGAAATACCTTCTAGAACAACGGATTAAAGAATCTGAAGAGAAATATAGAACAATCTTCGATGCTAGTCCCGATTATATTTTTATTACTGACACAAAGGGGGATATTTTAGATATGAATCCTGCATTGCTAGAGAGAATTGGTACCACACTAAATGAAATTCATGGTATCAACTTTTCTAAATTTTATGTGGGAGAGAATCTTGATGAGATAAGAAAAGTTGGGGATCTTATAATTGCAGGTAAAGAAGTTAAAGGTGTTGAAATCAAAGCAAAAGCGTATAGTGGGGAAGTTTTTGAATACGAAGTTAATTCTGTACCTTTGAAGGAAGATGGAAAAGTTAGTAAAATTTTGAATCTAGCTAGAGATATTACTCTTCGAAAACAAGCTGAACAAAAGCTACAAGAATCTGAAAAGAGATATTATCATTTATTTGAGAGTTCTCCTTACGCTATTTGGCTTATGAATGAAGAAGGCATAATAGTTGATTGTAATTCAACTATGAACAATTTATTATCGGTTTTAGAAATAAAAGATCTGATAGGAAGAAAATTTGCTGATGTACTATCAGTTCTAAAAAGATCTGAATATCTTATAAACATGTTAAAGAATCGATTTAAAAGATTTCTAGAGGGCGAGAAAATGGGGCCATTAGAATTTCAAATTTCTCGAGTTGATGAAGCAAAAGTATGGCTATCCATCACCAGTTCTTTAGTAACTATTGGAGACCAAAGATTAACTCAAGCAATTATACAAAATATTACCGAAAAGAAAAATGCAGAGCAAAAAATTAGAGATTCAGAAACAAAATATCGGCATTTATTCGAGAAATCTCCTTACTCAATTATTTTAATTAATAGGAGGGGAAAGATCATCGATTGTAACCCTGCTACTGAGAAGATATTTAATAGAACAATTGATAGTCTAATTGGAAAAAATTTCTTAGATGTAAGCATAAAACCTGGAAATCTTTTACCTTTATTTAAAGATAGATATCAATCTATCTTGGATGGTATTGTCCCAGAACCACTAGAAGTACAAATTTCTAGATCGAAAAGTGGATCAATAATGTGGATTAGTGTAAGTGATTCCCTTGTTGAAATCGGAGGTGAAACGGTTTTCCAAGTAATAATACAAGATATTACTGAAAAAAAAAAAGCGGAACAGGAACTGAAGAATTCTCAAGAGGATTTGCGAATATTGAATAGAGATTTAGAGCAAAAAGTACTAAAGAGAACAGAAGATTTGATAAAATCAGAGCAACAATATCGAACTACAATTAATTCATTAAGTGATCCTCTGCATGTTGTTGATAAAAATTTAAATATTATTCTTGCTAATTCTGCTTTTGACTCTTGGCTTAGAGATTTAGATATCGATAAAAAAATTGTAGGATTGAATGTTTTTGATGCTTTTCCATTTTTACCTAACGAAGTTCGTGAAGAATATGAACAGGTTTTTAATAGTGGAGAAACTCTTATTACAGAGGGCAGTATTTATTTAAATACTATTGAAATTTTTACTGAGACAAGAAAAATTCCAATATTTAGCGAAAATCAAGTTAGTCAAGTAATAACAATTATACGAGATATCACCGAGAGCAAGAAAATGGAAAATCAACTTATAGAATCCGAGAAAAATTTCAGAAACATGATAACCAATCTAGACGAAGGATACTATAAAATTGAATGGATGGGGAATATTATTTATCATAATCCAGCGTTTAGTAAGATAGCGGGATACGAACTCAACGAAAGTTTTATCGGTAAACCAATCCCGTTTGCTTGGGAAAAACTAGAAGATCGCGAGAAATATAAGGAGGAATTATTGAGAAAAGGATTTATTCGGAATTACAATATCCATGCAATTAAAAAAAAAGGTGAGAGGATTATTGTCCAAGTAAATGCCCACTTAATAAGAGACGATAATGATAATCCTATGGTTATTGAAGGAACTTTTTCTGATATTACTAAAAAATTCAGATTGGAACAAGAATTAAAGGAATCTGAGATGAAATTAAGACAACAGAATGTTGAATTGAAGAAACTCGATGAAGTTAAGAATGATTTCATAGCAATGGCAGCCCATGAATTAAAAACTCCACTAATATCGATTTCTGGTTATACGGATTATATTCTAATGAAATATCGAAATCAACTCAATGCAGAGATTACAAGAGATTTATTAACTGTACAAAGGAATGTGAATAGACTGGAAATATTAATGGATCAACTCTTGGAAGTATTGAAAATAGATGAAAATGAATTAAAATTGCAAAAAGAGTCTACCAATGTTAGTAAAATTATAAATGATTGTCTTAATGAATTAAGTTATTTGATCAATGAAAAAAATCTTGAGATAATACTAAATATAGATCATGAAATCATTTTAGATGTAGATCATCCAAGAATTTTCTCAGTTTTTACAAATTTACTTTCAAATGCGATAAAATTCACTCCAGATTATGGATGGATAAAAATATCATCTGAAAATAAAGAAAATCATTATATCTTTGAGATTAAAGATAATGGAATTGGACTAGCTCAAGATGAAATTGGGAGATTATTTAAAAAATTTGAGAGAATAAAACCTCCCATTATTAATGATCACATAAATATTAAGGATTCTGGAACGGG
>JAEOTR010000041.1 GCA_016839705.1 Promethearchaeota archaeon | reverse complement strand
TCTGATTTTGAAAAGCCTAATGGATTAACAATATTCACACTAGACAATTTCAAAGCCCTTTTAAAAGACAAAGATATAACTTGTATCCCTGGTATTGGAAAAAAAACAAAAATTAAGTTTGTTAAGAAAGGAATAAAAACAATTGGGGATATACTAAACACATCTTTACCTGAAATGATAAATCTATATGGGAAGCATGGTAAATGGATTTGGAATGTAGCAAATGGTTTAGATAATCGAAAAGTCAACGAATTCCATGAAGAGAGAAAATCAATAAGTGCCGAGAGAACTTTCTTTAATGATACAAAGGATTTTAATGAAATTTTATCAAAAATTACAGACATAAATAATAAAATCCATAAATCAGTTAATAAGCACCAAATCACGTATAAAACCATTACTTTAAAGATTCGGTTTGAAGGTTTTCAAACTTATACACGCTCTAAGACATTACTTTTCTCTATTCAAAACAAACAAAAGGTCCTTAATGTTATTTTAGATTTATTTAAAGAATTTTCAAATAATGACAAGAAGGTGAGACTGGTTGGGATTAAATTATCTAATCTCGAAAAAAATGTAAGAGTTCGACAGGAAGATATTTTAAATTACGTTTTTGCATAAAGATTTTATTACATGAAACATTTGAACAATTTCGAAAGATGTTATGGTAGATTATAGGTCCCGGATAATAGCTTGTATCTCAAAGAGATAATTTTCTAATGAAGTCGAAGTTGAACTTGTAATTTGGAACTCATTAGAATTCCTTTTTAATTCTGATTCTATATTATATTCCTTTAAAAGCCATAGTAGTTTATATATTTCAATTTTTTTGCTAAATTCCTTATCAAAAAAGTAATTTTTAGAATATCCTTTTTGAAATGCTTCATATAGGGAGGGGATATTTAAAGGTTTGAAAATCAAATAATCTAGTTTAATAAAATCTTGTGCTCTACTTCCAACACACCAATTATCAAAATCTACAAAACCATTAAGATGGAATACACCACGATCTTCTTTTATAATAACATTTTGACTATTAAAATCATTATGTAGCAAAACAAATTCATTTTCATCCTCTATTAATGCCTGATTATCTTTGAAGTATCGTCTAATTTCATTTCCAAAATCAATATTATTCTTTTTGGCTTCCTGTAATTCTTTTCCCAATTTACCTTGAAAAAATTCATAATATGAAACTTTATCTTTTTTCCCAATATTGATAATACTTTTATAGAAAGAATCGAATTTTATTTGATGCAAATTTCCTAGATGTTCTCCTAATATACTAAATAAGTTTAGAAACTTAGCTGTATTCAAATTCTTTGCATCATTAATATATCTATTTATGATCGGGAATAATGGTTTTCCTTTAATATATTCTTGTACCGAGAAAACATAAGGAACTATTTCTTTTGTTTCGTCAAAATAGACTAAGTTGCAGACGGGAATGATAGGAGGAGTCTCTTTTTTAAAGATGTAAGCCCCAGTTTCTGTAGTGATTATTTCTTTTACTTTTTTTCTCAAATGAATATCCATAGGTCTTAAATATCTATCTAAAAAAGGATATAAGAGTTTTTCCTTAATCAAATTTTCATATTGGAAAAAATTACTAGTTCGAAATCTAAAAACTAATTGATTATTATCAAACTTAACCTTATAAATGGTATTAACGTCCGCTCTATAGGGACCTGTTATTTTCTTTACTTTACCTTGTTGAACCAATGCATCAATTTTTGAGAAAATTTTGATAATTTCATGAAACTGATAAAGATCTTTTTTGCCAATAGAATATAATTGATAAATTTGTTTGTGATTAAGTAAATAATGAACAGTTGCTTCAATTCTCTCTTTTGATATTTTATCAATTTCAGTATCTAGTTTTGAATTGATGAATTCAAAACCTTCATTTGATTTTAATATTGAATCCTTATATAAGTTTAGAAATGCGAACTTTAATCCTTGTTCTGAGTTATCTTCCTTTGATTTAATATTATATATTTTACTCCTAATATCATTTATCTGCTCTTGCAAATTTAGAAGCTCCAATAAATTGTCTTCTAAAGCATAAAAATATAGTTTGGAGCATAAATTAACTAAATTACTGATGCTGGATATAATTCCTGTACTTTTTCTCTGATTTGGAGGAATAAGCTGGAAAAAATTGTGAAAATTTTGTTCTAATCCGCAAAAAAAAGAAAAATCCTCATTTATTAATTGAGCATAAGATCTACAAATTCTAATATTATAAAATGAATCATTTATACCTTTCAAATTATCAAAACTCAATAATGATTTTAAGAGGTCAGGATCAATTTCATTTCTAGAAAATTGAAGGGGATTATTTTCCAAAAATAAAGGATGTCTAGTGTTAATTGAGCCTAAAATGTTGTGAAAGTATGATTTCAGTGCATCAAGTGTTATATTTAGAGAAATAGGGGGTGAAATCATAAAACAAATATTTTCAGACTTTTTACCTATAGTTTCAACCTGACTTATTATTTCTTCTGCCTCCTCACCATATAATCGGACAATAATAGGTATTTTCCCTTCAGTAGTTTTAAGAGCTATATTGATCAGTTTGGTTTTTTCTTCAATATTATTTGAAAATAAAGCACCCTCCCCGGTACTCCCAAAGAGGAGGAGAGAATTTGCATCATTAGTAAGAATGTGTTTAAAAAGTAATGAATTTAGTTCTTCCATTATGTTGAAGTTTTTATCGTAGAATGTTAAGGTATTACACATAACGCCATTGATTTGTGGCACTTTAGCTTCCTCTTCTAGAAAAAGTATATAAATGTTAGTTTTTTGAGTATTTACAATTTTTGAAGAAATTTATTCTTGGAGAAACACATATGATACTGTAATTATCTTAATAATAATCAAGTATTAAATTTAAATGAATTTGATATGATTTGTTTAAAAAAACCGGGATTTCAGTTTTAGAAAAATATCCAAGGGTATTATACAAATAGTAATGTTCTATTTAAGATACTTTCTCGTAACTTCTCCTCTTGGTGTTTCCTCTTCAAATAATATTGCTTGAAAAGAATAAATTTTAGTTTCCAATTCTTTCCAAGCATCAGGATCTAACCAAGCTTTTGAACATGTATGAGAAAGAAATGTTTTTACGTCCCAATTTCTTTCATGATCAACCGGTACTTGTGGAAGAAGCAAACCTCGCCTCATTCCTCTTTCAGCAATTAAACCATCTCTTCCAATTACGATTTTTTCTATATATTCTTTTGGATCGTTAACTTCTATCAGTTTAGGTGGAGTCAGTATCGATAATTCAATCACGATATTCTCCATTTCTTCAAGTGCTACAGAAGAAAATCGAGGGTCCTCAATGGCAGAACTAATGGAAACTCTGTGGATAGCTTCATACAAAGAATATATAGGCTCAATGTAGCCAATACATCCTCTTAGTGAATTATCTGATACACCGTATCTGTTTAAAGTAACAAAGGCACCATATTTATCCTTAAATTTTTCTTTTATTTCTTCTGCTACAGGAATTTTTCTATTGTTTTTAATGAAATATTCAATATTATCTCGCGCAAACTTAATTAGCATTTCTCCATCTTCTAGTGTAAACCTTTCCTCATCTGACATATTCTATTTCACATGATTCTTTTGAGTTATGTAATATTATATCGTTTAACCATTTATACTTTATAGTTCGCTTTTATGATTGTCCCTTTTGTGATATGTTTCTCAACATTTATTTCAATTCCTTTCAAGAAAACTTTCCAAATATTAACTGTGCTAGTAAAGTTTTCAAATGGAGAAAATTTAGCTTTAGTCTTAAAATTCTGGGCCTTAATCAAATATTCAGGGATTTTATTAATTATTATTAAATCCGCATCATATCCTTCTTCAATAAAGCCTTTATTTCTCAAATTAAAAACTTTTGCCGGATTTTCTGAAGAGGCCTTTACAAAGTTTTCTAAGGAGAGTTTGTATCTAAAAATTTGATCAAACAATATTATTGGATAAGTTTCAAAACCAGGAAACCCGGATGGTGTTTTTAAATATTCTTGAGATTTTTCTTCTCTAGTATGAGGAGCATGATCAGTTCCAATTAATAATATATTGCCTTCTTTGAGTTCATTTAACAAAAATTGACTATGTTCTCTACCTCTTAAGGGAGGTAAAACTTTCCCGTGAGTTTCATTATCTAATGATATATCCTTTGATAAAAGTAGATGATGAGGAGTAACTTCAAAAGTTATTCGAAAGTTTTTATCTGAATTTATTGCTTTCTGGATAAGTAGAAAAGCCTCTTTACAACTTACATGACAAAAATGAATAATTGGATATCTCTTAGGTTCTGTTTTATTATCTGTGATGTAGTCCTTATAATTTTGTATCACAAACTCAGAATATTTTACTTCCATCCTAACAGGATTTAATCTATCATGAAACTCTAGGATAGGAAATTTTATTACTTTAAAATCATCAACTAATTTGTGATGTTCTTTGTCGGAGATAGGAAAAGCAGCATGAATAAATATAGGAACTTGATATTTAGAAGATATATCTAGGATTTTTTGAAGGGATACAGATTTTTTCCAATCAATTTCGCTTAATGGACTTAATGGGTAAATTTTAAAACCAATTACACCTAAATCTAATATTTTTTTAATCTGATCTTCATCAATTCCTTTAGGAACACCAGCAATGAATCCGACATCTACGTTGATGCTATTTTTAGCTTTATCCATCCACTTTTTAACTTGATCCTCAGTATTAGCAGGGGGATTCGTATTAGGCATGTTAAAGACAGTTGTAATTCCCGAATATGCTGCAGCCATCGTTCCTGTAAAGAAGGTTTCTTTCTCGCTTTGTTTCATATCGCGTAAATGAGAATGGATATCGATTATTCCAGGTAAGACAATTTTATTTTCACAGTCTATGATTTTCCCGTCTTGATTTTTATTAACCAATTTTTTGAATTCTTGCTCCTCTGGTTCATATACGACTTTTGAGATTATGCCGTTGTTGATGAGTATATCTCCGTTATGTATTAATCCTCCAGAGAAGATTTTACCGTTTGTTAAAATCATAACTATGCTTATTTTTGAAGATCTTTTAGATAATTAAGATATAAAATTTTATTTTCTATTTGTTTAATTTTAGAAAGAGAAAAGAATTTTATATTTTTCATTTCCTGAAATAAATTCAAGATCTTTGAATCATTATTAGAATTCTCATAAGCTGGTAATATAAAAGCAATATCATCTAAAAACGGTTCAAAAGTGAGATTAAAAGTATTAATAACTCTTTCCTTTCTAAAATATTCATCTTTATCAGTTATGAGATAAAAGGTTCCCCTAACTATGGACTTAAAATAACCGAGAAATGAAATATGATCAAAAAACCTTGAGATATAAATTCCCGGAGTCGATAGTTTTCTTCCCTCTTCTAAGTTGGGATCTATCCCTTTAGATTTTTTCAAAGCTTTCTCTAATAGTAGAGCTTGAGATCGTTCATCCGGCCCCAAGTACCTTAATTCTTCACCGATAAAACTAACAAAAATATATTCTTTTTGAAAATATAAAAATAGATTATTATCTTTCCTAATCGAATATGATAAACAAAAAGTTTCTCTAATACAGGAACATAACTCGTAGATTTTTTGAGGAGTGAGACCTTTATCAATGTTCTCTTTATTATATTGAATAATCTCTTCAATGAGTAATAGGAAGTTAACCAATCTAATCAAACTTAATTTTAATATAAAATAATTACTAAAATTTACCTAACTTTTTCATGAAATCCGCACCAGCTTTTCCACCGGGTAAACCAGGCATACCAGGGATGCTTTTTCCTTTCTTTTGCATTTGTAGAAATCTTTTCATAAACTTCTTCATTTGGTTATACTGATCAAGCATTTTATTTATTACGGAATAATTAGTTCCTGAACCAATAGCAATCCTTCTTTTCCTCGTCTTTTTAATGATTTTTGGTTCCATTTTCTCTTCATGGGTCATAGAGTCTAACACTATTCTCCATCTTTCAAGGTTTCGCTCTGCATCGTCCTTTAAAGCGTCTGGGATATTTCCACCGCCCATCATTGATAATATTTGCTGAAATTTTCCCACTTTCTTAATCTGAGACAATTGAATATACAAATCTTCAAGTGTGAATTTTCCGTGCATCATTCGTCTTACTGTCTCATCATCTGGTGTAATTTCAGCTTCTTGCACTTTTTGAACTAATGATTCTAAATCTGGTACCCCAAGGAGGGTTCCGACAAACTTTGTAGGTTCAAATTCTTCAAGATCATCGATTTTTTCTCCAGTACCTATAAATCTAATCCCAACATTCGTCGCAGCACATGCCGACAGAGCACCCCCACCTTTAGCCGTTCCGTCTAGTTTTGTGACGATAATGCTTCCAAGATTAGTGGTTTTAGCAAATTCTTCTGCCTGATTGAAGGCTTGTTGGCCGAGAGTTCCATCAATCACCAGACAAACTTCGTTAGGTTTAAATTTTTGTTCAAGAATGGTCATTTCTTTCATTAATTCTTTCTCTTCTTTATGTCTTCCTGCGGTATCAGCAATTATCAGATCATTACCATCATTGATCGCTTTTTTTGTCTCTTGGATAGCAATTTTAATTGCATTTTTTTCATTTGGATTCCCATAACATTTGACCCCAATTTTACTGGTTAATTGTACTAATTGTTCATAAGCTCCGGGGCGCCATGTATCGGTTGTTAAAGCTGCAACCTTAAATCCTTTACTTTTATAATATTTCGCAAGTTTACCAATTGTAGTTGTTTTTCCAGAACCTTGAATCCCAACGAGTAAAATTACATTCTTTTTTCCAGGTTTTATCCGAATTGGGGAAGGTTTCCCTCCTAAAAGATGAATTAATTCGTCATGTACTAATTTTATTATAAAGTCTTTCCTTCGGGCTTTCTGTAGCTTTGTATTCATTGCTTCTTTTCTTATGTTTTCTGTCATTTCAAAAACTAGTTCCACAAGCACATCAGCTTGTAGTAAACTGCGTTGAAGATCTTGTAGTAGCGCGTCTACTGCATCTTTATCTACTATAGGTAAACGTCTAATTTTACGAATGGCATTATCTAAAGATCTACCAAGTTTTTCTAAAACCATTTAATCCCAGCTTTTAAATTTTTATTTGTATTTCAAAAAAGTCTCAAAAACTAATATTTTTTTTTGAAATAATATAATATTATCATAAAGAAAAAGAAATGTCAAAATTAAAAAATTTTGGATATAAATTAATAAACTGAGGTGTAAAACTGATTGTCTATTAGAAGAACAGAGATACAGAAGTTAAAAAACGGGCAATATATCATGGTTGGAGAGGGAGATGAGAGCGAACCTTGCATTATTAAGTCAACAGAAAGGTCTAAAAGTGGGAAACATGGTCACGCTAAAGTTAGGGTAGTATGTGTTGGTCTCTTTGACAACAACAAACGCTCACTAACCATTCCAAGTGGTCATATGGTTGAGGTTCCTGAGATATTCAAGGGAAGTGCTCAAATCAACTTTATTGAAGATAATTCAATAAATATTATGGATTTAGAATCATATGAATCAATTGACGTTGATTGGCCGAAAGAAGAGGATTTAATAAAGAAATTAAAAGAACTCCAAGCAAGTCCAGATAAAATTTCCACAGCCCAAGTTGATTATTGGCAACTAGCTGGTAAAACTCTTATCAATAGAGTTTTCACTAACTAATCCCGCTTTGAAGATTATAAAGGTCAAAAATCATTAATTTTAATTTCCAGATAATCCTTTATTTTTTGGATCAAGATTTAATATTGATTAATTAGGTGTGAATTCATTTCAAAGGCAGAGAATTATGGAAAAGAAACCTATTGCTATAGCATGTAGACTGGATTCAGAAAGAGCAATTAAGTTAGCAAAGAAAATATTTGAGTTTTTAGTTAAGAACGGGGAAGTAGTTTCTTTAGAAACGAGAATCGCGCCAAAGATTTTTCCACATAATGGCATGGATTTAAGTGAGATGACTGAAAAAAACATAAAATTCATTATTATAATTGGAGGAGATGGTTCTGTATTACGAGTTGCTAGCAGTTTATCTCAAAGAGATCCTCCCCCTATTTTAGGAGTAAATGTTGGTTCTATAGGTTTCTTAGATGAATCAAATGAAATAACAATTTTTAAAGACTTATCGAAGGCATTAAAGGGTGAATATGAATATGAAATATGTTCGAAAATAACACCCTATATCGTCAAAAACTCTGATGAAATTAGATTAAGTGATGCTTTAAATGAGGTTTTGATTATATCCTCCAAAAGTTCCAAGGTTTTACAAGTATCAATAAGGATAAACAATGTGTTTCTTAATCGAAGTTATTTGGATGGCGTAATAATTTCTACATCAACAGGATCCACAGCGTATAATTTAAGTGCAGGAGGAGCAATTGTGAATCCTAGTATAGAAGTTATGCAAATTACCCCTTTAAATAGTTTTGCAGGATCAGGGTTAAAGCCAATTATAGTTTCACTTGATTCTGTTGTTGAAATTCAGGTTTTAAGACCCCGATTAGATGCAAAAATTGTTATTGATGGACAACGTATAATTAAAAGAATTGCACCTAATACGAGAATCAGAATTCGTAAATCAACTACTAAAAATAAGTTTATTCGTTTTAAGAGAAGTTATTATTCACGTTTAAGAAAGAAAATTATAGGAACTGTCAGAGTACCTTTGGATGATAGCCCAGAGGAATAATTATTTGAATAATGAAGTTTCACATATTTGATACTAATATATTTCTAAAAGGATTAGAGTTTAATTTAATACCAGGAATAATATATACTACTCCTAGGATTATCGAAGAAATCAAATTTTATAAATATAAAGAAAAGAATAGAAATATCTTAAACCGAATACAAGTTGCTTTAGATAATAAAAAGTTAATTATAAAATCCCCAATGGAGAAGTATTCTAAAATTGTTGAAGAAAAGGCAAAGAATACTGGTGATTTTAATGCCTTATCTGAAGCGGATAAACAACTTATAGCTTTAGCCGTTGAACTAATTGATACTGAAAATCAAAATGTAATTCTTTTTTCGGATGATTATTCAATTGAAAACGTATGTTCTGAATTAAATATCTCCTATTCTCCATTATATAAAGAGGGAATTGAAACAAAAATTATGTGGGAAGTGTATTGTTCGTTTTGTCAAAAGACTTTTAAAGCAGAAGACCTAAAGAGAAGATGTGAAATATGTGGTTCCAAGTTAAAAAGAAGACCAAAAAGTAAAGAATTATAATCGTGGTAATTATATAAATTGGATCATAAATAATGATTGCAGGAGTAAAAAAGAGGTAAAAGTGTTACCATGGGATTAAAAATCAATGAATTAGTAAATGAAGTTAAAAGAACAATAACGTTTGATAATCTTTTTAAAAAAGTTATAAGTATTGACGCGTTTAACACAATATATCAATTTTTAGCTATAATCCGCCAACGAGATGGAACTCCTTTAAAAGATTACCAAGGAAATATTACCTCACATCTATCAGGATTATTCTACAGGAGTATAAATTTTTTAGAGCATAATATCAAACCAATTTATGTTTTTGATGGGATTTCTTCTGATTTAAAGTTAGAAACGATTAGAGAACGGAAAAAAATTAAGGTAGAAGCTCAAAAGAAAATGATCGAAGCTCAAGATGCTGAAGACTTTAAAGAAGCAAAGAAATTTGCACAATTGACATCTAAACTTGATGCAGACATGATTGAGGAAAGCAAAAAATTAATTGAATCTATGGGTATTCCAATTATTCAAGCTAGCTCTGAAGGGGAAGCTCAATCCGCATATATGGTTGAGGTTGGAGATGCTTGGGCTTGTGCTTCTCAAGATTATGACACTCTATTATTTGGGGGTGATAGATTACTCCGGAATTTCGCCATTAATCGAACGAAAAAAGTAAGAGATACAACTGTAACTTTAGATATAGAATATGTTTCATTATCAAAATTTTTAAAGAAATTAGAGATAAACCGTGAGCAGCTAGTTGAAATGGGCATTTTAATTGGAACTGATTTTTTCCCAGGGATTAAAGGAATTGGTCAAAAGACTGCCTTAGAGTTAATTAAAAAATTTGGCTCTATTGAAAATATCTTAAAAAATAAAGTTAAAGTGGGAACTAAAGAAATTAATTTAGATCTAAAATTAGCAGAGCAAGTTAAAAAAATATTTTTGTTTCCTGATGTTAAAAAGGATTATAATGCACCAAAATCTAAAAAGATCAATTATGAAAGAATTGAGGAATTACTAATTGAACAACATAATTTCTCAAGACAGAGGGTGCAAAATGCTTTAGATCGCTTAAGGAAATTAGATTCCTCTAAAGTCCAAGTATCTCTGGATGATTTTCTTAAAAGTTCTTAAGGAATCGCTTAAAAAAAAATAGAAAAATTTTTACAGAATTATTAATTTAAAATCTTAGTTGAAAAGTATTTACTAATAATTGAAATATTATGTCGTCGAAAGACAATAAAGAGGATAAAGACATTGAGAATGGGGAAAATAAAGCCCCTAGTGTCGTTTTAAGAGTCCAAAAAGCCAAAAAGAGAGATATTGGGAAGAGTATAATAAGAATTGACCAAAAGACAATGGAAAAATTAAATATTCAAACTGGTGATCACATTGAGGTCATTGGTAAGAAACAGAGTGCAGGGATTGCATGGCCAAGTTATCCTCAAGATAATGGTTTAGGAATTGTTCGTGTTGACTCAAGATTACAGAAGAACACAGGAACAAGAATAGATGATACAGTGGAAATTCGCAAAGTAAAAGCAGAGGTTGCGCAAAATATAGTTTTAGCACCATCAAGCGTGAAATTAAGAAATACTCCCCGATTCGAAAGTTTTGTCAAAAGAAAGTTAACTAACTATCCGATAACAGTTGATGATTTTGTATTCATTTCTTTAGGGATCAGCAGAGAGATTACCTTTAAAGTAATTAGTATGAGACCAAACGTTGTGTGCATAATAAAACCAGAAACCGTTCTCAACATTAGTGAAAAAGTTACCGAAGATGTTGAAACTGGTGTTGGTTATATTACATATGAAGATGTTGGTGGTCTGGATAGGGAAATCCAACGTGTTAGAGAAATGGTTGAATTGCCTTTGAGACATCCTTCTTTATTTAAACGACTAGGAATAGATCCTCCAAAAGGGGTATTGTTAAGAGGACCACCCGGTTGTGGGAAGACTTTACTCGCTAAAGCTGTTGCTAATGAGAGTGAAGCACATTTTATATCAATAAATGGACCAGAAGTTATGAGCAAATTTTACGGCGAATCTGAGAAAAAACTACGAAAGCTTTTTATTGAAGCTGAAGAAAAAAGCCCATCTATTATCTTTATTGATGAAATAGATGCTATTGCTCCAAAAAGAGAAACTGTTACTGGAGAGGTAGAACGTCGAGTAGTTGCTCAGCTTTTGGCCTTAATGGACGGTTTGCATGGAAGGGGTAAGGTTATTGTCATTGGGGCAACCAATAGACCAAATTCCTTGGATCCTGCTTTAAGGAGACCTGGGAGATTTGATCGTGAAATTGAGATAAAAGTACCAAATGAAAAGGGAAGGTTAGAGATTTTTCAAATTCATACACGTAATATGCCCTTAGATAAGACAATTTCATTAAAACAATTTTCAAAAATAACTCATGGGTTTGTTGGGGCAGATATATCTGCTGTATCTCGAGAGGCTGCGATGGCAGCATTAAGAAGATATTTACCCCACATAGATTTAGAATCAGAGATTATTGATCCAGAGCTTTTAGAGCAAATTGAGGTAACTCAAAATGATTTCGATTCTGCCTTAAAAGAGGTATTACCCTCTGGAATAAGAGAAGTATTCGTCGAAGTTCCAAATGTAACCTGGGATCAAGTAGGAGGGTTAGAAGAATTAAAACAACGATTAGTTGAGGCTGTAGAATGGCCACTGTCTCATCCAACTATATTTACCCGTATGGGAATATCACCTCCGAAAGGGATTTTGTTATATGGACCTCCTGGATGTGGTAAAACTTTACTTGCAAGGGCAGTTGCTACAGAAAGTAAAGCGAATTTTATATCAATAAAGGGACCAGAACTTCTTTCTAAATGGGTCGGGGAAAGTGAAAAAGCCATAAGAGAAGTATTTAGAAAAGCTAAAATGGCAGCGCCATGTATTATCTTTTTTGATGAATTCGATTCAATAGCACCAAGTCGTGGAAGATATACATCTGATTCAGGAGTATCAGAAAAAGTATTATCTCAATTTTTAACAGAATTAGATGGATTAGAAGTAATGAAAGATATCGTCGTGATAGCTGCAACTAATCGCCCTGATATTTTAGATCCTGCACTGATTAGACCTGGAAGAATTGATCGTATTTTGTTGGTTCCTCCCCCAGATCATAAAGCAAAAATTGAAATCCTTAAAATATTCACAAAGCAAATGCCTCTAGCCACGAATATAAGCATTGAAAAATTAACTGAGTTAACCGAGGGATTTTCTGGTGCGGATTTAGAAACATGGTGCCGTGAAGCTGCGATGTTAGCGCTTCGAGAAAATATTAGAGCAAGAAAAGTTACAGAAGATCATTTCAAAGAATCCAGAAAAGATATGCATCCTACGATGACAAAAGAAATAATTGATTGGTATGAAAAATTCGGTGAAAAATTAAAAAGTAGAAGAATAGAAGAAAAGAAAGAAGATAGACTATTTGTATAAGGACATAATATTATTTAGAAAGAAAATACTATCAAATGTAGATTAAATAAACCCAATTTTAAATAAATTCATCAGGTGATTAATATCGAATCTAGTCGTTGGAATAAAAAACCGATTATAAATTCAATTATGGATCTCTTAATTAAAAACAAGGGAGAAATCTTGGATAAACGTCTTGAAGAGCTCTTAAGGAAAGAATTCCCACATGTTAATTATTTACTTTTAGAAGAATTATTCATGAAAATGGAGAGTATGGGAATAATCAATGTGTTTCGCGTATCTAAGAATAAAAAAATGATTGTGTTTAATAAGCGTAACAAAGTGATAAGGGAAGAACTTACTAGAGATTTAATTTAGTTGTTTTTTATCCCAACTCAAACAAACCTGAGATAGTGATATTTTATCTGTTACAGATTTATATCTTCTTTCTCTTATGTCAATAAAAACAGGATAATTTACCGCATTCCCCATTAGTAACATTTCACCTACCCCTAGACTTGAAATCATTGTGGCATATTCTTTGGTGATTGCTTCAGAACTATCCATAAGATGCTTTAAATCATAAGGATTTTTTATATTTAATACCATTTTTGAATTACATTGAGAAAGGGCTGTGGTACTTAATCTTTTAGGTCTTTGACTAATGAGACATAAACATGCCATGAATTTTCTCCCCTCCCTTGCAATCATTTCAATTATAGGTTTCGAAATTGCTTTAGAATGAGCAGCCTCAGGACAAAACTGATGGGCTTCTTCAACAATAAGCAAAAATGGGGGAATTTTATCCATTCTTCTTAATTTAAATAATCGATCGCAAATGTAGTCTAGAATAATTTGCTTCTTTCTGATACTTATCTCTTTTTGAAGATTAAAAATAGTTATTTTTTGTTTTTCAATTATTTTATCTAATGTAGGATTTTCTTGAGAGCCAAATAAAGTCAAACGTTCAAGATCAGATAACCAACCTATTAAAGCTTGGCGTGTACTTTTATTTCCATCAGATTCGTCCTCAATTTGATTAATAATATCACTTATGGCATAATGTCCTTTCTTGTCATCCCTTTTCCTCAATTTTTTGATATATTTTGATAATTCTCGTACTTGAACGGGTGAAATGTCTTCTTGATATTTTTTAAAGGAGTATGCTGACATTTTAGGGACTGCTATTTGAAAATAGGAAACATCTTGAATTCTTACTCTGTCTTGTAATTCCGGTGTTTGCTTTAAATATAGATATTCACCATGCACATCAAAAAGTATTATCGCGGGAGTGCCATATTCCTCGTCCCTTGTTAATAATTCTTCAATGAGAACTGATGTAAGGTAACTTTTTCCACCACCAGAAATAGAAAGAATTGCAAAATGTTTATTCAATAACCTATTCATATTAATTTTTGCATCCATGGTGCAAACTTTAACCTTACCTACTTCTAACCCATCTTCTCTAGAAAACCCAATGAATTGATTAAGGAGGATTTCTTCAAGAATATAGACGTCTCTTCCAGGACTAGCGGGATAAGTCATTCTTAAAATCTTCTTAATTTCCCTTTCAGAATCATCCTCGAACTTTATTATTCCTAGACATTTTACAATACCAATCGCGAATTCGAAATCCTCACTTGGGAATAATCCTTTTAATATATTTGGATTGTTATTGTTATTGTAGGCTTTAATTGTTAAGGCATCAGTAAAGTATTCATTTAAAAGAGCAATTCGTTCAATAATGCCGATTAGGAATCCCTCATTAGAATATGTATAGACAAATAATCCTTTTTGAATAAAAGTGTCATCGTTTCTTTTACTGATAACGAAAGGGAACTGTGAGACATCAGGTAATTGAAGAAAATTAAACACAGTTCCAATTTTAATAGCCATATTCTTTACTTGGCGACGCTTGATTCATGATAATGGTTTGAGTGTATTAGAGATGTTTTTTACATAAAAAAAAGATAAGGGCAGAAAATTTCTAATTTAACCAAAAAAAAAAGTAAATTTAAGGTTTCTGTTAAATTAATCCTTTTTTTCTTTTTCTAAGCCACCCAAAATTCTTAATATCAGGTAATACCCATTCTTCCAAAAATAAATCATAAAAAGGGCAATGCCAACGATTAAAAAGAGTCCAATTCCAATAAATAGCACTCGAGGACCAGTACTGCCCAAAAAAGTCATTATAGTTGATGGATCTCCCGAGGAACTTGCAAAAATATCTAAGATAATTGCAAAAATAACTCCGATAATAATACCAATTAAACTAATTAATAAACCCCATGCTGCAATTTTTACATCCATTCGATTTTTATATTTTTCTTCAAGCTCCCTTTTTTTATATATAAAATGGATTAATGACTTTGAAGTTTTTTTAAATAATCCAAAGAAAAAAACGAGTAAGAAAAACATCCCAGCTAGAAGCCCACCAATAATAGCTATCTGATATCCTAAGTTAAGTCCAAGAAATGCAACCCATTTTCCTGTTGTACCGATAAAAATGTCTGCAAAAGTCCAAACAACTCCCCCCAGAGTAACTATACTTGCAATAACTATTATTATAAAGAATGTTAAAGCTATAAATCTCTGACTTTTCCTATATTCTTTAGTAATACTTGAAGATTCATATCCCATTTCAATCACTTCTTTCTTTTTCTGCTCTGAAAGTAGTTTTAATTAAAGAAAGAATAACATTTAAAATATATAAAATTGATTATTATGAGATAATTTCTGAACTTACTCAAAATCTTTGTGTAGAATAATATCATTATATTTCTTGTATAGATTTTTGCTATTTAGCACTTCATATATTTCATAAGAGAAGTCATAATATTTTTGGTAGAATTTGTGTCGATCATCATTGGGAATCCATTTTTTATCAACTTTGCATAAATTTTCTGCTGCTTTTGCTATATCAGGAAATATTCCTGCCCCTGAAGCAGCTAATATTGCAGCTCCTAGGGAGGTTGATTCTTCAATAACATTTCTAACACAGGTGATTCCTAGTACATCTGTAATAATTTGATTCCATAAATCAGAACGAGAACCCCCACCAGTTAGCATTAGTTCATTTGGTTCGATTCCTAAATCTTTGAAAACTTCAATGTTTTTTCGTATTTCGAAGGCTACACCCTCAAG
Organism: Promethearchaeota archaeon; assembly: GCA_016839705.1. Classification (GTDB taxonomy): domain Archaea; phylum Asgardarchaeota; class Lokiarchaeia; order Sigyniarchaeales; family SOKP01; genus Loki-b32. The sequence continues at coordinate 98,385 of JAEOTR010000041.1, read as the reverse complement.
CACGGCTCTATAAAGATCCTTACGTTCATGTCCTAATGCTAATCCAAAAATAATCCCCTTCGCAAGTGGATTCCAATGAGGTGCTCCAGAACCAACAAAATGGGGAATGAGAAGTAAACCATTCGCACCAATAGATGATTTTTCTGCTTCAGCAGTAATTAAATTATAAGGATCTTGACCTTCTTGAGCCGCAGCACATTCTGCATATCCAATTTGATCCCTAAACCACCTTAACACGGCCCCAGTTGTAAAAATACTTGCTTCTTGTACCCAAGCACCTGGAATGGCATGACAACTACATAAGACTCTTTTCTCAGGATCAAATTTAGGGTGTGATTGATAAGCTAAAATAAAGCTCCCCGTTCCCGTGGTGCATTTAATTTCTCCTGGAGAAACAACTCCAACTCCTAATGCTGCAGATTGCTGATCTCCAGCACCAGTTACAACTAATGTTTTTTTATCAAATACTGTCTCATTAGTATTAATTTCTCCGATGTCAACTCCACTCTCTAAAGCATCTGGCATTTTATCCAAGTCAATCCCTAAATCAGAAGCAATTTGATCAGAATATTGCAATTTATTTATATCAAATAGCATCGTTCGTGATGCATTTGAGAAATCGGTATAGAAATTTCCGGTTAATTTATGAATAATAAAATCTGAAACAAGGAGAAATTTATGAGTATTTTTGTAAATTTCTGGTTTTACATCTTTGAACCACAGGATTTTTGTCGCTGAAAAATAGGGATCAATTGTTAGCCCAGTAATTTCATAGATTTTATCGATTCCTACTACCTTCTCAATAAATTCTACTTGATCAATCGTACGTCTATCTTGCCAGACTAAAGCATTATGAAGTGGATTACCCTCTTTATCAACAGGAACAATAGTTTCACGTTGATTGGTTACAGAAAGGCTTACAATATCCGTTTTATCAATTCCACTTTTTATAATTGCTCGTTCAATTGTTTTTTTGATAGAATCCCACCAGATATTTGCATCTTGTTCAACATATGATGGGGAAGGAAAGTAGCTTTCCCATTCTTGGTAATCGCTAGCAATAATTGTCCCAGCTAAATCGAAAATAAATGTTCTACACCCTGATGTTCCTAAATCTAAAGCTGTAACATACAAAATTGAATTACTTCCATATTTATTAGTTCTATTAATAAATTATAGAGCGAATTATTGAATAAAAATTCTTATTAAAGTTTACCTTACTTTGTTTGATACCCACAATAAGGACATTTTAATTTAAGAAGACCAACATTAAATCCTTTTATCTCTGTGATAATCCTATTGCAACTGGGACAACATGGTGAATACTCCGGAAACCACTGTCCTTTTATGTTAGGCATTTGCTTGAGCATGGCATTGAATTTCAATTTTTCCAGATCTTTTTTACCCACTTGAAGTAACTGTTGTTCTTCGGCAATGGATTTTCCTTGTGGTGCTAAAACCATTACAAATTTCATTTTTTTTGGATTATTCAGTAAAGTCAATGTACGCAATATGGCTTCATCTTTATATTGTTTAAATAATTTCCCTAGCTCTGGTGGTGCTAAAGCTGCCAATATTGCTTGAGTCGTCTCCTTTTCTTCGATTTTTTGAAACAGGAATTGATATATCCGATTTTGGTCATCATAACCCCAAATAAAATTAAAGCTAGAGATATCATAATCTTCATCATAAGGTCCAACTATTCTTTTAATACATTCAGTCCATGAATAATGTTTGAATTTATACAAATTTGAGAGAAGATCATCAAAAAACTGAGGTTCTATTACAGGAAATGATTTGAAAATATTTTGTAATGAAAATAGCTTCACTTGAGTTAGATTTTTTGAATTAAGTGAATCCCAAGGCGTAAATAATTTCACATTAAAAAAATCACTCATATATTATCAATAGAATCAATACTTATTAATTGATTTTATATTTTAAATTAATAATTTTTAAAAATTACATGCAATATATTATCTCGTATGACTTCAATTTGGGATACTAAAGCTGATGCTGTTCAAAAAGGAGATAAACTGAGAGATGTTTCTCCTTTGACTAAAAAAACTAATGTGGATGAAAATGGTTTTACGCATTATATATTCAGCAAATTGCTATTCAGCAATTCATGGTATACCATTCCTGATGATGACTTGGAGTTATTTAAAAAGTTTGTAGATGGAGGTTCAAGATCCTATCCCTCTGATGGGAAAATCCCTTGCGATATTGTTGCTGCCGAAGCTAGAGATGTTCTAAACCATATTGTTGCTTGTTCAAATGATTCAAGTAATCCATATTGTGACAATGCTAAAAAAGCTTTAAAGGAAGGTAAAAAGGCTATGGTGCGAGGTACTTTAAAGCTTTACCTGGGCAAATACACATCCCGAGATTGGAGAAGAAAACGCTTTACTGATGATATCGACTTTTGGTGCTTTCAGATAAGTGTTTTAGACCATGCGCTAAAAGAATGCGGTTGGATTAAAAACAAAGAAACGGGAGAATTCGAGAAGAGGGTTTCATGGGTTAACCCAGATACAGGGGAAACTAGATATGAAGCACTTTGTGCTGCAAATAATTTAAATCAATTACTTGATTTTGGTGCTGGAAGCTATCTGGAAGGAACAAGATTAAAAGAGATTTTTAATAAGAAGTTAAAAAGAGGGCATGATGTTGATTTAAGTGATATAATTAATGTTGCGCTCTTTAATAATGGTTTAAATGGTAGAAATAAAGATGAGTGGAATGATGTCTGGGAATCATTTGAAGCAGCCACTAACACAAGAAACTCTAGAATTACTTCCAATTTAATTAGTTTATGTCGCTATTCATTAGGTATTGCTGATCACTTAGAACGGATAAACAATGCTTTAGATAAGTATCATAATAAAATTCTTGATAAAAATGAATATCCTGATGAAGAATTAGAAAAAATCTGTAGAACCTCAATCCACTGGATGCAATATCTCGAAAAAAATGGTCCAGATGCAACCAGAAATATGCTACATGAATTCTTCCTAGAACAAAAAGATGAAAAACCTCTTCATGTCCGAAATTTAAGGTTATTTGCAGGAAATGTTCTGAAATTACTTAATTCTAAATATGAATATCTTAAGATTGTATTTGAGGTAGAGTAGTTAGTTTGTCTTCTTCATCCAAAGATTTCTCTTCTTTTAATAAGCGATTTTTTGTAGCAACATTAAGTAACCAAAAACCTACAACTGAAATTAGACTCAGGATCCCCGCCAAATACCACACCCAGTTTGGTCCAAGATTTTCCATAACTAATCCAGCGACTAGAATCCCAAAAAGATTAGGAATCGTCCACTGGAAACTGTAAACCGCCATGTATCGTCCTCGTTTATCTTCAGGAGCAAAAGAAGCTGCCGCAGCTTGTCCAACAGGTGTCACAATCATCTCGCCTATGGTGATAATCGCCATAGCGATGAAAAACAGATATGACTCAGCAACAAAACCATACATACCAAAACCAACCATATAAAAAAGAGTCCCAAAAGCCATCATCTTCATAGGAGCATATTTTGAAATCTTTCTGGCTATCCAGAATTGAAATACTACCACCATAAGCGCATTCATACTTAATAATAAGCTAAAATTCTGCACGGGAAATTCATGAACATCCCGCAAGAATACTGACAAAGTACTATTCATTTGCATATATACTAATACCATAAGAGCAGACACAGAGATAAATACAATAAAAGTTCCGTCCTTTAACACCTCTTTGTATCCAATAATTGTTTTCATTACTGTTTCTTCAGATTTATCATCATGTGTTTGAGGTTTTGTTTCCGGAATGACGAGATATACGATTATAGCCGTAATTATACTACTCACTGCATCTGCGATAAATAAAGACATATAAGATTGGGTGGCTAAAAATCCACCAAGGATAGGTCCGATTGTAGCTGAAATATTGAAAGCTACACGTAGTATTCCAAATCCTTCTGCTTGTTTTCCCTCAGGAAGTAGATCAGCCACCATCGCTTGTCGAGCAGGACGTCCAAAGGCGCCAACCAAACCTAATAATGCGGAAAAAATAAAAAATAAATTCAGTTCATTGATGAATCCTAGAAAAATACTTCCAACTCCGCTTGTAATCAACCCTATCAGGACCATCAAACGACGTCCATATTTGTCGGCTAATGCACCTCCGATTATACCGCCAAATATATTTCCTACCGAGAAAATTGAAAATAAAATTCCTACATGAGTCATACCCACCCCAAAATGCTCGGTTACATACAGTGCATAAAAAGGATATAATAAAAAAGATCCAAGCATGTCAATGAACGTGGCAAGAGTCAGCACTTTAAAAGCATTAGGATAGCTATTATATATATGTTTAATTTTTGTGAGTATAATAAAGTCACCTGTGAACCCTTAAAACAGATTGTCTTTATATAATAATATTTTTAGGTTTTTAATGTGTTTTAAATAATGATTTTTACTATTTATAGATTAAATTGTTGAACTATAATTGAAGTTTGAATAAACGGGAATTTTTAGAAAATTTTTTTAAAAAAATTTTCGTGAAAGATAGATTTCACGAAGTTGTAAAAAAAATTAATACTACCAAACCTTAGTATATTTGTTAAATTCCTAAATAGTGAAGAACATGTATGACTACTTATTGAGTGAAGAAAATAGAAAATTTAGAGAAGAGGTTCGTGAATTTGTAAAAAATGCTGTTCCTCCCTCACTATTAAAAAAATTAGATAAAGATGAGATCCAATACCCTACTGAGTATTTAAAGGCTTTAGCAAAGCAAAATTTAATAGGAGTAAGATTCCCCAAAGAATATGGAGGTCGTGGATTAAATTGGGAGAGTGAAGTTATTGCTCTAGAAGAAATTGGGGAATTAGGGAGTTCTCTGGCATGTTTATTTTCATTACCAAGTATTTGTGGAGAAGCTCTTAATAAATTTGGGACAGAAGACCAGAAACGAAAATATCTCAAACCAATGTGTGAAGGGAAAAAGTGTACCGCTGAAGCTTTAACTGAGCCAAGAGGTGGTTCTGATTTTTTTGGAGCCACTTGTACAGCGGAAAAGAAGGGAGACAATTATATCTTAAACGGGGAAAAACGGTTTGTGGTAGGAGCAGAAGGCGCTGATTTCTTATTGGTTTATGCAAAAACAATTTTAAATCCAGATATAGATCCACGAAACTCCCTAAGTTTATTTATCGTAGATAGAAATGAGGATATCAAAGTAGAATATCTCTTTGGATTGCTAGGCACTCGTGGGGGAGGAGCGGGACGTATACGATTTAAGGATGTGGAAGTCCCCCAAGAGAATATTCTTCTTAAAGAAGGTGCGGGAGGACAGATTTTCTATCAAATGATGGTCCCAGAAAGGTTAACTACCGCTTCTGGTTTTATTGGACTTGCTAGAGCTTGTCTTAGGATTGCTACTAAATATAGCACTAAAAGAAAAGCTTTTGGGCAAACTATTAAAAATTTTCAAGGAGTCAGCTTTAAAATTTCTGATAGCATTACACTTTTAGATGCTGTTAGAGCGATGGTTTACAATACTGCAAAGAGTATTGATGCTGAGGCTCCAGCATCTCTACAGAGAAGATTGGTTTCCGAATCAAAGAAGTTTTCAACAAAAGCTTGCTGGAAAGTTATTAATAATGCTATGCAGATCATGGGGGGTATCGGTTATACTACGGTCTATCCAATTGAACGGTTATTACGAGATGCGAGATTAGGTGAAATATGGACGGGTACAACTGAAATCATGAATTTGATAATCCAGCATGAGTATTATAAAGAGATTTTAAGTGATAAATGGTTAGGTCGTGACGTAGAGCAAGATGCATTAGACTCAGATGCCGAAGAAGAAAAACATTTTGGCTAGAGTGTGAGAAGATTAGTCTTACTTTTGTTTAGAGAGATACCTAATTTTCACTAGCAAATCTCTTAATTCCATTTTATCATTATCGGGGGTAATATATTTCTTTTTTACTCCTTCTGAGAGAGGAACTGTTTCCATTTTATTGCCTTGAAGTGAGACCATATTCCCAAATTTAGATTCTATTATTAACTTCATAGCTGCTAATCCAAATCTTAATCCTAAAATTCTATCGAATGAGTTTGGTGTTCCAGCTCTCATAGTATGACCAAGAATAACACTTCTACACTCATAATCTACTCCATTCTTATTGAATTCTTGTTTTAGGTCATCTCTTAAATTCAATTCTTCTACAATTATTTGCGAGATTTTCAAATGAGTAAGTAAAGGATTTCCAAACGTATCTTTGGGTAATTTATTAATAGTATCTTGTGAAATCGTTTTAAAATCGTTTTTTAACGATTCAGCTTCGGGATAAGCACCCTCTGAAACTGCAATTATATGGTGTTTATAACCTGATTTTACTCGATTTTTTAACACTTCAATAATATCTTTCTCTAAGTCAAATGGAGTTTCAGGGATCAAAATAATATCGGCTCCAGCAGATATACCACTATACATTGTAAGAAATCCTGCATCTCGACCCATAATTTCCACAACAAAGACTCTTTGGTGAGATCTTGCTGTTGTTGTTAAATTATCCATTGAATTTGATGCCAATTGAACAGCACTCCAAAATCCAAACGTATAATGTGTTCCTTTTAAGTCATTATCAATGGTTTTTGGCACGCCTACCACTTTTGCATCGGCATATTTATATAAAGCATCAGCAACCCCGAGTGTGTCATCGCCCCCTATTGCAACTAAAGCATCAATTCCAAGTTCTTCAAATTTACTAGCTAGATCCTTGGCGACCTGTTCTTTTGATGAATTTGTTTTGAAAGGATTTGTTCTACTTGTATATAGAATGGTCCCACCCACAGTATGTAGGTCATCATGGTCAGCTATGTTCAAGGGTATGGTAAGGTTTTCAATAAAACCTTTCCAACCTTTTAAAATCCCAATACATTCAATACCCGCGTCATAAGCTTTGAGCATAATTCCATAGATTACTGAATTCAAACCTGGACAATCCCCACCACCGGTTAAGATTCCAATTCTTTTTATTTGATCTCCCATCACTTTCACAATATTTCAGAGTTGATTTAATTTAATAAAACATTATGATAAAATCATTTTTTATATTTATTCTAAATCGTTTTTCATTAATTTTTCAAATGTGTATTTTGATTTATCCTGTGGAATTATATAACTCCCTCCTTGAGTATCAGTAATTATTAAAGTAAATTTTAATTTTCCTTTCATTGCCTTTTTCAGATCATTTTGAAGTTTCTCAATTTCAACAATTTGTTGATCATCTTCCTCGAGATTGTTCCTATAAATTGAAACTGCATTTTCAAAACGAAGTAGTATGCCTTCTACATTAGTGTAGTAGAAATCTGCTCTCGGACCTGGTTCTACCTCTAGCTCAAGCTCAGGGATTTCCAATTTCCCCATAGGAGAGCGGTATATTTTTGATTTGAGATCTGCTTCATTTGTAATTTCAAGAGTCATTACCCCAGAATCCATATTTGTCGTAAGAGGGATAATATCATTTTTGAAAAAACTACATTTATCACATTCAAATTTCAAAATGAGCATTTTGTCCTTATCCGGCAAATCATACATAGTTTTGCTGATAACAATAATTCCTTGTTCACAAGCAGGACATTTGATTGAAAATTCTTCTTGTGTCATAGTGACTACTTCTGATGTATCTATAAGTTAAAAGTTAGTCTGATTATTAAATAAAATTACCATCATTTTTGTTCCTTTTGGGTTAAAATATTCGGGTAAATGAAATATTACCATAAAAACCCTACAGATTATAAATTTATTTCGAAAATTTTTTATTGATCTCTATTTTTAAAGAAATAATGAAATAAGTATAGTTTACTCCAGAAAAACCGTAGGAAGCTGAAAAAAAATTGTCGAACGATGAAAAAATTGTGGAAATTTCAATGCATTGTAGAGGGGGTCAAACTTGTATAACAGCAAGTCAATTATTGGCAGAAATGGCATTTGAAAAAGGTTTTAAAGATACAATAGCTATTCCCATCATCGGAGCAGAAAGAAGAGGTGCCCCAATACAAGCATTTGCAAAAATTTCAATGAAAAAACCAATTAAAACTTATGATAGTGTAGTAAATCCTGATTACTTTCTATTATTTGATGTATCACTATTGGATGTACCAAGAATTAAGGACACTATAAAGGAGGGAGTTACACTCATTGTAAATAGCCCTAATCCAATAGATACTAATGGATTACCAAAAAATATAAAGATTTTTATTGTTGATGCTACAGGTATTTGCATTAAAAGAGAATTTATGCATTCTAGTGGTCCTATTTTAAACATTCCTATGTTAGGGGCTTTCGGTAAAGTCACTGGGTATTATGATTTAAAAATTATGGAAAAAGTTATCAAAAAAGAATTTGGAGATAGTAGAGTAGAAAAGAATATGAGCGTCGCTAAAGATGCTTATGAGACAGTTAGAGAGAGTTAATATGTCAAAATCTAAATCAAAAAATTGGAAAAAAATTAATAAATCAGTAAAGGAACGTCCTAAAGTTCAAGAATATAAAAATTGGAAAGAATTACCCCCAATCCCCATTTCATTACCTATAGAAGGGAGTATCGGCTCAACAGGTGATTGGAGAACTTTTAGACCCATAATCAAGGAAGGATGTAATCAATGTGGTATTTGTTGGATGTATTGCCCTGAAGGGGTTGTTAAAAGGAAAGAAGATGGTACATTTGAAATTGAGCTTGAATACTGTAAAGGTTGCGGAATCTGTGCTAAAGAATGTCCATCAAATTCAATTGAAATGATTAGAGAGTGTGATTTAAACGATGGTTGAAACCCAACAAGATTTTATTCAAGAAAGAGAAACTAAAATAATTAAAGGAAATGTAGCGGCAGCTTATGCTGCAAAATCAGCACGAGTTCAAGTAATCAGTGCATATCCAATAACCCCTCAAACAACTGTTGTAGAAAAATTATCTGAATTTGCGGATAATAGAGAAATGCCGGGAACTCAATTTATTAAGGTCGAATCCGAGCATAGCGTTTTTGCCGCGGTTATAGGTGCTAGTAAAGCGGGGACGAGAACATTCACTGCTACCTCTGGTCAAGGTATATTTTATGCCCATGAAATGATTCACTGGGCTGCTGGAGCGAGACTTCCAATTGTTGTTGCGATTGCTTCAAGAGGTCCAGCACCTCCTTGGAACATTTGGGCGGATTTTACTGATGTATTAAGTCAACGAGACACAGGATGGATGAGTTCATTTTGTGCCTCTCATCAAGAAATTTATGATGAAATATTGATGTCGTACAAAGTGTGTGAAGATCACGAGATATTGCTTCCAAAATTTATTGCCTATGGGGGTTTTATTCTGTCTCACACTTCAAAACCAGTAATCATAGAAGACCAAGATCTTGTTAATGAATATTTGCCTTCCTTACCAGCGGAAGAGGGATGGCCTCATATATGGATGGATCCTAAAAGACCAATGATGTTCGGAAATTTGATTATGCCCTCAGGCTTTTATTATGAATTTAGAATGAAAATTCATGATGCTCACATTCAAGCAAAAGAAAAAATTAGAAATGCCACTAAAGAGTTTGAAAAAGTTTTTGGGAGAAATTATGGGAATGGATTAATTCAAGAGTATAAAATAAATGACGCTGATGTAGCGGTTATGGCTTATGGTGATCTCGCATTACAAATGGAACAAGCTATTGATGAAGTACGAGAAGAAGGTTACAAGGTAGGGATGGTAAAGTTGAGACATTTTCGTCCTTTTCCTGTTGAAGACATCATAAATGTTGTTAAAAAGGTTGATTTAATAGGGATTATTGATAGAGCAACTGCATTTGGATCTCAAACAGGAGGTCCAGTTAGTTGTGAAGTCAAAGCTGCTTTACATGGTATTAAGGAAACTGCGAAGGTATTGCCAATCATTAATGGATTAGGTGGAAGAGAGGTTTCCGTGGAGCACCAAAAAAACCAATTAAAAATGTTAGTTAAATTAAATGAAACCGGAGAGCTTCCGAAAGATATACTTCATGGAACTCTCTGGGATGGATTATTGGAGGTTGAGTAAAAGATGGTAAAATTAAAAGAAGCGTTAGATTCATGTCAAGAGGAGTTTTTTCTCCCGGGTAACTCTTGCTGTGCGGGTTGTGGTCTTGAGATTGCACTTAGATGGGCAATGAAAGCTTTAGGTCCTAATACCGCTCTTGTAACCCCTGCGTCATGCTTAAATGTTGTTATTGGGTTATGGCCTAAAACAGCTCCAAATTTCCCATTTACCAATATGGCATTTGCGGCAGGGGCAGCTGCAGCTACTGGAATGAAAGCTGCATTCGATGCGAAAGCATATAAGTTCCCAAATAGAGGATGGGAAGAAATAACTACATTAGTATTTGCGGGAGATGGAGGCACAGCAGACATAGGTATTCAAGGTCTAAGCGGAGCAGCAGAAAGAAATACAAATATAATTTATTGCTGTTATGATAACGAGGCATATATGAACACTGGAATTCAGCGGTCTTCAAGCACACCTCACGGAGCAATTACTACAACTACAACTCTTGGAAAAGATAGGTTTAAGAAGAACCTTCCAGCTATTTTAGCAGCCCATGAGATACCTTATGTTGCAACCTGCAGTATTAGCGAACCACTTGATTTATATGATAAATTTAAAAAAGCAAAATCAATTAAAGGCTGTAAATATATTCATATTTTAGCTCCTTGCCCTCCGGGATGGGGATTCAATTCTGAAAATGCAATTGAAGTTGCACGATTGGCAGTAAAATCAGGTTCGTGGATATTGTTTGAGGTTGAAAATGGTATAATGACATTATCGAAAAAAAGTAAATCGTTGACAGATGCTTCTAGGAGAGCTCCATTAATCGATTATCTTTCCAAACAGAAACGATTCTCACAAATTTCTGAAAAAGATTTGATAGAACTTCAAGAACAATTGGATCATAATTGGGAACGAATAACCGTAGAATTAAGTTGTCAAGACCAATATCCAAAATAATTACAAATCTTTTAAACTACACTTATTATTGTAAATAAATATTATCAATTTAAAAATTGATTTCTGAGTGGTTTGTTATCGCAAATTATAGTCTAATAAAACAAATTTATAATTAATATTGATTTTTTTCAATTTAATGAATTTAAATATTGAACAAACTTAGCTAATATTCATGGGATTTTTAGTAAAGCTTGCTGGGAAAGATTTGAGAGAAGTAGCCTTCTATTTAGAGGTTGCTGTTGAAAATATAATAGAGGGGAAAATAATTGCCTTCCCTACTAATTCCGTTTATGGTATTGGAGGTAACCCGTTAAATTTAAATGTTATCAACAGATTGTATGATATAAAGTTTCGAGATAAATCTAAAGGATTCTTACTTTTAGCTTCCGATATTGAAGAGGCTTTAAAGATTGCTGAATTTAACGATTTAGCTCTTAGATTGGCAAAAAAATATTGGCCAGGTCAATTGACACTAATATTAAGAAAGAAAGACCAATGTATAATACCACCCGAAGTTACTGCATACAAAGATACAATTGGATTGCGAGTTCCTGAGAATGAAATTATTGCGGAAATATTAAATATTTTAAAATCTCAAGGCTTCTTAGGGATTATAATAGGAACTTCAGCAAACTATTCAGGGGAACCTCCCTGTATTAGTGGGGACGAAGTAGCAAAGAAAATACTAAGTCCAATTGATTTAATTATTGATGGGGGTAAGTCTCAATCTCAACTTTCAACTACCATTATTGACTGTTCAACACCTGTACCAAAGTTTTTAAGAATTGGGAAGATCCCTAAAGAAGAGATTTTAGAGTTTTTGTCAAAATAAAGAAAGTGATATAAATAAAAAATTTCAATTTATTAATTTCTACGTCAAGATATAATGAGACAAATGCCAGTACAGAGTTATGGTTTACTCTATTAATATGTGGTGATACCTATCCAATAATCTCAACATTGACATTTCCCGGGTTATTAACTGCGTTAACTGAGATAAATGCCAAATTAGTTACTCGAAAAATTCGAAAGCTATTGAAAGAAAAATCCCACTTTTTCCAATATATACTGAAAATTATCCCTATAGATTTTGTATGTGAAACAAATACCAAAATATTGGTAAATTTGATACATCATCATTGTAACACATTTATCAAAGAACAAGATTCTTTTAAAATTGAATTAAAGCGGAGAAAGCATGAGAAAATAGAAAGAGATACTCTTATCGAACGAATTGCTGCGGGAATACATAATAAAGTTGATCTTGAGAATCCCGATAAAGTAATTAGGATAGAAATTTTAGGTAATTTTAGTAGTGTATCTTTTTTGCAAAAGAATGATATTGTCCATAAAGTAGATTAAGTTTGATATGCCTAATTATATTTTTTCCAAACTCAACAGCGCCATTTTCTCACATATTAAGTCAAATATTGCCACTGATATATCATTTAAGTTGTTATTTGGATTTTCTATATTGATATTTTTAATCCCATAAGAATTTAATACAGATTTGATTTGTGGTTTAGACATCTCATAAAACTTTAGTATTTCTTTGATCTTCTCATCTGTTAAATCATTGATAGATATGTCTAACTCTGTTGCATTAAGAATTTCTAAAATATCATTATTAATCTTGGTGAGGTTGTTAATCGGTGAGATAATACAGATTAGAAATGTGCCCTTCTTTAAGTCAGAAGTATCAACACCAAACGATTTTATACCCTTACCTATTTGCCTATATGTTGATAAATATAATAGTAATTCAATATTTTTCTTTTTAGATATTAGGGTTTCATGAAATATTGCTTTTTGTAGATAATAACATGCGATAAAAATATGATCTTGGTTTAAAACATATTTATCCTTGAAAACTTGTATTATCAATTCTTTATTTTTATTTTGAACGTCCTCTATTATTTTAAACAAATAATTTAGCGCTTCTTCTTCATTAGGTAAGTTATAAGATTTTAAAAATTGATTTAATTCGATTCTTATTTGAGAAATCCCAACATAATATTTTAAACCTATGTGTTCAATGTTAAAATCTTTTACAATCACAACGGTAAACTCCATGAAAAGAATTCAGGCATTAAATTAAATTGAATTTTTAATATAATAAAAAATGTAAGAAATAATAACAAATAGAGCGTAAAAATCCAGTCTTTGACAGAATATTTAATTGTGTAATAATATGAACGTTCTTTTTTACTTCCAAATGCTCTTGATTCTAGAGCTTCAGCTACGTTAAAGGCTCTTCTAATTGAGCATATGATTAATGGAATTAATAATGGAAAAAGATTTTTAATTTGGTTAATAAGTCCTTTTTCTTGCATTTCGTACCCTCTACTTTGTTGAGCATCCATTATATTTTGGGCTTCTTTTGCGATGGTTGGAACAAATCTAAAGGCTAAGGAAAAAGAGAAGGCAAATTCATAAGGCAATTTCATAGATATTAAAGAAAGAGCTAAATTATTTGGATCTACTGTTAAGAAAAAGATTGAAAATGCTGAAATCATAATGAAAATTCTCAGTATCATCGCAATTGCAAAAGATAACGAAATAAACAACGTATTTAAAACTACTATAAAAATGACCAAAAAGGATAATCCTCGAATACTTTTAATCCACTGTCTAAAAATCTTTCCAATGATTATGAGTGGAATTAAGCTTAAGAAAATTAAGAATAATGGAATGATTTGATTGAATAATAATGCTATAATTGTATAAGTTATCGCAAGAATTAATTTAGCCCGAGGATCTAAATTATGTAAAAATGATTCTTTTCTCATAAATTTAAAGGCGTTAAGAAATTCTAAAGACATACTATTTATTCCCCCTGATTCCTCCTAATAGCGTTCTTAAAAAATTGCATTAAATATAGTGTTGCATCAGACTTAGAAAGTAAAGTATCCGTGTTTTGAAATCCCTCTGATTCTAATGCTAAGGATAGTTGTTGGGATTGGGGCAATACTAATGAAGAATCCTCCACTAACTTCTTATTTTTTAATACTTTTTGTGTCGGTCCATCAGCAATTATTTTCCCCTCTGCCATTAAAATTGTCCTAGGTATATATTCAAACGCAAATTCAACATTGTGGGTGATAATTATTATAGTTTTGTTATACTCTCTTTCTTTTTTGATTAATCTTAAAAAGAAATCAATTTCTTTAGCATCTTGACCTAAAGTCGGTTCATCAAATATTAAAATATCTGGATCTCTACAAAATATCGATGCAATAGCTAATTTTTTTGATTCCCCTCCAGATAGATTCAGGGGAGATCTATTTTTATATTTCTCAAGATTAAACTGGTGTAAAATCTCATTTGTTTTTTTTTGACTCTCTTCCTTACTTAAATTAAAACTTTTCAAGGAAAATTTAATTTCGTCCTCTAAAGTGTTTGCAAAAAGTTGATGAGAAGCATTCTGAAATATAAGTCCTACCTCTTTTGATAATGATGCAATAGTAGTGTTCTTAATATTGTTGTTATTAATATAGATATTACCTTGCGTTGGTCTTATTAATCCATTTAAAGTTCGAATAAGGGTTGTCTTACCTGCTCCGTTTTTACCCATTATACCAACTAATTCTCCTTGATAAATGTTTAAATTAATTTCTTTCAATGCCGTAGTGCCATTTGGGTAAGTATACACTACATCTTTAATCATTATCAAGGGTAATTCAGGACTTATCTATCTCACCAATTATTTTAATACACTTTTTAAGGAATTCACCGCCTCTGGAATAGAGGTGGGAATCTTTCCTTCAAACAAATTTTCTTCCTTTAATTTCATGAAAATGGAATAAATTATTGGTTTGTTAAGATTTAAATTCTGGAAGTTTTCTCCATTAATAACCATTTCAAGAGAATTATGTTCAATAACTCTCCCATTTTTCATCAAGATCATTTGATCAGCGAACGGGAGTAACAAATCTAGTCGATGTTCGCTTATCAAAATTGTAATTTTTCTTTCTAATTGAATCTCTTTTAAGAGACGAATAATCTTCCTTGCCATTTTGGGATCTAATAATGCTGTGGGTTCATCTAAGATCAATATTTTTGGTTCTAGTACTAATATTGAAGCAATTGCTACACGTTGTTGTTCCCCACCACTTAATTCAAATGGTGCTTTATCAAGGAGATGTTCAATTTCAGTTAATGAAGCACTTTCTTCTATTTTTTGAGCTATTTCTTTGCGAGGTATGCCAAGATTTTCTAACCCAAATGCGATTTCGTGTTCTACATTCATAGCAATTAACTGGTTCTCCGGATTTTGAAAAACTATACCAACTTCCGTCGATAAATTAGCAATTGATGTATCAACTGTGTTTTTTTCATTTATAAACACACTCCCTTTATAAAAACCCGAATAAAATTGCGGGATTAACCCGTTCATGCATTTAATTAATGTTGTTTTTCCAGATCCTGTTTCTCCACAGAGTAATATGAAATTATCTTCTTTTTCTATTTTTAAATTAATATTATTTAAGGCATATTCCTCATTTCCTTTATAACGGTAAAAGAAATTTTCGAATCTTATTAAATCCATGCTTAAAGTAAATCGATTTTAAATTTTGAATTATAATAATCTTTTATTAAATTAAATTTTAGATCGTAACACTTCTATTATTTTTTCAATAATTTTTTTCAGTATCACTTCTGAATCCATATCAACGGTTAATGCGGCAGCACCATCATGTCCGCCCCCACTTCCCCCAAATTTCTTGGATATTTCTTCAAATATTTTCCCAATGTGTAACCCCGTTTTAATACATATAGTTTTTTTAACTCTACCATTAATTATTTTCTGTTCTTTTTCTATTGAATGGATAATACTGATATCAAAACCAATTTTAAGGAGAGTACTTGCAACCTTTGCCCCAAAACTACTGACATTTGAAATCCCAATTAAATAATTTCCTTCTCGGATTAATTCTACTCTCTGTAATCCTTTAATCTGTGCTATTCTTTCAGAAATATCGATTTCTTTATTCAATAATAATCTAACGTCTTGAATATCTAAATCTTTATCTAATAAATCACTTACATTTTTTATGGTATTATTGTTTCCATAATTAAAAAAGCCAGAATCAGTTAAAATTGCGGTGGTAATTAGATATTTATAAGGGGTAGGTAATTTTTGAGAATATTGCTGACATAAATTCAAAATTATTTCAGCAGTGGAAGAAAAATTATCATTAATTAAATTTAACAATCCCAAATTTTCATTATTCAAGTTATCTTTATTGAAGTGATGATGATCTATAATAATATAAGGTATACTTAATTGTGAAGTATTATTTTTCGTGGTTAATCCTATTTGGTTAACTTCATTTGCATCAATTATTAAACACACATCATAATTAGACAGTTTAACATTATTGCTGTAGGTAAAAATAAATTCAGGGAATTTCTCAGAAAATTTAACCATGTAGTTTCTAGTAGGTTTCGATAATTCTGAAAAAAATATAGAGATAGTTGGTTTGTAAAAATACTCAGTTAAAAAAAACTTTAATGCAAAACATGAAGCAAGACCGTCAATATCTACTAGATCATGAGTTGTAATGAGGATCTTTTTACCTTTCAAATAGGATAAAAAATCTTCATATTTGAAATTTAACATAAAGTTGGCTAGTCGTCTTTATTTTGAAGATCACTCTGAATTGAACTAGTTAATGTTTTTATTTGATTTTCCAATCTTGATTTTTTCTGGTCTAATGTTTTCAATCTCATTTCAAGAGTTACTTTAAGACTTTTTTTCTCATCAAGTAACTTATTCTTATCACTCAATACAAGAATTCCACCTAAGGATTTATATACTGTTGTATCCTCAGAAGTCACTTTTTCCAATTCTTCAATAGCAAATTCTGTTTCTCTTAGATGAGATTCTGTTTGCCTTCGCTGGGTTTCAATAATTTCATAAGTTTGTTGTAAATTAGCCAGATTTTGGATTTTATTTTTCTGTTCTTCATCTAAATCATCAAGATTAATTGTCATATTTTCTTTTCCCTATTTTCAGTATTTATTATATTATTGTAGATAGTATTTATTTTCTTAAGAAATTTCTGATATTCTTACAACATTATCAACTATTTTCCCAAAGTTTATAACCTCATTAACTGATGCTCTAAAAGCTGTGATGTCATTACTCTCAATCTTAAAAATAAGAATTTTAGAATTTTTTTTCTCCATCAAAACTTTAGAACGATTAGTTTGTAATTTTTTTATATCTGGAATAAATGAGTTATAAGATCTATCTCGTGTCTCAGAATTATTAAATTTTAACTCTATAGATGATGAAATTGAAAAAATTCTGTTTTGACTCATTATTCTTCAATTGCTTCTAATTCTCTTTGCCTGCGTTTACTGATTCGGAAAGATTCAGCACCACGAGGGGTTTCAATGTAATAGGCTCCACCAGTGAATCGTGCATCGCATTTTTTACAATGCCAAATTCCTGTTGAAATTCTATGTGTGGTTCCTTTAGTCAGACATTTAGGACATCTAGAATCGCCTTTCATCTTTTCTAAAATTAAGCGAGTTCTTTTACGCAAAGTGCTCCCAAATCGTGCCCCGTACTTTCCCGTTGGACCGACTTTTTTTGTTTTTCCCAATTTAATCAAAGTTTATTTTTAATAATTGATGTAATTTTAAATATTGAATAAACTATAAATTTTTCTAAACAGTTTAATATGTTTCCAAGATATTTTATATATTCTACCTTAAAGAATCATCTCATTTAAAGGAAATTTATAAATAAACACAAATTAAACAATTATATTAAAGATCTAAAAGATCAAACTAAATTCTTGTTGACTTAAATGTCGAGTAAGATGTCATTCCTTATAGATTGAAACCAGATTATTGATGATTATTTAGAAGTTGATAATAAAGCATTTAATCTGACTATATTAATTCGAAACAACTTTCTTAAAAAAATTATTTCCAAAAAAAAAATACAAAAAAATAGGAATAAAATTATTTTATTTATTAGAAGATTGATACTGGGATAGATTTAACTGTTTTCTTAATTGTTGGCCAATTTCAATTGATTTTTTACCGAGCATTTTAATCTCATCAATTGAAAATGTAGCAGTTCCACTCTTTTGAATTGAAGTTATTTTATCTTTTGTGACCGATATTGACATTCTCCCGTCACATACTAATTCTTCAGGTAACATAGGATCGAGAAAAATTATATCATCAATTTTTCCATAAGTTAATGCTAATGGCAACTCATTAACTATATCCTTTCCTTTTAGATATTTACCTGTCCATTCTAGACCATTATCCCCAATTATCCCTTCAGGAATGTGTGCAGAAAGTAATGTAGTCAACGCACTTACAGCTCCAGCATCAATTAAATTCCCGTTATGATTTAATACGTACATATCAACAAAAAGTATATAAACTGCTTCCTTCTCTTTAATACAAAGTTTTTTAGTTTGAACACAATCTGCATGCCTGATTCCTCGATCAACAACTCGTGCTAATTCTATTGATTGTTCATCTGGAGGTCCTCTTTCAAACAATGGGGATGCTAATGGAAGTAACTCCGCCATTATAGTGCAAACACCTTCATTTGGAAGATCTGGAAAAGGTTCACCGACTTCGTATTTTAAACCGGTAATTATCCTTGTATCTCCTAATGTCACATCAGCAGAACCTTCAGCTGAGGCAATAATATCACTTTTAACTTCAAACTTTCGGTACTCCCAGAGTCCTCGTCCATCAATCCGTTCTTCTTTTCTCAAGTTCGAAGTAATATAATTTTTTTCAATTCTCGAGACAATACGTTTGACATCCATCATTATTAGTTCTCACCCTCTATTTCTTTTTCATTTGTTAATTCTCCTTGCGCGAGAAGATATTTACTTTTTAGTGTGTCCAATTGTATTTGATGTATTTTACTTAAGGCTACCTTTGCTTTTTCTAAGAAATCATTCATTTCATCTAAATCCATATCCCCATCAAATTGTAATAGCGAAATTTCTTCGTTATACCATGTAATAGCGATTGGAAAATCTGCTTCACCGGCTTTATCCTCAATTCCAGAAAGATCCACCACTCTTTTTCCATCAATCTTACCTACAGCTATTGCTGAGACCAAACTTTTCATGGGTATTCCCGCATCAGCTAAAGCTAAGGCTGCTACGGTAGTGCTTGCACATCTAGTTCCGCCATCCGCATCCATTACTTCAATGAAAACTTCAAAGCTGGTACCCGGATATAGTTCGAGAAATAGAATTGGTTCTAAGCAATCTGATACAATCATAGATATTTCTTTCTCTCTACGTCCAGGAGCTGGTCTTTTTCGGTCAAAAACGGAAAAAGTAGCCATCCTATAAAATACTCTTAGAATCCCTCGATCTGGTTTAGATAAGTGATGAGGATGGACTTCTCTTGGTCCATAAACTGCTGCATAAACTTTGTTATTCCCCCATTCTAAATACGCAGAACCATCTGCATTTTTAATTACACCAACTTCCATCTTGATGGGTCTTAATTCGTCTAAGTCTCTCCCATCGAGCCTTTTTCCATCTTTACGGAAGAGTTTCTCAGGATATTCATCTTTTATTACTAATGGCATTTATTCTAAACCTCTAATTTTTTTTTCATTCATAATAAATTCTTTTATTCGATCTGTTAAACCCACAGTGTGCGCTTCATCTTCTATCTTATGTATTGATTCTATCAAAAGTCTTTCATGAGCAAGGTCTTCCCCTTTGATCCAAATACGTCCATTTTGGGTAACAAATATATTAGTTTTCGTTAAATTCTTTAACATTTTAATCATCGAACCACTACGACCAATAACTCTCGGGATCTTTGGTGGATCAATTGAAATCACAATCCCATTATTCCTTATCCCTAAGTATTTTCCGACTGTTGTTAGTTCAGGCTTGTTGATTCGATCAGCTGATAGGATTTTTACTATTAAGATATCTCCTATTTTGTATTTACTAGTATTTACTTCTTCTTGACTATAGCCGCCTCCGCCTCCTCTTCCTCTACTCCCTCCACTTCCTCTGAAAGATCTTGATTTATCTTTCTTTATTGTGTTTTTGGGTTTAAGAGTCCCAAAATCTTTTGCGTTGATATCACACTTGTATTTCACAGGATTTTTATCTACCACAAGAGCTATAACTTTATCACCTGGTCTAGGGGTGTAAAAACCCCTTAGAGGTATTACATTAATATAGTTCTTGGTGATTTGTTTTAAACCAATATTTAATGACATAATTTTCGTTCTATCATTATTATATATTGTTCCTCTTCCCGGTAAATAGGTTTTTGTATCTTCTGTCAAGATTTCACCAGGTACAACAACCTCTCTTGAACCTTCATCGTCAGCAAATTCTTCATATTCCTCATCTTCTGAGTCTAATTCGATGGATTCATTATCTGATTCATTATCTGTTTCATTCTCCATTATTACTCACACTCTTTTTTTACTTTATTTTACCTAACTGTTGCAAAAAAATAACATAATGAGAAGTAATTAGATGTTTTTAGGTCAGGATTTTAAAAATTTGGTTTGAACTCTCCCATGCGTGAGTTTATTTAATTTATCAATTAATTCCATTTGAAGTCCTGCAGGTAAACTAACAACAGAAACCCAAGAGCCATCTGATTGCCATTCTTCTTTCTTAATTTGGGCTAATTGAGCTACGATATTATAACCCTTTGCGGTAAAAGCTGAAGGTAGTTTTATTGCCATCTCCACTTGTTCCATGCGAATAGGAATGATAGATCGAATACTTTTGAGTACATCATCAACTTGTTCTTCAGCGTTCCTCATTAAATCAATTTTAACATTACCTTCTTCGATTGCCTTTTCTATTCTTTGATAGGGATGAGGTTTCTTATTCTGAGGATTAATCGCATTTTTACTAATAATCGTAATAATTTGCTTCAATTTCTTACTTCTCTCCTCTTCTCTTTGAGTTTGAGTCCAATGCATTTCTCCATCGATTAAGATATGTCCCGCGATTCTTCTACCATCTGTTGTATCAAAAACAACTTCCATATCACCATCTGTTGCTTTTTTTCCTCTCCGTAAGTCTTCAAATACCGTAAAACTTTCAAAAATTAGTTCCAGATCGATCTTATTACTGTTCAATATTTCGTCAACGCTTAATCTTGATTTATCCTTTCCCTCTTTTAGACGATTTTCGATTTCTTCCCGAATTAATTTCTTGGCTTCCCAAGCTTTCTCTGGATCCAATAACATTTCAAAACGTCTACCAGATTTCTCAATCTTTCCGATGATATACCCGCCTAAATCAATTCTTGCTCGGTCAGTTGGTCGATCGATCATAATATAACTCCCTTTAACGATAACTTAATTATCCTTGATTTCTACCCTATTCTTTCTTTTGCCTTTGCGATAATTGATAAATATAAAGAGCTATAACCTTGATTTTGATATTTAATTTTAGGAAGTTGAAATCTTATTTAACAACTCTTCCTTTTCATCCAAACTTAATAACTTAAAAGTCATATCTTCTTTTAATATAAAAGCTACATCACACGTGGTCTTATTTAAGGTATCGCCCATTAATTCACTTAAAGTTTTTAAGGGCAATAATTTCAATTCTTCATCGCTCATATCTTCATTATAATGTTCTTCAAGATAAGCTCTTGCTTCAGTTGCGTTAGCACCAATTGCAAACGCGAAGTAGTTCCAAAAAGCACCACTGGGATCCGTTAAGTAAAGTTTAGGCCCGTCTGCGTCAATACCTGCAATTAGAAATGAAACTCCGAATGGACGCACTCCTGCATTCTGGGTAAATACTTGTTTATACTCGCAAATATTTAGCGTGCTATCCTTCACAGATATTTTTTCATCATAATTTAACAGATTAACCTGGGCTTGTATTCTGGCTCGGTCGATTAACACACGAGCGTCAGCTGTCAACCCTGAGATTGCGACTCCAATATGGTCGTCAATCTTAAAAATTTTTTCCGAGCCAATAACTTCTTGAAGCTCAGAACTTTTTTTCTCAACGGCAAACGCAACAGATTGATTATTCCTACATACGACAGCAGTTGTCCCACGACGAACTGCTTCTATGGCATATTCAACTTGGAAAAGTCTCCCTTCAGGTGAAAACTGGGTAATAGCCATATCATATCCCCGTCCTGCTTGTTGAAACATTTTTCTTTAACCTCCTTTACGCATTTAAATATTCAAATAAAATCCTGAAAGATTTTATTTATCTAACTACTTTGTTGTATTTATATTATTTTTTTATTTTTTTAACTTACTTAGTTAACAAGTAGTAATAAATTATGCCATAAATATTTTGTTCAAATAATTTAAAAAAAGGGGAAAATTTTAATGAAAAAACATTATAGAATAGGTTTAAATAATCTATCCTATTTTTTAGGGAAATTATGACCAAGCGACTTTATTAATGAAAATTGACCATTCTAAAATTATCAATCCTTCATCTCTAGTGTGAGCGACGAGATAATCTCCTTCCCTCGTAATTGAACCCACAATATTTCCTTTTCCCCCAACTACATTTCTAGCAGCAAGTTGGATATCGTCATTTTTTAAAACTGCGAATCGATGACCCTGAAATATAAGAGCGGGTTCTTTTGTCTTCCAGGCAGTAAGAATCAGTTTTGCTTCTTCACTAGTTAATTGAAAATCCCCTGACTTGTGAACTATTTCACCTTCACTATTTAAAAGGAAAATTTCTTCAACTCCTTCCTGCTCTCTTAGAGCTTCGACTAATGAGTGAAATCTTTGTTCTTCCATACTTTTTTCATCTTTCAATTAATCTGTTTTTGGTTACATTGAAAAATAATAATATTAGAATTTAAGTCTTTTTAGAAACAAAAAAACTGAATCTGAATGAGATGAGAAAAGTATTTTACTTCTCATATATTAAAATACTTAAATTCCATATGTTTCCAACTATTTTGTGTTCATCATGGTAAAAACGCTTGTTCTATTTGACCAAATTTATAATATCCCTAAGGCTGGGCGGAAAGAAGACGTGTATCTGAGGTATTTAAAATATCTAAAAGAACGTGTTAAAGGATTTCCTGATACCTCTTTAGAAATAAAAAAATTACGAGATTTCGATAAAAGATTCGAAGTTTCAATCAGTGGTCCTGAAGAAGTTTTCATGTATAATATCTTGAAAAAAGAAATAGGGAACATTAAGGAGTTTAAAGACATTGATGAAGGTGCAATTTATCAGGGTAATTTTACTGATGTAGGGAAAGTTGGTTTTGGATTATTTGTCGATTGTGCTTTTATGAACCCCAAAGTTGAAGTTTTATTAAATTTACATACACTTAGAGAACAGTTATGCCACGGAAAGGAAAAATCTTTAAAGCAAATAATTGAAGCTTATGATTTTATAGATCATTTTCCTGTTTATGTAAAGATTCTTAAAACCGACAAAGAAAACTTAAAAGTGCAAGGAGAGCTCGCTCCAATTACCCTAGACTTATTTAAAAAGATTTTAGACGAAAACCTTGAAGCTGTTTTTTTAAGCGGAGAGACAAAAGGGCAATTTAAAAAAGCAATAACTAGAAAAGGTCACTTCCGAGACATTATAACGGTTAAAAGATTCGGATTTTTAGAAAATATGGTATTACTAAAGGAGGATTCTAACGCCCCAGGTATAATTTCTCATATTGGAACATATCTAGAAAATTGTAAATTTAGTGCTTTACGGCCCAAAAGAATTAGACAATTATTCAATTAGAGAAGTGTAATGGTGGGCCAGGAGAGGTTCTCAAGAAATAATGAATTATTATTTCTTTTTGAACTCCCGACCTTCTCGGTGTAAGCGAGACGTCTTTGTTACATTTTAGAAATTAACTACTGTTATAACCGCTAGACCACTGGCCCATGTTAACACTCATATACTCAATACACAGAGAAATAATATAATCATTCAATATTTTAATATTTTTTTAAATATAGAATTTAGATGATATATAACTATTCTAAGTCCTTTAAGGCATCTTTAGCAAAATTGCTTAGGGTTTTCTCTTTATTATATTTGAGTGCTTCTTTAAAATTTGAACCGACTAATTTCAGTCTATGACCTATTCTTTCCCAATTAAATTGCCACTTTTTGGGCTTCACTATAGAAAGGAATTTTGAAATCTGACTTTTTGATGCAACAGCAGTTTTATATGAAATTGACGTTTTACCAGTAATTTTGTTTGTCCACATCCTTTGAGTTATTTTTATTTAGAATATCGTTTGATGTCGGACTTATTTGCTACTGAGTTTTTCCAAAATTTAGGCATAAAATTACCACAAAAGTATAATTTATTTTATGATCTTTTAACAAATTCTATTAAACGTAAAGAAAGAAGGTTAGATGATTTTTCAAATTGATCTTGAAGATTTGAATATATCGAAATATTTAAGCGCTCAGGGTGGGAATTTCAAGAATATGCGAAATGCGTTTCTTTTCGAACCCACGTATCCGATGGACACTGGATTAGCAATCCAGCGCTCTACCAGGCTAAGCGACTTTCTTTCAGCAATCTAAAGGATTGATGATCTGAGCTTCGTTTAATTTCCCGAGCGTAGAGTTGTAAGTATATATAACGATTTAAAATTTTAATATTTTATTATAAAATATGATTTCATGCATCTTATCAAAAAAAATAAAAGAAAAAGAATATTGTTTATTCGGAAATTATTTCAAAAACCATTTTTTCTATGATTGGCTTTTTGGTATACCGTTTGTCATAGTACCACCCAACCAGATGTGCTTTTTGTTCTGGTTCTTTCCCTGGAACTGATGGGATCACGATTATCATAACCCCGTTTGATAAATACTTCAATATCCTCTTGTCAATAGCGTGTAGCTTCTCATTACCACTAGGATGAGAGTGCCATTGCCACACAATGTCCACACCAAGCTCCTCTTTAAATTTCCGCATATTATAAATCTTTGATTTTTTATATCTCATCCAGCTTCTTGGCTTAACGTGAGCTTTAGTCTTACGTAAATCTGTATTCATAATAAATTTAGTGCAAATACCGAAGTTTTCTTTACGCTCTGCAAAGAGCCACCCGTGACAAATCATAGGATGCTCTTCTGCGCTCTTTTGGGTAATTTCTTGAAATAAACTTTCAGGTATCAGATAACGAAAATCTTTTGATCCACTCATATTTTTATCATCTCAAGTAGGATTCAATGTATCATAAAATTTATATTTTTCTTAAAACGACGGGAGAGCTCTAAAGATATAAAGAAAAAAATGAAAAAACATTTATTTTGCTGTATATAATCTATTTTAATAGAACTACAATATTTTAAAATAAAAATACAAAATAATTTTAAATCAGCAGATGTAGCCTAGCTGGTAAGACGCTGGCCTTGAGTATCTAATGCATTCAAGCAAGCCAGTGCGCGGGAGCGCTCGGGGGTTCGAGTCCCTCCATCTGCGCATTTTCATTGGACATATTATTTGGGCTATTAGCGCAGGCAGGTAGCGCAGCAGGCTCTTAACCTGACGGTCGGGGGTTCGATTCCCTCATAGCCCGTTATTATTCCTTGATGAGAAAGATATTTATATATAAAAAACTCGGCAACTTCACATATTACTTAGTAAAAAACAAAAACAATTTGAAGCCATTTTTGTTAAAATGGATTGGAAAAGAATGGCAACGTGATCATGAGGAATTTCCCGACCAAACATGGACTACTGAATGGTTAAATCTCGTACCCAATATGAAATTTAAATTAGTAATCATAAATTTGGATGATATTAAACTTAGATCTAACTTAATGAATTATCAAAAAGATGGTTATAATTTTTTAGAAGAATTAACTTTGAGGGCTGAAGAGATGGAAGAATCGGTATTACGAGGGAGTTCCATCGAACCTTTAATAGTTAATAATAATGGAATGGAATTGTTGGATGGATATACCCGTTATAAGATTCTTAAAAAAAACCGACAGAAAAAAACCTATGTTTATTTAGGGTCAATTAAATAAAAAAGTTTTAACTTGGGATCCTAAATGTATTGGAATAATATTTCGAAATCTGAAAAATCAAATGGTTTTAAGATGTAACCATCTGCTTTCGTTTCAGCAATTTTCTTTTCAACTTCAGAACCAGGAATAGCTGTCAACAAGAATACAGGCACTTCTTTATATTTACTATGATCTTTTATCATTTTACAGATTTCATATCCGGATATATCAGGTAGAATTATGTCTAAAAGTATTAATTTGGGGGCACCACCTCTTATTTCCTCTAAACCTTTGGTACCACTAACCACTCCCTTACATTTAATGCCCTTACTTTCGAAGTAACTCGTTAATAACCTAATCGTGACAAGGTCATCTTCAATCAGGAGGATATCATACTGATGTTCAACGTCTTCTGTTTTAATGTTATCAAGAATATTAATAATTTTATTCTCAAGCAACATAGACTGATCAAAAATGTTCTTTATTGTCGATAATACTTCAGAATCTAATTCATCTTTGTAATTCTCCAGAAGAAGTTGACTGAAGCCTTTTATAGTTGTCAACGGCTCCTTTAAGGCATGAGATATGTTGGAGATGGTCTTTTCAGGCATCCCCTGTAATCCTCCACTTAAAAAATCGGATTTTTGTTCAATGTAATAATCAACACTATCTCTGATTAATGCGGATATTGTCGAATATTTATTTGAATCCTTAAAATCTTCCCATTTTGTTTTAGTATCTTCTGATACATAGAGAGAGATTCGTTCTTTATCTCTGTCATAGATTTTTTCTCCTTTTAACCACTTTTTAAACCCTTCGGTTATAGTACCACGCCATTCGGCGTATTTATGAGTCTGATCTTCGTATAATTTCCTTAACTCCTCAAATTGTTTGCTCCCCACCTTTAAGTTCGTTATTTCTTCATCGGTGAAACTTAATTTTTCATAATCATTTTCTAGATCTTTAGAATCATTGTTATTGGAGTTTTTTTTCTCTTTTGAAATATCCTTTCCCCCTCTTTCTTCTTTGAGTAATATTTCTATATAATTAGGTAAAATTTCTGTTATTAATATTTTTGTATACTATTTATTTAAAATTGATAACCATTGTTGTAGATAATTCCTTTTTTTATAAAATTTGCAGTTCATTAAATAGTTGTTTACAATATTGTGTAGTTTTTTATCATTTTATATATCTTACTCAAGAATATTTATATTATTGTGTTATCCCTAAAATAGCCTATATATGTTAGTGAAATGGTGAATATTCGAGAATTTAGTATGAGTCTTCAAATATCTAGAAATTTATTTTTCTTTTTTTCTCTTCTTTTTTAAAATATCGAAGATAACTTCGAAGTCAGAAAAATTAAAAGGTTTTAAGATATACCCATCGGCTTTAGTTTCCTCTAAGTTTTTCTGTACTTCAGAACCCGCTATAGCAGTTAAGAAAAAAACAGGGATATTTTTATATTCATTATCAGATTTTATATTTATACAGATATCGTATCCACTCAAATCTGGTAAAATTATATCTAATAATATCAGTTTTGGAATAGCATTTCCTAATTCTTCCAATCCTTTCGAACCACTAACAACTCCTTTACATTTATAGCCTTTACTTTCAAAATAGTTTTTAATAAGTCGAATAGTTGCAAGGTCATCTTCAATTAGTAAAACTTCATGCTCAGGTTCTACTTTAATATTATCTAATATGTTAATAATTTTCTTTTCGAGAAGAATACTCTGCTCAAATATATTTTTTACCGTCTCTAAAACTTGATCATTCAATTTTTCTCGGTAATTTTCAATAAGCAATTGCGAATAACCTTTAATTGAAGTTAACGGTTCTTTTAATGTATGAGAAATAGTGGAAATCGTTTGAGGATCGAACATCGATAAATTATGATTACTATGATTCTCTTGATTTTCAATAAATGACTCAACCGCTTCCCTTATCAACTTCGAAATGGTAGTGCCATCACTTTTGGTATATTCTATCCATTTTGCTTTGGTTTCATCGGAAACATAGAGTGAAATTCGTTCTTTTTCTCGATGATAGATTTTTTCTCCTCGTTGCCACTTTTTAAATCCTTCCGTTACAATGCCCCGCCATACCGAGTATTTGCCAGTTTCATCCTCATATCTTTTCATATCTTCCGTCTTCTCAAAGGAATTATAATCAATTTTAATTAAATCCATGTCATCTGGATTACCAATAATTTTATCAGATGGGTTCTCTGGCTCCTCTGGCTTCAAAGTTTTTTGACCACTAAATGAATGTGTTAGTTTTTGTTGAAAACTTAATAAAAGAACTTGTATTTAATGTTTTTTTATTAGATAATATTTGCGAGATGTCATTATGGATAAAAATAATAGTTAACTAAATTTTTTTTAGATGTAATGTATAAGAATGTGGATTTCAATGCGAAATTATGTTTAAATCGATTTTCTCATAATATCTTTGATTCATGTATTTTCTAATATCAATTGTGCTGTTATAAGGATGATATAAAAAATAAATTGATTATATAAAGATCTAAACTGGTTTAACTTCCATTGATTACAAATTTTCACAAAAAATTCGTATTTATATTTTTTTACCACAAACCATATTTTTGTCAAAATTGCGGAATATTTGATTTACGTCGTTTTTTGTCGTTAATTGTATCCGAAAAATAACTCTCTCTTTTACATTTTTGTAATAAAAAATTAGCTATACCTCATTTGTACCCCCAAATCGTACTTCAATTCTTTCTTATTATGGATTTTTACCCAAAATATGTATTATGCTGATATTATGTCATTTCAATAAAAGATATTTCATACTTTTTTACATTATAACCCATATAAATATTATAACAAATTTGAACAAAAATTTTGAAAAATTTGCATATATAAAGGAATTTTTATAACGAAAAGATTTATATATGAATTAGGGATCTATTGTTATAACAAAGAATAACTTTTTACACCTTTATGAGTACAAAAGGATTTTTCATTGAAAGTGTGTGTAAAAAATTAACAAAAATACAAATTAAACATAAGATTTGGGAAAAGGTAAAAAGACATGGTCGTTGAGGTAATTCCACAATCGAATTTTTGTCCGGAATGTGGCGGGGGTACAATCTCTATCCACCAGAGAGGGGAGACAGTGTGTCAGCAGTGTGGTTTAGTTGTAGGTGAGAAAGAAGTAGATATTTCTCATAGTGGTATAAGAGCCTATTCAAAGTCGGAGAAGGATAAAAAAGAACGGACAGGCTGTCCTATTTCTATTTTAATGCCGGATATTGGGTTGAGTACTATCATTGATAGGAAGATGATCAAGAATCCTGATTTAAGGAGGGCAGCTAAATGGAACACGCATTTATCATGGGAAAAAAGAAATATGCTTATAGCCATAACTGAGTTAAAGAGAATTGGTGGCAATTTAAATTTTCCTGAGCGTGTGAAGAAGGCAGCAGTCCGTCTTTATAAAGAGGTATTTAAGAAAAACCTTTTACGGGGAAGGTCTATTAATGGGATGATTGCAGCGTGCGCGTATTATGTATGCAAGCAGGAGAGAGTTCCAATAACCTTGCAGGAGATATTAGACGAGGCATCGATTAATGATAACATTGTGAAGAAGTGCTATAAAATTTTAGTACGTGAGCTCAACTTAAAATCACCACATATCGATCCGGTTGCGTTAATTCCAAGGTATTGTGCAGATTTAGGGCTTGATATTCAGATAGAGAAGGAGGCAATTAAAGTTTTAAAGAACTTCATAGCAAATACATCAATTTGCGGCAAGGATCCAAAAGGTTTGTGTGCAGGATCGATTTATTTGATTTCCAAGCTAAAAAACCAAAAAATAAGCCAGAAGGACATTTCAAGAGTTATCGGGGTGACAGAAGTAACACTTCGCTCAAGATATAAGGAGTTTTTACAACATATTAGTTTCAATTTTAATGCAAACTAATTATTCTGTTATTCTTTTTTTAAATAAGATTAGGGCTAAAAAGTAATATTTTCTAATTTTTAAATAACTTTTAGATTTAGCTTTATAAGATCTTAGATGCTCTATTTTTCGCACTAAAATGAATTAAAGCTTCAATAGATTGTTGTATTAAATTTAGAATAGAGATTTTAATTTTGATGTCCTGTTCTCCTAGCCGCAATTTGTCCTACTTTACGTCCAGGAGGTCTATTTCTTGAAGTTGTGGTTGATTTATGTGGACTTTGTTTTGCGCCGCCTCCATAAGGATGAGATACAGCATTCATAGCAACACCGCGAACGACGGGCCATTTCTTTGCTTTGGATTTATTGTAATGATACTTGTTCCCCGCTTTAAGGAAAGGTTTATCTGTACGACCTCCACCAGCGACCACACCGATAGTTGCTAAGCATTTTTCATGGATCCATTTTGTTCTTTTCGAACGGAATAGAAGTTCTACTTTATTTCCGGTTCTATTTCTTACAATTGCCGAAACTCCAGAGGATCTCGCGAATTTTCCTCCATCTTGAGGAGCTGATTCAACATTAAATACTAAAGTTCCAAGTGGTATATCTTTTAAGGGTAAGATATTCCCTACTTTAATCTCAGTTTGGGAATTAGATTGGATGAATTCTTCACCTTCAAAAATACCTTCGGGAGGAAGCCATAGAGATTTTTTATCATCATTGTATTTTATTAATGCCACAGGCGCACCTCTACCAGGAGAGTGCAGTAATTCAATTACTTTAAATGTGAATTCATTTTGTCCTTCTAAAAATGGACGATATTTTACAGCACCTATATGGCGATGTGAGGGTGATCGAAATGGTAAAGATCCTCGACCTTTTCGCTGAGCAAGTATTCGTTTTCCCATAAAACTTCACGATATTTTGTGGATATAATTTTAAATTATTTTAACTATAAATTTTTTATCATTTTCGCTAAGAAGTGATGTAAAGGATATGAATAAAGGTTTTACTGTTGTATCTATTAAGAGAAGAGATTTTAGAGTTTTTTATTTTTGAGAAGTTCATCAATATTATAATTAAAAGCAATAGGTAGTTCTCTAGCTACAAATTCACCTGCGATATTTTGTAGAAGTAATTTTTTAATTTCTTCAGGATTGCTTGTCTGTCCTAATACCCAACCTAATTTAACATAACCAACTTCCGGTAACAGGTTTCTACCGGGTATAACACCCATGTTTTGTAGTTCTCTTCCAGTCGAATACACATTCATACCCACATAACCATGTAGAGTTTGAGTAGTCATAAGAATGGTTATTCCTTCCTGAATTGCTCTTTTTATTGAATCATAAAGAGTTGTAGGTACATGTCCTAATCCCGTTCCGGCTAGAACTATCCCTTTATACCCTTTATCAATGAAAAAATCGATCAATTCATTATCTATTTCAGGATATGAATAGATTAGAGTGATTTTATTTTCGAATTCTGTAATTGCCTTCGTTTCTGATTTTGATCTTTTTCTATAATCTTGGGTAAACATTTTGGTTTTTCTATTTCGAACCATTCCTAAAGGAATGCTATCTATGGTTCTGAATGTGTGTCTAACAGAAGAATGCATTTTTCTTACTAATGTTCCTCGATGAATTAAAGCATAGGTATGAGAAGATGATCCCATCATTGAAACCACTACTTCAGCGATATCAGAGCTAGCTACGACAGCTGCGTTAATTAAGTTTAAAGCAGCATCGGAAGAAGGCCTGTCAGAGCTTCTTTGACTCCCTACCAACACTACGGGAATTGATAAATCTTTGAGCATGAAGGACAAAGCTGCGCTAGTAAAAGACATAGTGTCTGTACCATGACCAATCATAATCCCCTCAATGCCGGAATTAGCTGCTTCCTCGACTTTTTTGGCCAATTTCTGCCAGTATTCATGTTTCATATTTTCGGATAAGATTTCAAATACCATTTCACAATCAAGGTTGCATATTTCAGCCAACTCTGGAACAGAACTAAATAATTCTCCAGGTGTAAAGGATGGGATTACTCCCCCAGTGGTATAATCTAATCGTGAAGCAACAGTTCCACCAGTTCCTAAAAGAGTTACATTAGGAAGAGCCTTATTTTTTGGAAATTCTTTCTCAGGAATTTTATATGAAGCTTCTCTTTTTCCAATCTTTTTTATTTCCTTGATTTCGGTAACTTTAATTCCAACATTATAATTATTTTCTAACTTAAGGTTTATATAATTCGCAACAGAATATTCACTTCTGGGTAAAATTATCCCTTCATAACTGGTTTTTGCGGTTTTAATTTGAATTATATCCCAAATATTTACTTTATACTTTTCTAAAAGTTCTTTCCCCTCTCCTTTATATCCCTTTAAATTTTCACTCATTCATTTCACTTCCCTATTATTTCTTTTAAAGCATTATCTATTTCCTTAGAAACAATGGCACCATCTATTTTACCTCGCACTTTTTTCATAATTTCTCCCATTAATGGTCCTTTTGCTCTAATTCCTTTTTCTTTTATTAAAGTAGAATTCTTATTTACAATTTCAATAATCAAATTTTTAAGGTCATCAACGGAGATACTTTCAATATTTAGCTTCTTTCTTATTTGGTTAATAGAAAGATCTGTATAATCTGCCTTAAGGTTCATAATATCTTCGATTGCTTCTTTACTGATTTCCTTTTTTTTCAATAGATCAAATATCTCAATAAAATCTTTATCAGCTATGTTATCGATGTTCTTCCCTTCTCTTCTAAGAGCGGTTGTAGTTTCTAATAATGTGTTAAGGATCAATGAGGAATTCTCTGGATGTAATTTTATCAAATCGTCAAATAATTTTAACCTTCCAGTAAAAATAAGATCTTTTATTAATCTTTCTTCGGTTTTATATTTCTTAGAATACTGCTTTATAACAATCCATGGATATTCTGGAAGATTATTTTTTATTTCAGCAATATCTTCTTCAGGATTGAAAATCGCTTCCGTATCGGTGTCAGGATACAATCTTGCTCCCCCGTGTAGTTCTCGTAAAAATTCTGTATTTCCATTTTCAAGAGCTTTTCTAGTTTCAGGAGGAACACCCTTAAAGGCATATTTTACTCTTTTCGTAATGACATCCATTGCTTTATTTACTTCTATCATGGAGCCTAAAACTAAAACAAAGCAATCTTCTTCTTTTGCATCCAGTTTTTCTTCTATTTTCTTAATATCTTCATTAGAAAAATTGTAATTGTTTAGATCCTCATCAGAATGAATTATTCCTTTTAATCCAGAAATTAATTTTACTTTACTACTCACTTCCGTACCAAACCTATAATCCTCCATTAATACTTTTCCAAAGATACCCTTAAAACCACTGAAGGTAATACCGTATAATTTTTTTCCTGATTTAATACCTTTGGTTAAAAACTTCGATTTAGTTTTAGATAAAGTTTGAGTTAAATCAATTGGCTTCTGATTAGCATTTTTTTCATCCAGCTTTCTCTTTTCAAGTTCCCCTTTTAATTCAAGGAGTTTAAGTTGTCTAGAAATCTCATGATTAATTAAAACAGGAATCCATCCAAGTTTCTGCACTCCTTTTATTTCAATTCTCGTTCCTGATTTAATACTTACATTAATATCTTGTCTAACAGAGCCAAGTATTTTCTTTACGTTAGTTGACCACAATAACAAACCTATTCTTTCTGCACATTCTCGACATTCATCAGGTGTGCTAATATCGGGTTTAGTGGTAACTTCAACTAAAGGTATTCCTAATCTGTCTAACCGGAAAAAGTTTGTTTTATTCTCTGTTTTAATTCTTCTGGCTGCTTCTTCTTCTAAACTTAATATATCGATTCGAATCTTTTTTCCGCTGTCTAAGGTGATAAAACCATCTGTGCCTAGAATCATAGTGCGTTGAAAACCACAAGGAACACTTCCGTCTAGGTAATTTTTTCTAACTACATGCATTTCTTCGATGATATTAGCATTAAGGAGCAGTGCAATTTGTAGAGCAACCCTTCTGGCCTCATCGTTGCAGGAAAACGGGGGCGTATCATCTAGCTCGTATGTACAAACGACATCATTGTAACCTTCATATGTAATTCCCATTCCTTTCTGGTATTCTGTAATCATTGCTTCATCATAAACACCAAGTTCTGAGAGTACAGGGCGCATTTTCCGATTTACAGTAAAATCTGGTTCTCTTGTACCTTGAAGCTTTGAAGGACACCGACAAAACAATTTAGTATCTGTATCAAGTTGCTGATGAATCTCTAATCCGCATTTGAGCCCCAGCTTTTCATAATCAAACTCTTCCATAATAAATCACATAAAAAGTAATTTCTCAAGAATTTTAGATATAATCATTTTTAAAAAAAGTTTGGGGTATAATGTTAAGTGGAAATACAGATCTATTTTATCCTAATTTAAGTTACCTATAAATAAATTCTATTTCAAGTAATAAATTCCCTCCATTTCTGAGATTTTTGAAAATTTTGAAAGATAATTAATTAGATACTGTTTCTGTTCTTTAGTTTCTTCTATTACTTGTTCAATTCGAAAAGAAAGGTGTTTCCTATTCTCAATTCCAATCCAATGAAGTTTATTAAAGAATAATAATATTTTTTCTAAAAATTCTTCTTTCTTCCCAAATTTTTGCAATTGAACCTCGATAGTTTTAATCCATTTATTAAATGCGGTTTGATTTTTGAAAGATAGAAATACTTCATTATCGTCAGCTAATTTCACCCACAGGTACATATCCTTTTCTTCGAGCAACCTATCGTAATTAATTATGTACTCTACATTCTCTTCTATTAGTTTCAGTCTCTCTTTCTTTGCAAGATCTTCTCTGTTAAACAAAAGATCAGTTTCAAGGAGTTCTAATCGACAATAATAATCATCTGGTGAATAAATGAAATCAGTAATTCGCACTCCAAGGATACCGAAAACCGCAGCGAAAAACTTACAATTTTCAAAATGGAGATTCTTGTATTTTCCGATAAACTCTAAAATTCCCCTGGCAGGTTCTCTATCATTACCTAGAGACAAGTCTAATCTCATTTCTTTTGATACTGTAGTCTTTGCATATCGACTTCTTATCCTTTCGAAGAAAATGTCGACATCTTCAAAATTATGTGATTTTACTTCTCTCCTAAACATATCTAAATACAATAATAGAAAACGGGTATTAAATTCAAATGAAAAGGGCGAATACTTGTGATCCTCTATTACCATTTCATAAAGTGGAATTGTAGCTTTAAATGTAAAACGATCAAAGAAATCTTTAATTTTTTTATCCTCAATTCTTTCAATATCGTCCAGAGTCTTTCCCTTTTTATATAGACTCAGGGTTTTTTCCATGACATAATTATAGAAAGCTGAAACACTTTTATATCGATCATCTTTCTGATTTTTTTGGTGATTTACTCGGACATACCTTGTTATCCAATCTTTAAGCGCAGGACTAATAGAAATAGTTTGTTGTGCTGTTTTTTTTGTTGACAGGAACTTCTTTGATGACATAATTATAAACATTTTACTTAATTATTAAATATTTAGTAGATAAAATCTACCATGTTTTTAATTCACATAAGCTAAATATAAATTTTCTTTAATATTATTTACTTTACAAAATACATATTATCCAATATTATGTTTCTATTCTAATTTTCTTTAAAAATCTTTTTTTAGTGTACATTTTTAAAATTTCATGTTTTTAATGACTAATATATTACTTTAAATATTCATAGTCATGAATTATATTTAGACAATAAAATCAAGGGGAAAGACGGGAATCTTTAAGGACATAAAGGCAAAAACCAGGTATTAACAAAACAGGATAATTGAGGGATGAGATCTAATCTTTTTAGCCTTTCATTTCCTTTTTTTTAATTGATATTTACCATTGTTTATTATAATTTCTACCTTTTTTGAAAGGGTTTCTAATAAATAATCGATATTACTTTGGTCTGTAGATGTGGGTAGTATAATTCGGAATAACAATTCTTTCTCATTTTCAATTTCGATCCAATGAAGTCTCTGAAAAAGCCTTAGTATATTAAGATGATAATCATCTTCATCCCCAAATTGTTCAATTTCGCTTTCTATTAAGTTTACCCATTCTTGTTTAGTTTCATCATTAGTAAACGATATGAAAGCATTCTTATCTCTCGCTATCTTCATCCATAGGAAAAAGTCTTTATCTTCTACTATTCTATTATAATTTATAAAATGGGATAAGTTATCTTCCATTAGCTTGATCCTTTCTCTTTTTAAAAGCTCTTTTCGATAAAATAAATCTGTAGTTTTTAGATCAAATCTACAATAATTATTTTTTCTGGAATATAGATAATTAGTAATTTTTGCGCCTAATAAGCCGAAAAGTGCTGCCGAAAATTTGAAATTCTCAAAACATAAATTTTGATGTAAACCTGCTTGTTCAAAAACCGCCGTTAGATTTTTTTCACCTTTTCCAGAGAAAATATCTAACCTGAATTCTTTAGTAAGATTATTTGAAAGAATATAATTTCTAACTCTATCGAACACGGATTGTATGCTCTTAATATCATAGGGGTCCATTCTTGATGTATAGAACCTTCTCAGTGTGAAGTAGAAAAAAGGATTTCTTTCAAGAGTAGTAGTTTGGTATCTATTGGCTATAATTGCATCCTCGTAATACGGAATAAGCCCATTAAAGGAGATTTTCTCGAAAAAATCTTTAATATCACTATCCACAAAGCTTTCAAAATCATCAAGAGTTTTACCTTTTTCAAAACTATCCAATACCTTTTCCATCACGCTGGTATAAAAAGCAGAAATACTTTTAAACCTATTATCTTTTGGAAATTTCTGTTGGTTTGCCGTGACATATTTTTCAATTCGTTCTTTAAGTTTAGGACTTATCGAAATTGTTTGTTGAGAAGTTTTTTTTGTTGTTGATGTCATTTTTTACCCATAACCCTATTTTTTAGACACAAAAATATAATGTAACTTTTTGTATATTAACTTATAAAAAAACATAATTTTTTAAATGTAAGTTAATAACTTTTCAAGTTCAGACTATTCAATACTCTAGGAATTTAGAAATCTTAATTATTCAAAAGATTTAGAAACATATACCCCATCTAAATTATATCCCATTTCATAGAACCAATCTCTAGCACCTATACCGCTAATCACGGCTAATTTTTTTGCATTGAATTCTTCGAATGAGATTTTCTCAGCATTTTGCATTAACATCTTTCCAAATCCTCGATGCTGGATTTGAGAAAATCGATTTGGCTTCATATCCCTTGGTACTAATTCGCCAACAACTTTAATTTCCCTTACGATCAAGGTCCTTCCATCATTTAATTCAGGTCTATGAGCAGATTCAGAGGGTTGTCGTAAGCGTAAATAACCTACCAAATATCCTTCTTTCTGATTCTCGTAAGACAAGAAAATTTCTTGTCCTTCGGATGCTTCATAATCTAGTCGATATAATTTAATTTCGTCGAGAGAGCGCTCATCGATAATTTCCTTTTTCTTCCTGATCCCATACTCCCTACATCTTATACATTTACATGTATCTTCTATTTCTCTTAATCTTTCTTGCACTATTTGCCTTAAATTGCTGTTTTTGCAACCAGCTTCAATTAAAGTTGCGGGAATATCTCTCATAATTCTTTGAATCCTAACATAAGGTGGAAGATTAGTTTTAACCTTTGCGATTAAATCTATTAATTCTTCATCTAAGTAAGGAGAATATTTGCCTTCTTTCCACCAATTATACAATTCTGTCCCATGTATTACTAAAGTTGGATAAATCTTTAGCATATCTGGCCGATAATTGGAGTTAGAAAATAATGTATCAAATAATTCTAAATCTTTAGAATAATCAGAACCAGGCAGATTGGGCATTATATGAGCATTTATTTTTAAACCCGCATCTTTAGCAATTCTAATTGCTTCAATGCTATCAATAGAGGTATGACCTCTTTTAACCAAATCATAAACATCATCATAGACTGTTTGTATGCCAAGTTCAACTCGAGTTGTTCCATATTTAAGCATTCTGTCTACATGTTCCTCTTTACAATAATCTGGTCTAGTTTCAACAGTAATTCCTATAACTCTTCTTTTAGAAGTTTCAGCAAGCTTTTTAGCTTCCTCTAAGCTCTTAACTCTCTGTTCAATAATCCCTTCAAGAGCACCCTTAATGAATTCTTGTTGATAATTGAGATCTGTAGATAAAAAGGTACCTCCCATACAAATAAGCTCAATTTTGTCTACAGTATGACCGATGACCTCCAAATCTCTGATTCTGCTCTGTACTTGTTGATAAGGGTCATAATTATTATGGATAGATCTCATGGCTGCGGGTTCTCGACCAGTGTAAGATTGGGCTACCTTTTCACCGGGTTGTGAATTCTGTCCGGGACAGTAAATGCATGTTCCTGGACATGGAAGTGGTTTCGTCATTATAGCTATAACAGAGACACCTGATAAGGTTCTAGTAGATCTCCTTTTCAGGATTGGAAGAATAATTTCTTTCTCATCTGGAGTAGCATAATCTAAGATTGTAGCATTCTTAATAACTTTTTTAAAGTTGAATTTTTTTCCTATTTTACCTTTTATATTAGTAATTCTTTTCCGAGAAGTCTGTGGATTCTGAATTAGGAATTTGATTATTTCCCTAGAGATTTTTTCAATTTTTTCAGGAAATTCAGTTTTTTCAGAAGCCATGTCAAGTGATATTCAAAAAATAATTAGGTTTTTACAATTTTACTTTCCTACCGGTAAAATCTCTTTTATATTTTCCAAAATCTTCCATCTTCTTTAAGGATTCAGTCTTAAATACAGGTCCGTCTTTACAAACTAATAAACCTAAAGGATCGATTGCACACAATCCACACAGCCCACACCCACATCTCATTATTCGCTCCAGACTAGCATGAAGTTCTATATTCCATTTCTCACATATTTCGTAGATAGAATATATCATTTTTTCAGGACCACAAGTATAAGTTATTGCATTTGAATGTAGCCTTTTTGAGTAAGTTTCCAAAATTCTTTCAAAAGCTAGAGTTACAATGCCTTCGGTTCCATAACTCCCATCTTCAGTACAATAAAAAATATCGGTAGAATTCTTGTCTAACATTTGAAATTGAGTTGTAAACATTAATTCGCTTTTGATTTTTGCACCTTGAATTAGAATAAAGGAAAATTTATGTTTATACAACTCTTGGGTAAGAAAACGAAGAGGAGCCATACCTATTCCTCCCCCGATTAAAAATATGTTTTTAGATTTTTCTTCCGGAAGTTCAAACCAATTACCTAAAGGTCCTCTGACGCCAATAAAATCACCCTCTTTTAGGTTATAAATCGCATTGGTACATTCACCAATATTTTTTACTGTAATACTCCAATTTCCATTTATATCACAATCAGATATAGACATAGGGATTTCATCAACACCAGGAACCCAAATCATAACAAATTGCCCAGGTTTTGGTGGAATGTAGTTTGTGTTCTCCTCTTTCATATTGAATGATAATGTTTTAATGTCTTTACATTCATCTGTTGATTTTGTTATAATGACTGTTCTTATTATGTTTTCAGTCAAAATCAGGTACCTCCTGAGTTTTAAATTCATGTGATAATCCAATTAATTCAGATATAGATTTATATCCGTTAATCTTTAGAAAATTGAGTAAGGAATTATTAATTTCAGTAATGATCTCGACACCCCTATAAAGTGCAGTCCCAATTTGAACAGCAGAAGCACCCGCCAATATAAATTCGACTACTTCTTTCCAAGTAGAGATGCCTCCGCATCCAATAATTGGAATTTTTAATAATTGATAAAGATCATATACTTTTTTAATGGCAATTGGATGAATCGCCCTTCCAGATAGACCCCCACTTCCATGAGCTAATATTGGTCTTTTAGTGTTTATATCAATTACCATAGCACTTAGAGTATTTATCGCAACGACTCCATCAGCACCACCCTTTTCCGCTGCTAAAGCTATTTCCCCTATACTTGTAACGTTAGGGTTTAACTTAACAAAAAGCGGGACTTCTAATTTTTCTTTTAGAGTTTTAACTAGGGAATAAGTTAGATCTTTGTCTATTCCTATCGATGATACCTCTGCGTGTGGACAAGATATATTAATCTCAATAGCATCGGCACCTGCCTGTTCTGCTTTAGTAGCAACATTTAAATATGATTGGTTTGTATCTCCAAACACACTAACTATAAGGGGGATTTTATTTTCTTTTATTTCTTTAATTTCAGATAAGAAATTATCAATTCCAGGATTTCCAAGACCAACAGCATTTATAAAAGTACCGGGATAAATCTCTAAGATAGAAGGGTTTTTATAACCTTTTCTTGCTCTAGGTCCAATCGATTTAGAAGTTACTGCCCCAGCCCCGGCATTGAATATTCTCTTCATTGAAGAATAGGATACACCTAGAATTCCAGAAGCTAAAATAAGAGGAGATTTTAGCTTTAACCCAGAGAGATTTATTTCAAGCATTTTTTAAGAAAATAATGATTATAATTTTATAATAATTATTAATGACGAAAAAATATCTCTGTTTTTCTCATAAAAATGAAGTCATATATAGCAGATACTTTAGTTGGGATTTTCGCTTTTGATGAAACTGGAACCATTTTGAATTTTATTGATTTTGAAAATGATACCCAGAAAATTATTCAATTCTATATTGATATTGATAAAGGTATCATTCAGAGTAAATACAAAGAGTTTTTATCTGAATTGAAGAATTCTGGATTTGAAGAGTTTGTATTTGATAATAAACAATTACATACACTAACAAAACAATTAGGATATGGTATACTTTTAGAAAGTGATTCACTTGAACTTAAAAATTTTCGTCTCAATTTAGAAACTCAATTAAAAAACATAGGAATAATTAAAAGGAAAGATGAAATTCTCGCACAATATAAAATAATCAACGAGGAATTAACCAAGAAAAAAGTAAGAGAAGAAAGTGGTCATTCTGATAATTTAATTATTCAGATCATTGGTACTCTAGATATACTTAAAAAATCTATAAGTTTATTTTCAAGTCAACTCAGAGAATGGTATGGTTTATATTTTCCAGAATTAACCGATAAGATTATTGAAGATAACATTCTTTTAGCAAAAATGGTTTCTACTTTAGGAGCAAGGGAGAGATATACTTACGAAAATCTAATAAAACATTTTGAACTTGGAGAGAAAAAAATTCGAATTTTGCAGAAATTTGCTTCAGATTCAATGGGAGCGGATTTTGATTTAGGAATGGTTAAAGATTATGCAAATCAAATAATCTCTATAGACTCGTATAGACAAGATTTAGAAATTAATCTAGCAGATATAATGGAAAAGATTGCCCCCAACATAAATGCTATTATCGGAGCATTAATCGGAGCTAAACTTATCGCCAAAGCAGGTAGTATGAAAAAACTGGCTTTTATGCCAGCATCAAGAATACAATTGTTAGGGGCTGAAAAAGCTCTTTATCGTTTTCTCAAAACGGGAGAGAAACGCCCAAAACATGGTTTAATATTCCAATGGAATCAAATAAGGTCAGCAAAATCATATCATCGTGGAAAAATTGCTCGAATAGTCGCAGGGAAAATTGGAGTTGCTGCTAAACTCGATTATTTTAACGGTGAATTCATAGGAGATAAGCTAGCAAAAGAAATTGAATCTAAAATAAACGAAATCGAAATTAAATATCCAAATCCACCTAAAAAGGAAGAGCCTGTTAAAGGAAAGAAAAAGAAGCCAAAAAAGAGAAGATAAGGTGATAAAGCATGTCACAAATTGAAATAAAAAATCATCCTAAATTTTGCAATGTTTTCACATCTGGATCCAAAGAAAAATTGAGACTTTATACAAGAAACAGAGATAAAGGAAATAGAGTTTATGGAGAACGGTTGCTCGAATATAAAGAAAATGAATATAGGGAATGGGACCCATTTCGGAGTAAACTGGCAGCTCTAATATTGGAAAATCCAATTAATAATTTTCTATCCGACGATTTAAGCTGTTTATATTTAGGAGCTTCTTCTGGCACTACTATTTCTCATCTTTCTGATATACTGACGAACGGTATAATTTATGGTGTTGAATTTGCAGAAAGAAGCATTCGGCAGTTAATACAAAATACCTCTCGAAGGAAAAATGTTATTCCCATTTTTGCTGATGCTCGATATCCAGATGAATATGCAAAATCAATATTTTCAAAAATAGATTTAATTTATCAGGATGTTTCTCAACCTAACCAAGCAGAAATAGCTATAGATAATAGTAATTATTATCTAAACGAGAAAGGATTATTAGTTTTAGCAGTCAAATCTCAATCTATTGATAGTGTCCAAAAATCTGAATATATCTATGCCCAAGAAAAGAAAATTCTTGAAAACAGGGGATATAAAATTATTGAAAGCATTAACATTCATAAATACGCAGCAAATCATATTGTTTTATTAGTGAAAAAACGATAAACTTAGAAAAAATCGGTTATTTTTTTGTTTCCTAATTCTTCATCCACTATTTTCTTTATTGTATCCCATGTTTTTCTCGCGTAGGGGGGTATTTTTTGTTTTTTCTTTATATATTCCCGAAGAAAATCT
Organism: Promethearchaeota archaeon; assembly: GCA_016839705.1. Taxonomy (GTDB): domain Archaea; phylum Asgardarchaeota; class Lokiarchaeia; order Sigyniarchaeales; family SOKP01; genus Loki-b32. The sequence continues at coordinate 55,813 of JAEOTR010000041.1, read as the reverse complement.
GTGGTTCTTAAATCTGAGGGATATCCAGAGCCGAAATCTCCATATTTTTCCTTTAATTCCTCAATTAATGCATCTCTTTTATCTTTTGCTATAATTGAAGCCGCAGATACAATAGGGAATAGGTCATCAGCTTTATGTTTTGAAATAATTTCTTTTGGGCTATAATTTAAGAGGTCTAGGATTGATTGGGTAAATCTTTCTTCATTTACATCAACTGCGTCAATATAGATAGTATCAGGTTTTAATTCTCTAATAATTTCAGCCATTTTTAATTCCTCGAGTTTATTCAGAGTAATTCTTTTTTCTTCCCTTTCATCAATTTCTCGGGGAGGAACGACAATTATTTTAAATGAATGGCACGATTCCTTTATTAATTTAGCTAAAATTCTCCTCCTTTTGGCAGTTAATTTTTTAGAGTCTTTTACGCCAATCCGCTCTAAATAGGATAAATTGGATTCTTTATAGCAAACTCCACATAACACAAGAGGACCAATTACGGGGCCTTTTGGTATATAATCCGAGATAGATTATATTCTACCAGCCTCGTCAATACCGCAGATCAAATTTTATTTCTCCTTATGAATCTTGAATGAGATCGATGAATTCTTCTTCATCATTAACTTCTTCCAGATTTTTTATTTTTACAACATGGATATCTTTTCTTTTAGTAGCTCCGGGTATTCTTACATTATTATCGATAATATATAACGCTGTTTTATGAAATAAATCATTGAACATTTTCAAACTGTTAAAATTCATCTCATTAACATTATTCTGATCTTCAGAGATGTTAGAAAAGAGAGGATAAAAACCATCATTCTTTGTTTGATTAAGTGAGGAAAATAATGATAATTTGAACGGAACTGTAGCTTTTTTATACCAATAAGACGATAATCCTATATCATCAATAATTGTTTTTATATGCGATTCAAATTCACTTAACTCTTTTTCTTCAGAAATTTCTTGGGCATCCATGTCGTATTTAATTTTCCATTTGAAAATGTTTATTTTTTTGAAAATTTCATTATTTTCTAAGATGCTTAGAATTTTTTCTGCCATTTCCTCCGATGGACGCATACTTTCATTTTCATAGGCACTAATAGTTCTCTTAGCTACTCCTAATTGTTCTGATAACTCTTTTCTTGTTATTGAATGTTCTTCTCTTATTTTTTTCATCAAAAATCCATTCAGAAATATTACGCCGCCACCTCTCCGAGCTAAAACATATGGAAAGATATTGTTATTTAGAATATTCTCGAACGTGTTAACGGTTATGAAAGGTAATCCATCTCTTACGTATATTGTATTATCTTCTAATTTTTGATATCGGTTCTTCAATCCTATCAATAATGGTTTAGACTTTAATATCAGAGAAAGTGATTTGATATCTTGAATTACTTCGGGATTTATGTTATCTATGTTAGAAAAAACTTTAACACTAAACACTACATCATCCTTTTTTCCTAATAAATCAAAACAAAATTTACTCGTCTTTGTGGCAAAATTTCCTAAAACAAAGGTTTCAAAATTAGCCTTTTTTAACAAGTTGTTAACTTTTTCAATTACAGTGCTAGTCATCAATTCCCGTTTACTTAAATGGTAAGTTATAAATAAATTTTTTTTATGTTGTTAATGTTGTATTATATTTTTAAATCAATTCTATTTTCGTATCTTTCGCACGGTTTCATGTGATGTATTAAAAGTTACCAGAAAGTTTGAGAAAATCAGCATCTGTAATTATTCCAACAATATTATGTGTTTCATTTTTTACCAATACAGCGGAATATTTCACAAGTAAATCTGAAATATCCTTTACATTCCAATTCTCATCAACTTCAGGAAATGGTAATTCTTTTATAAGGGACACATCAGCGCCAAGAATCTCAGGGTTGTCAGTTATATATTTCTGAATTTTTTTCGATGTAATGCTTCCAAAATTATCATTTTGCTCTAATAAGGGGAGTTGAGAATATCCATGTTGATTCATTAATTCTACAGCATCTCTTATTGATGAATTAGGCTTGATAGAAATGATTGTACGAGTCATTATATCTTTAGCTTGCTTTTTTGATTTCTTACGAGCTATGCGTTCACTCTCTAAATATTCAAATATGTTTTTAACTTTAGAATATGGAGGATCAACTGTACCACTTTCAATTCTTGAGATAGTGGACTGAGTTAATTTCATTTCAAAAGCAAGTTCTTTTTGGCTTATATTTAATTTTTTCCTTAAAGGTTTTATTTCGCTTAAAGATGGAAATTTCTGCATTCTATTTGACTCAAAAATCTTTCTTAGTTTTATAATTATAAAAAATATATCAATTATGCATATTATAGTTACAAAATATATAAATCATGCAATATTTAGCAGTTATATAAAATGCAATAACAGCATTTTTCATTTAATAAAGATAAAATATTTACAATAAGGACCTTTTTAATAAATAATTTTAAAAAACGAACTAAGTAAAAGTTGATATTTTGTGTTAAAGGTAACGAAAGCCGGTTTTTTACCAATAGAAAAAAGCGAATTTCCGGAGCTTGTTGAAAGGAAAGGTATTGGACATCCTGATACGGTTTGCGATGCAGTTGCTGATGCCTGCTCAAGAGCCTTGTGTGCTTATTATCTTGAAAATTACGATCGTGTGTACCACCATAATGTTGATAAAGCGGCTCTTGTTGGAGGAACTGCAAAACCAGAATTTGGTGGAGGCTTAATCATCCAACCACAATATTTCTTGATTGTTGGAAGGGCAATACACCAAATTCTTACAGAATGTTCTGATGGGTCTAATAAACTCGATTATATTCCTGTCGCAACTATCTGTATTGAAACACAACGTAAAGTACTATCTGAAATATTTAGAAACCTTGATTTAAACCGAGATATTCAGTTTGATTATGCGGTTAGACCCGGGTCGATAGATTTAACCGGAGTTTTTGATGAATCACATCATACTGAGGATATTCCACTTGCTAATGATACTAGTTTCGGAGTGGGCTATGCCCCATATTCTGATGTTGAAAAAATTGCTTTAGAAGCTGAAAGGATGATTAATTCAAATAAATTCAAAAAGAAGTGCAAAGGTTCTGGTGAGGATATTAAAATAATGGTGGAGAGAATTGGAGATGAAGTTGGGATAACCGTAGCAGCAGCAATGGTAAGTAAATATATAGAAGACGCAAGTGAATATATGAGTTACACAAATCAAATTAAAGACGCTGTTTTAGATTTAGCTTCAGATATCATTCCAGAACGCGATGTTACTTGTCAGGTTAATGTCGCAGATAATATTGAGAAAGGAATCATGTATCTTACAATTACGGGCACTTCAGCAGAAGCAGGAGATGATGGAGAAGTAGGACGTGGCAATAGGTCTAATGGCCTTATTACTCCTTGCCGAACTATGAGTTTAGAAGCGGTTTGTGGAAAAAACCCAGTTAATCATGTGGGAAAACTTTATAATGTATTGAGTACGGAAATCGCAAGAGAAATTTTTCAACTAGGTCAAGGTGACATAGCAGAAGCTCATGTAAAATTGCTCTCTCAGATAGGAAGGCCTATTACGGATCCTTGGATCGCGAGTATAGAATTAATCGAAGCGGAAAATGTTAATTTTGAGTCGGTAAGAAAGATTGCGAATGAAGTTTTTGAGGAAAAAATGAGCAAGGATAGTTTTCTTGACTTAAGAAGACGTTTAATAGCAGGAAAGGTACAAGTCTTCTAATTCGAAAATTTTGATAAACAAATTTTTATTTTTTTCTCTTTTTTATAAAATATATTAAAGCTCTATTTTTCCTTATTACTGATAGAGAGCATTTTTAAAGTGAGTATCAAGTGGGATTAGACAAGTGGCTTAAACCAGAGGATGAAGAATTAAAGCCAAAAGGAAAGACACCAATTCCAAGTCTAAAGAAAAAAATCGAGAGTAAAACTAATAACGCTAAAGTCCCTGAAAAATCAAATATTAAGTTATCAAAATATACTCTTACATGTCCTAATTCGAAATGCAAATATCAAAAGATAATTATGAAAAAGCAGTTATCTGAAGATGATAAAATTTGTCCAAGATGCAAAAAGGAAATGAAAATAAAATAGAGTTCTTTTGTCTAATTATTACCAATTTCGTCATGTAGTGAATTTAAAAATCTCTTTCTTTAATAATAATCTCTTTATGGGTTTCCAAGTCAAATTCAGTTTCACAATTAGGACATGTATTAGGTTTTTTGCTATGTTTTAACAGATAATAAATAATAAATCCAATACCCATTGTAAGGATTACAAGAAAGCAAAGTAACTCATGATATTGGTGTTCAAAATTCTTTCTGCGTAATACAACTTCACACTCACAGGTTGGGCAATACACTGTTCTTTTTGATTTTTTCGTATGTATCAACCCGACTTCTATATAAGTTATAATAATTATACTAAGTAATTAGAAATATAATTACATTCTGTTTCTGTAAAAATAGGAAAGTTTTATATTTTTATTTGAAACCTCTAAAAGGTTTCTTTTCCGGTTCTTCTTTCTTTTTTTCACCAGATGTCAGTAATCCCCAAGTGTTATCCACACCTAATTCAGCTAGTTTTTGTCGTTCCTCTTCTAGAGATTTTTCATCTTGTTCTTCTTCCTCACTCATCACACTCACTTATAAATCCTTTAACTCTACTAAAATAGTAAACTTTACATTAATAAAATTTAGCAAAAACAAGGTTAATAAGCACAGAAGAAAAGTGTCTCTAACTATCTAAATAAAGTTTTAAATTTGGAATTTAATAATAAATTAATTAAAAAATAACACAAAAAAAATTTCATAATATTAGGTTATAATAATGGTAAGATGTGCTCACTGTGGAAATGAAATTATGGGAGAACCTTTTTTTTGTAGCAATTGTAGTCAAGATTATTGTTCTTTTCATAAAGATCCAATAGATCATGAATGTAATATTGTCAGGGAGGCTCTGAATATTCCACAAGTGCAACCTCCTACGAGTTCTTATACTGAATCTACTCAAATTTCACCCACTCACCATGTACAGGAGTATCAACAATCACCTCCGGGTGTAGCTCGTGGGACAACAGACGGGACTTATACATGGTTTCGTCAAGAAACTCACGTTCCTGCAAATGCTTTTGAACCCGATTCCGGGATAAAGTTTAAGGGAATCTTATTTCCACATTTATCAGAGTTAATACATTTTGTAATAGCCTCAGTTTTGATTTTCGTTATAGGAGTTATGATCTTTTATGATCCAGTTCTATTTGCCATAGGTTATGGTTGGACAACATTTATGCTAGCAGGTATCTACATGACAGCTTTTCTTTTCCATGAATTCGGTCATCGACAAGTAGCTTTACGTTTTAAATTGCAGACAAAATTTCGACTTCTTACATTCGGTATGCTATTGACTGTTATTTCACTAGTTGCTGGACTATTAAATATACCAATACCTTCTTTAGCTTTACCAGGTGCAGTTGTAGTTTTAGGGCTAGAAAAGGTGAGTAAAAAAACAGGTTTATGTAAAGCAGCGGGACCATCTGTAAACCTTGTTTATGGGATTATTCTATTTATTATAGCTTTTTTAATCCCTTCAAGCCTTAACCCATTAGGTCCCCTATTTGTAGTTTCTGCTTATTTAAATTTCATGTTAGGTTCGTTTAATATGATCCCCATTGGGATTTTGGATGGTCAAAATATTTGGAAGTGGAACAAAAAAGTCTACATATTCTTAGCCGTATCTCTGGTGGGAATGTTGATTGTAACTTTAGTTCTAACTCAAGGTGGTATAACACTTTAATCTTCAGTTGATTTACAATCTGAATTTCTTTTTGAAGACTTAGAAATTCAAATAATAATTTAAAATAACAAAAAAAACCTAAAAAATTATCAAGGATAATAATTTTTTAAAATTATATTATGGGTACTTTTTTATCAAACCAAAAGGTAAACGATTGAAAAATTCTACTGTGATTCATATTGACGTATTGTGAGTTTTGTGGTGAACAGATTGGATATCTACCTTTTACTTGTAAATATTGTGGTGGAACTTTTTGTAAGAAACATAGATTGCCTGAAAATCATGAATGTACATTTGAATTAAAGCATGTATCAGTTGCACCCACCACTCCAAAAAGCACAAAGAAACGCTATCCAGATGTAGATTTACAAAAACCTAAATCTCAAGAATATTTAGATCAAGGCCCAAAGGCATTAAAAAAATATCTAAAAAGACAGGATCGAGAAAGAAAGAAAACCTTAAAGACTTATGAGAGTAGCCAACAACTTTATAAAAAGTCTACTCAATTTTCAGGCACAAAGACATTATTTGTAATGATTATCGTTTTTTCAATTGTTGGGATAATTTTTGGTCTTTATGGGCTTCCTCAATATATTTATTTGAGTTTATACGGTCTAATCTTTGATTTTACTTACCATACATTTATTACAAGTCTTTTTATAAGTGAAATTGATTTTTTTGGATTTTTCTTATTGATTATAATGTTAATGTTTCTTTATTTTATGGCAAGAAATATTGAAGCAAGAAAAGGCCCTAAATTTTTATTTAAGTTGTATATCATAAGTAGCTTATTTTCTGCGTTGTTTTATATTATAATGAGATTATCTTTGCATTTTTATATACCAATAGATAGGATTGAGAATTCAATATTTGTTGGATTTGCGTGGGGTGGAATATTAGGAATATTGTCTTATTCACTTTTTCCTATTATGAATCAACAGATTACTGCAATGATGTATTTTCTTCCAATTAGATTGAAAGGAAGAACATTTTTATATATAATAATCCTGTTCAGATTATTGCCGGGGTTATTACTTGCGCTTAGTGATCCTATATATATTTTGTTTTATTTACCGGATCTAGGTGGGATTTTGGGAGCATACATTGTATATAGAATCCAATTAGGGAGATAAAAGATTTTGTAACTTTTCTTTTATATCCATAAAAAATATCAATGACAATGATTTTATTTTCGTAATTTATTTGATTTCAACTCATATATAAAAATTTGATAATGTCTGACAAGGAGATCTCCAAAGTAATTGAGTTAAATGAGGATTTACTTGCTAATAATGATAGATTAGCTGAAAAAAATAGGAAGGTTTTAAACGAACTTAAAATAAAATCTATTGATTTCGTAGGAGCAATTGGTGCAGGAAAAACAGCACTAATCGAAGCGATAATAAGGAGGGTCTCCAAGGAATATCGAATTCTTGTTATTAATGGTGATGTAACTACAAGAATTGATGCCGATAGAATTAGTAAACATGGAGTTACCTCAATTCAAATTAACACCGGTAGAGAGTGTTCGTTAAATTCGTATCATATTTCGCAGGTAATAAAAAATCATGATTTACAGCAGATTGATATTCTTTTTATTGAGAATGTTGGGAATTTAATCTGCCCATCAGATTTTATACTAGGTGCTGATAAGAGAGTAGTTATAGTTTCTATAACAGAAGGTCCATGGGTTATACGCAAACATCCAATGTTGTTCAAGTCTTCGGATATAGCAGTAATTAATAAAATAGATTTAAGAGATGTAATGGATGTAAACATAGAAGAAATGATAAAAGATGCAGAAAAAATCAATCCAAACCTTAAGATTATTACAACAAGTGCTTTAACTGAAGAAAATATTGAGAAACTAATAAATGAGTTATTTATTTAAATTAAGAATAAAAACGAAAGAAAATAATATTATAATAAGTAAAAATGTTCTGTTGTATGAATTATGTCATTTAGACAATATAATACTGAGTTAGCAACGCTTATTGATAAAATCGTTAAAGTATACATTGATAAGGATAAATTTTTTGTTGGCCAATTAAAAGGAATCTCAGAAGATTCAAACCTTATCCTTATTAATGTGAAAAATGAAAAAAATAAAACATTCCCAAAATTGTTTATAAGGAGTAATTTTTATAATTTTGTGAGTTTAGAAGAAGAACCCTTTCCTATGGTTGCGCTTAGCGAACGGATAGCCACTATTTTCTCGAAAGGACATGTGAATTATATTGAAGATCAAAACATAATCTCAATATTGAGTGGGAAAATTATAGTCGATGAATCAGGCGTACGTGGAGAAGGGCCTTCGGCAGACAGAGTTAGAAAAATTTACGAGCAATTTAAAATGGATCTTGAAGACTAACAATTTATTTTCAAATTTTTTAATTTATTTTATAGTAAATATATTTTCCATAAGTTATATCTTTTGTATTCATTTGATATTATTATTGGAAAAATCAGTTATTATGGATACTATATTTCATTAAATAGCAATGGTTTTTCACTAGTATTAAAATGAGATTAACTGAAGTTATCCAAGTAGAATATTCATTAGAATTATCAACAATATGTCATTTAGCTAAAAACCTTTACAATTTAGCTAATTGGTATGTTAGACAAGATTTTTTTAATCTCAATAATCTTTTAACTTATTATGACTTAGATTTCATTCTTAAAAACAAACAAGCTTACCAAAGTCTTCCTTCTCAGACATCACAGCAAATCCTCAAATACGTGAACAGAAATTGGAAATCATATTTTAAAGGTCTCAAGGAGTATAGGCTTGATTTTAGGAAATTTAAAAGAAGACCTAAAATTCCAGGATATAAAAAGAAAAAGGGGGAATCTGTAGTAATTTTCACCAATCAGCAATGCACGATAAAACAAGGATATATACACTTTCCAAAAAGAGTAAATATTAACCCAATTAAAACAAGAATTACAGAAAGATTAAAAGAAGTAAGGATAATCCCTTTAGGAGTAAAATATAAAGTTGAGCTTGTTTATGAAAAAAAAGAGAATGATTTAAGATTAGATAAAGATCATTTGCTAAGCATTGATTTAGGATTAAATAATCTCATAACTGCTGTAAATAATAATGGATGTAAACCATTTATTATTAAGGGTGGGATGATAAAATCTATAAATCAATATTATAACAAGCAATTAGCATATTATAGGAGTATTGAAAGTAAGAAAGGCAATTTTAATGATACAAAACGGATTCAAAAACTCCATTTAACTCGAAACAATAAACTTACTACATTATTTCATCGAATCTCTAAGAGTATAATTGAATATTGCACTTTACATAACATTGGAACAATTATAATAGGTTATAATCATGGATGGAAGCAGAAGATTAATATTGGAAAAAAAAATAATCAGAAATTTGTGCAAATCCCTTTCTTGAAATTAGTAAAACAAATCGAATATAAAGCTCAATTAAAAGGAATTCATGTTTTAACTGTTAATGAAAATCATACTTCTAAATGCTCTTTCTTGGATAATGAACCGATTGGAAAACATGAAACCTATGTAGGAAAAAGAATTTCCAGAGGTCTGTTCAAAACCTCCAAAGGTGTTCTACTCAATGCTGACGTGAATGGAGCATATAATATAATGAAAAAAGCATTCCCAAATGCCATTTCGGTTGATGGGATAGAGGCATTCGGACTAATGCCACAAATACTACAACAAAACATCGTTGATATTATTATTTGAAATAAAATGAGTATAATTTTATTCATTTTGATGGTCTTCCTTAAACAACTCTAGTAAATTCTTTAATTGGATATCGCCAATGATATTTTTCATGATAGCTTTCCCCAATGGTGCCACTTTTATTATCCCTAGTTCTTCAAATTTTCTAAGATAATCATTATCAATTAAAAATTGAATGTCACTATCCCATGTTTCAGCAAAAATCTCTTTTAAATCCTCAATTTTTATATTCTCATCAACTTCTTTGCTTAGAGCAACTATTAAAGCTAAAGTACCGTATTGCGATGGTGTAACATTATCATCCTTACCCTCAGAGGTTAAAATATAAAATTTTTGTTCAAGAAATGTTGTTTTGATTAATTCAAAACCAATATCTTGTAATTTTACATAAATTTGACTCATTACAAAATCAAAGTTAAAATCTCTGCTCAAATTTTTCAAATCTTCTTCTCTTATCATTTTTTGGGGATTAGTTAAGATAATTTTAGTAACATTCCTTATTACTTCTTCAACATTTTCCAATTCCATTCTAAGTTTCACTACTTTCTTGAATCGTTATTATTTTTAAATTTTTAATTTCTTTTTTCATTTCTAAATTTGATAGAATAAATATTAAGTTAAATTCTGAAAAATCCTCACTTTCAAAAAGAGGGATTATTTTTCTAATTGTTCTATAAATGGAACCTGCTTTATTATAATTACTTGGTATAAATTGATTTGAAAAAACTATATTGTTATTTTTAAGTTGGATTTCGATTGAAATAAAATAGATAATAATAAAAAATATCTTCTCTGGGGTAGTTAATTTATCGAAAATAAGTTTTTCTTTATTATTCCGAGTAAAAGATGATTGAATATAAAACATCTTATTATTATCATTTAATAGAATTTGGAAATGTGATTCTAGATTAATTTTCGATAAAAAGATATTAATAAGATGTTCAAGATCAGAAATAACCATCTCTAACTTTTGAAAAGATTCAAAAATCTCCTCAAGTTCAGCTTCTTCCTTACTTATTCTAACATCTTTCTCCAAAGTGCTTGCTGTATCATTAAAATGATTTAACTTTTCTATTACAAGTGATAAATCTTCTGGGTTTTTAGAGTTAATTAAATTATTGGGAATTGATAGTGATTTTATCTCAGAAGTCGTATTTTTAATAGCTTCTTCAATTTCTTGTTTTGATCGTATTGACTTCAAATCAAGGTCATCATAGGTCTGGGAACTATCGTTTTCACTTTCTTTAACCTCCTCTCTAAGCTTAAATTGCAATTCCTCAATTTTATTTGCATCATTATTAATAATTTCAATAAGATTATTGTAGTCCTGTTTATAAGTCTGATAAATCGGATTAAACTCTTCATATCTTAAATTCAAGTCACCTAGATTTGAATTGAGTTCCCTAATCTCAATTTGTACTTCTTTTGCCTTCGTTTGGAGAGCTCTTATTTTTTGAGCATTAGTCATATTATTATCAATTTCAATTATTCCATTTAATTTCTCTTTCTTGTCTATAGAATTCCCCGACATCTCTCGAGTGATTTTATTAATTTGACTAAAACAACTTTTTTTTAGTTGAGTTAGTTCTTGTATCCTTGAGATAAAATCAGTTTTTTGCTTTATAAACTGGTTATTTTGGTTTTTTCGTTGTAAGTAATCTTCTTCTAAATATTTTATTTTCTTCTTATTATCATCCATAGACTCGTTTAATTTTTGCAAAAGATTTGTAATGGCTTTAACGTCGCTAGATTGTTTAAACCTTTCTGTAATTTCTAATTCTTTTAATAATTGTTCTCTATTTTTTAGGAGTATCTTCGATCTTAATATCAGAATCATAGATTGGATAAATTCGAAATATTGAGAAATAGTTTCAATATTTTTTTCCAGAATATTATTAAATTCTTCAAATAGATTCAATATTTCAAGAGATTTCTCTAGTTTGTTGAATTTATCAGATCGACCTTGATAGAGATTAATGAATTTGTCAAGAGAAATTATATTTAATTCTTTTAGAACTCCAGTGAAAGCTTCATTTTTTAAATTTTCAATTTGGTTTCTTTTAATTATTCCTTTAATTAGAGTGTATCTTTCTTGAATTGATATCTCTTTCGAACCAATAGAAATTTTGAAATTTTTCGTCTGGATCTTACAACACTTCTAAATTATTAATTAGTTTTCTTCAAAATGATCTTTATACTGCTTGTATTCACTTTCCTTTTTTCTTTTTCTTTCCCTTACTAGATCAAGAGGATCTTTTTCATCATCTTTTTGAATTAAATATTTTTCTTCGAAAGTTTTGTCAAACTTAGATTTAAATTTTTCAATTTTTTCAGTGATTTCATCACTAATCTCTATTTCTTTTATTTCTTTGGTATCTATTGTTATGGATTTTAATTTTTCTCTAGATTTCTTACGCCTTTTTCTCTTGAATTCACTATCAGATAATTTGAGATAATCATTATAAGTTTCTTTGTGTTCCTCTTGATTTTTTTTCAAATTTTCTAATTCTTCTTTTTCTTTTGCTTCTTTTAAAAATATTCTTTTTTCTTTTAATTCTTGTTGAGTTAAATTGTTCTCGATGATTTGAAGAAATTCCTTAAAAGACAACTCAGGATCTTCTAAAAAAGCTTTTTCATATTCATTTACTAAAGATGTTTCCGTATCTTTAGGAATTTTTTTGATTTCTATTTTGAGTTTATCGTGTATTAAATTTTCTCTATATAGTGCGATTCTTTTCATTATTTTTAAAAACAAAGAGTTTTGTTGGAGCGAGTCTAAGATTTCTATCCATAAAGAAACTTCTAAAGAAGGAGTGTAGGAAATTTGATGAATTAACTTGCTTATATTTCTATTTTCAATTAGAAATAAACCTATTCTTCTCAATGAATCTTCATCTAGTTTTATTTTCTTTAATTTCTGCTGGTTGATTTCTTTATATTTTCTTATTAATCCTTCTTGAAAGTTTAAAAATTGACCAATATTTTCCCTCGCAATTTTTTGTAACTTTTTGCTTATATTTACTAATAAATCTGAGATAATATCAGTTTGAGAAAGATTATTTTCTCCTGAAAAACTTTCTATCAATAATTTTTTCCAGGTTTCAGCTTTCAACGATTTTTCTGTTAATTGATGAACTCTAGCTTGGAGCACATCAATAGAAGCGGTGAGGTCCTTAATCTTTTCAAGATTAAATACTTGATTTTCTTTCATAGCAAGTCAATATATTTAATATCACTAAATTTCGGGGGGAGAGGGTAAATCTTTTCGTTCTTCCTTAGAATTTCTGGTTCCTCTTGCTAAATTTCTATCACTACTCAGTATGTCTTGTCTTTGAACATGAATAGCAGTGCCTCCAACTAGTCTTAGGGAGTTATAGAAAATATCATGGGTAAGAAGTTCCGCATTAATTGCCTTAAATAATGCCACTCTTGTTCCTCTTTCAATATCAGACCCAGAATAACCATAAGTCAATTTTAACAGACCCTCCCTCTTATGTTTTTTGGTGATCTCATCCCATAACATATCATCATCAAACTCAGAAATTTTATGCCCTAGTTTATTTTCTAAATTTTTATGTATTGTTTGTATTTCATCATATTCGGAATTCAAATTTGTAAATATGGAATTATCGATGCCTATTTTTGCATCTTTTATCTTATCGAGAAAAGATTCAATTATCTTTTTTCGCAATTGGTAATTAGGGAAGTCAAATCTGAAATGGAAGGTGAAACGACGCCATATCGCAGAATCAAGTTGATGTTGATGGTTAGTTGCTCCAAATATCGCTAATGGTACACCCTCATAATTAACTCTGTCAATAACTTGTAGAAAAGATATTACCGCGCGTTTAATTTCTCCAACTTCGTGAATATTAGATCTTTCAGAACCAATAGCATCAATTTCATCAAAAAAAAGAATAAAAGCTCCTCTATCCTTTGAAATTTCTGATGCAAGTTCAACAACACCTCTTATATTTTTTATCGTATCTCCGAGTAATGGAGATACAAGTCTATCAGATTCTACAACACATAAGGGAATATTATATTTCTTAGCAAATCCTCTTGTTAATGATGTTTTACCAGTACCTGGAGGACCATATAAAAGTACTGTTAAATTAGGATTTAATTTTGTATTTTTTAATTGTTCCATAAATTCGTCATACTTCATTAAAGCTTTAAAGAAATCGTCTAGTAATTCCTTCTTAACTTCATTCCCTAAAATATCTTCTACAGATTCTTTGATATCTGCAGAAAAATAAACTGCCCCATATTTACCTAGACGTTCCTTAATAACATCATCCGTATAGGTAATGATTACGCCATTATCCTCTTTTTTTTTACTCATTTTTACTCCACTCTTATTATAATTTATTCGTTATTTCTTTTATCAAATTTCATACAGAAATTAGCAATTTCATTTATAAAATCTTTAAGGTTATCAATCTGAGATCCAATGAAATTAAAAATTTCTTTACGATATTGAACTGAATCTCTGATCTTCATCTTATCTACTCCTAAATAATTAGGAAAACATATAAGCTTCATTAAATATGGTAATATCTTTTCATTTGTTTGTAAATCTTTAAAAATAGTATAAAAAATATTCTCGTCTGATAATTTCCACTTCAGAATACCCATATAAACAAGAAAGGCAAAATTCATTGAAATCCAATTTACCAACTCTTTGGATAAAAACCCTCTTCGCTGTGATGAGAAAGCTAAATAATAAATTATCAGTGTTTCATTACTGAATTGAGGTAGCAACCTTATTTTTCCATCTGATTGCTTATTTTCACGTAGATAATTATTTTCAAGGAGAATATTTACAAAATCCTCATGTGGTGCAAGAAATATACCATCTACTAATCTTAATCCTAATCGCTCAGCAATTCTTTCTATGGCTTCTTCCTCAGCATTGGCAATAGAATCAATATATGGCAAGAAGACGTCATTTTTTAAAATCATAGGGATTTCATGGTTTTCCCTCTCAGGAAATTCCCCAAAATTAGGATCTAAATTGTAAAGGGAGGTAATGTTATTAATAATTTGATATACTTTTGGTGATATTCCCGGAATTTCAAAATAATCAAGACTCTCTAATTTTTCCCTATAATAAGTATGGGGTTGTAAAATATGTCTTTGACATTCATAATAATTTAATGAATTTTCTAATAACTTTTCATAAATGATTTTTAAGTTTGAACCTCTGGGAAATATGATCTCTTCGATAAATTTTACTAATTGATATAGATACGTATTCTCTATGTCACGTTCATCAGGGTTAGTTATGTGTTGTAAGACATTTAAAGCATTAACAGACTCATGTAGAAACTCTATAATATAATCTTTAATATCTATTATTTGAATTTCTTCTCGATATTTAATGATGAAATCTTTAATAATATCATACACATTTGATCTATACATAGCTGAAAATTCGGAAAGTGCTCTTACTTTGCGAATATTTCTTTTTTCCTCCTCTTGACGAATTTTATCTAAAATTTCTGTATCGAATAACAAATCAGCATCTAGTTCAATTATGATTCTTCGAGTTTCTCTTAATATAGGACGCATATGGCTAATGAATGTTAGATATCTCGGAAGAATATCTGTCCACTTTTCTCTCTTCCTTCCAGGTTTAATGGTTCTACTACTTTTTTTTTGGTAACTCATCTATAAACTAGGCACTCCTCATAATCTTATTCTTCATCATATCCTACTAAAATTTCAGTAAATATATTTGAGATTTCGACAAAAATAGGTATCTCGACTCTACATAAATTTCCTAAGATCCACTTATTTACATCTTTAATAAGAAATCTTATTTGTTGATGAATTTTTTTGTTAATCTCAGAATCTATAATTTTTGATAACCAAAGGCCTCCTCCCACTCTATATGCGATGATTTTGATCAGTGGGTCAAATAAGGGTTCCAACACTTGTTTCATCATCCAAGATTTTGGAATAACACTCATGTTATTTGCATCAAAACTAGGATCATTCAAAATGGGATTTGTTTCATCGACTGATAGTTTAGGCATAAAACTTAATAATAAAATTAATGCAAAAATAGCAGAAATTCCATTAATAGTAAAAGACCCTCCAATTTTATCCAGATCATCTCTATTTATGGTAATATTAGCAAGAAACATACAAATAAAGACATTCCTATCAAATCCCTCAGATACATAAGCATATCCCAAATCAGGATCGATTGTTAAATATTTTTCTTCAAGTATTCCTATGATATCATCGGGAAAAGTATAAAAAGTGTATATCTTTTCCTCGCTCCTTCTCACGTCTTTCTCTATGACAAGTTCTTTTGAAACGAGTCCAAACATATTCACCAATTCTTCAAGTTGTTTTTTTATATAATGGCGAGGTTTATTCGGATCCCCGAACATCGCAAAAAATTGATAATCAACAATATGAAAATCACTTCTTTTACTAAAAGCTTCAACCATTCTATCTATAATTGGTCCTTGCGTACCAGAAGCAATTGCCTTTGCTTTTGATGCCACAAATCCATTTAGTAATTCATTAATTATGAAATCTTGCTCATGAGTTCTTGATTTCAAGATCTTTTCAAAAGCCTCAGTAAAGTTTTTTGTATTGGGGAAAAATGCGTTTTGGATTGTTTCATTTATCGATTTCAAAAAAATTTCTCCATTATTTTTGGGAAAATGAAGTTTCATATTAGATAACCTTTGAATTAATGCTTCCTTTGCTCCAGGAATATTTTCTACATCTCGTTTTTGCAATTCCGCTGTAGCTACTTCAAGGCCATTCTCAAAATCCTTCATTAATGTTTTCCATGTTGTGTCCTGAATTTCCTCCATAATAGCAACTCCAATTTACATAATTATTATTGTGAGATTTCCCAATTCAATTCTGCTGATATTTTTCTAAGAGCTTTTATTAATTTCATAATTTGTTTTTTATCATAAATATTTGGTGATGAAATTCCTCTTTGAACTTTCCAACCCATTTGAGTACCTTCTCCCATTTCTCTTTGACCATATTTTAAGATATTACTCAGATCTCTTACCCACCAATAAAACCTTAGCCACTTTTTATTGGGGTTGTCTTTTGAATATATAACTACTATGGCTTTCCATTCCCCCATTAGCCATTTAATGGTTATTCCACTAACGGGTAAATAAAAATTTATGGGAAAATTTCCATGAAAATGCAAATCAAGATCTTCAGGACTAATATTAAAAATAGGTTGATTATATCCTTCTAAAATAACAATCTCACCACAATGTTGACATTCATAATGAGATTTCTTTTTATCCATTTTTTTTAAGCATCTAGGACAGGTTCGGTTCTCTAATATTCTATATTTGATGATTTCCAAATTCTTTTCTTTTTCCAGCTCTTCATCTGTTTTAGGCTCTTTTTTCCCATATTTTCCACTCCAATCCCAAATGTCATTAAAAGTTTCCTGGATTTTTTCTAAAGCACTAATCGTGTTTGAAAGAACATTTTTATCATAGATTTTAAACATACCCGCATGCTGAAAATTCTTCCACCAAGACAATCTAACATATTTCTCCTCTTTAAAATAAGCACTATGGCAAATTAATGCCGCAAATATGCGATTTCCTGTTTTATCAATAATAATTCCTTTTTCGCAAATTTCAAATTGTTTGTTTAAACTGGCATTTTTATGAAAATATTCTCCTTCATAAAAATCTCCCATTTCAATTTTTGACTTTTCTTGATCTTGAGTTTCCTCTCCCTTCTCCTTAATAATTTTTTTACACTGCGGGCATTGAAAAATCCCAGCAACTAACGACTTCATTTCAATATTACAAGATGGGCAATTCAATATTAGTCATCATCACTAGTTATTAATAACCTTTCATAATCTAAATTTAATAATTTTATTTCTTTCTTTGTTACTTTTGAAATTTGCTCACTTATTTCAACTAATTCTTTCCTATACTCGACTAATGATTTCTGAATATCATCTAATAAATTATCTTCATTATAGGTAACCCGCTCAACAAATTCAAGGTATGTAAATTCTTTTTCCTTACCTGAATACTTGCCTTTTAATCCCACTATTCTTTCTTCAATTTGCATCATTTGATATCTTAACTTAAGCAGTGAGATTAATTGTGAATTCCAATTCTTAAATAATGGATTTTCTCTACTTATTTTCCCAAAATTAAATTTTTCTGGGAGTTCAACCTTCTCATCCTTTAAGTAATTTATAATTTCTTTATCTTCCGCAATAGCACTATTTATTTTTTTTAAAAGGGGTTTAGTATTTAACACCGGATTAAAAATCTTAATGAAATCGTTAACTTTCTCCTCAATATCTTTAAATCTTTGATAAAAGCCTTCTATTGTAATCTCTATTTTAATAGCTTGATAAATATTTCCAAATTGATCTAAAATATAATACAAATCATTTGAAAGTGTGTAATCATGTTCGCCAATTTCAAATATTAATGAGTGTATAACACTGCTTTTTTCACACCTTACTCCCTTTAATCTTGTGAGAGCTAAATTAAAATTTCTCCTTGTTAAATCCTTAAATTTTTTGTTAATGATTAAAAATAATGTATCATCAGGAACAGAAATCGTATCCTCTTCAATAGTTATTGTTTCTTCCCCTAATTTAATCATAAAATCGTCATCTTTTTGATCAAATTCTCTTTTACTGCGAATGTTTTTTATTAATCCTAGATCAATATATACATCAATAAATTCATCCTCCCAAAAGTTAACAATATTGTTTTTATATATTTCATCTAATACTAGAATTCTTTCATAGGATTCAATAAGAGTTTTATCGCTCAAATCTTTAAGTAAATCATTTCTTATTACATAGAGAAAAAGAACAATATATCTCATTTCCAGATCATTCATAATATTCTCTATTAACTTTTCATCATCTTCCAATGTTAAGTTTTTATGCTCCATACCTAAAATCCACTCATTATTTTTTAACCTGTAAAAGCATTTCAGTAAAAAAGAGTATTTTAACTAATTATCCATTCCTAAAAAATTTTTCGATATCTACTAAAATACTTTAAGATAAAGCAAAAATTTTTAGTTCTTGTTTCTCTTTAATATATTAGAAATTTTAAAGTCATTTTTATAGAAAATATCAGTATTAGGAGATAATTAAAATGGGACGTCGTAAAAGGAAGCAAGTTTCACCAAAACGAGTAAAAAGAGTTCCTAAAATCTTTACCTGTCCAGAATGTGGGGAAAAAAGTGTTAAAATCACTGATATTAAGAAAAAAGGAGCCTTTGCTACGGTAAAATGTGGAAATTGCGGATTGACAAAGGAAGTATTAGTAAATTCAATTTCAGAACCCGTTGATGCATTTGGAGATTTTATAGACATATTTTATGCTGATCAAGAGCTTTATAGAATAGAGAAACGAGTACAAAAATTAAAAATAGATAACGAATGGGGAGACGTGGCTTTATCTTACTCTATTTTATCAGATCTCTGTAAGGTTAAGGCGGGAATACTTTTAGAAGAAGATAATGTAGATTTAGATGAAGTTAGTAATTGGAAGATGAAGTCTGAAGAGTATAAACGACTTGAAAAGGATGCAATATTAAAACTTGATACTGAAGAATTAGAGCGAGGGGTTCGAACAGATGAGGAATCCTTATTTGCGGAAAGTGATTCAAAAATAAAAAAGGAAAGAAAAATCGATGATATCTTTGATGATCCTGGATTTTTAGAGTTTTGAAATCTTAATCCAACTTTAAATCCTGATTTCGTAGTTTTTAAGTCTAATTTCTTAAGAGTTGACTATTTATTACACTAATTCATGGTTATCGCATAAAATAATGCCCTAAATATAAATAAATTTGAAAATGGTTACCTGTTTAACAAATTAGGCATAATCCTTACCTTTTACGTGAAGAGTATCTATCCTTCGGTCAAAAGGGGACAAATTTTTATTTATAGAGTATACTAAAATTACTGAGAATATTGAAATTTAAAAAAGGATTGTTATCATCCCATTCAGTCTCAAAAATTTAGCCAGATGCCTGTCTACGACGAGAAAACAGTTCTTTTAATTCACCCATAATTGCACCTCTTAGCGATACTGGTTGTGCAGGTCGACCAGGACCAGGACCAGGACCAGGTCCCCCAGGTGGTGCACCAGGCGGTGGTGGCGGACTTCTTGGTGGACCTCCAGGTGGACCTCCAGGTAGAGCCCCAGGTGCATTTGAAACAGCAGGAATAGCAGCAGTTGGACCACCAGATCTTGATTTTAGTGATGAAATATCTCGATTTATGGAAGTCAATTGATTTTGTAAATTTGAGACCTTTGAATTGATATCTTGAAGACTATGGTCTACTAAATCAGGTATTTTTAGCACGATTTGCATTATTTTTTCAACTATGTCACCGAAGGCACTTAATTTTTCTTCCATTGGTGCTTTTCTTGTATTATCTAAAAAAGAGGCAAATTCTTCTGCACACATATTTCTAACAATTTTATAATTTCAATTAAAATCTTTCTATTAATTATATATATTTCTATTTAATAAACTTAAGTCTAAACATAATATGTCGAGTGTTATAAATATAGAAAAAAGAAGGAACTGGGTTTACTAGCTAAATTCTCTTATAGTTTCCTTTAATTTAAGCCAAAGGGTATTAGTTTCTTCTCGAACTTCTTTAAATTGATGAATTTTCTTGAGTAGAATATCACGCGCTCTATCAAAATCTCTTTGAACATCATTTAGTTCTTGGTCAAGAATATTTAATTTATCCCCATCTATTAGTTTATTCTTTGCTTTTTCAACATTTAACGCTTTTTTAATTACAGTTGATCTTCTATCTGCGAGATCAGATAACGCTTCCACAAACTCATCTTTCTTTGCTACTAAATATTCCTTTTGAATCGCTATATCTTTTATTGCATTCAAATATGTATTATTTGCTTTAATATATTCATCATTTTGCTGAATTATCTCTTTATACAACTGTACTTCTTCATCCTTAATGTTAGATCTATGCTCTCGAGCAAGAGTTTGCATTTGTTTTAATACGTCCCTGAAGATTCTGTTTAACATTTCTCGCGTAATATTAGCCTTTGAGATATTTTCAGCATATTTTTTTTGAGAACTGATCAAGGCACTTTGAGCTCTTGCTAGTTTTTTGAATTGCGAGACTAATTCGTTCTCAGACTTTGCTAACATTAATTCATCTTCATGTGTAATTATAGGGCTCATAATTTTCTAGATCTCCTATATGATGTAATTTTTTTTAATTCTATTGATTAATATAAATCCTTCTGATAAAATATTAATGGAGATTCAAGTTATAAATAATTATCCATCTTTTTTTGATCATCTTTAGTATCATAAAAATTATTATAGTCTACGTCTGGAATATCTGGTAATTTCTGATTTGACAAGCTTTCGTATTGATTAATTATATACTGTTGCATTTTACTAGGAGGTATATAATATGGTACTTGAATTAATCTAACATCATTTTGTTTACATAGATCCAATTTCATCAAATCATCTTCTTTTCTTTGTCTGAGATCCTTTAAAGTCTGGTTAAAGTGTGCTACGGCACGATAATGTTGTTCTCCTTGTGCTTCAAAAGCCAGCTTTAAGTCTTTATTATAACCATCTAATTCCATTTGATTACCCCGAGCATTTACTAGCCAATTTGGTCGTTCCTTTGGAAATTCTTTTTGAAAAATTTCTTCGAAGAACTTCCTCGACAAACTCTCAAATTTTCCTTGAGAACATTGAGGACACCAATCACCTCTTATAAAGTTTGTTGGAGCGCTTTCAAATATATGGTTTTCACTACAGAGTATTTTTAACTTTTCATGTTGATTTTGGTAGTCTTCTGGTTTAGAAAGACATTTCCCACCTCTTTTTTCAATAAGCGCTTGAATATCTTGGAAAGATCCTCTTAGTTTTTCACCTATAACTTCGTAACTACATTTCCTACACCATTTTCCTTGTTTCAAATTATGGGCATTAATATTAAACTTATGACCAGCTTCACATTCAATTTTGAATCTTGCCCTTTGATTGAAAAGTTTTTCTTTCGGATCTTCATAGATCACTTCTTTTAATTTACCACCTTTTTGAGTTATAATATTTTGATGTTCTGCTATTGAACCTCTCTGGGCACCTACTCGACTTTTTGCTACACATTTTAGGCACCAGCTTTTGTTATTTATAATCGCATCTAAAGTAGTTTTCCGTGAAGAGTCGCATTTTCCACATTGGTATAATAATTTTGATTTAACGCCTTTAAATTCATTAGGACGTGATAAAATTTTTCCACGTACTCCAGTTTTATTTATACCAACTTGATATGCAATTTTGATTGCATCATCGAAAGTATATTTTTTCATGAGTTCCTTGTATTTCTCCTTCCCTATCAATTCCTTGATTCTATTTTTAAGAGTTGAAATAGCAGGCACTTTATGACCACTTTTTCGTAATTGATTTTGTACTTTCTTATAATTTCTACATTTCTTATAATGTGTTATCCAGTTTCTAACATCTTTTTCTGAATATCTCTTCTTACCCAAATTCAGACTTTTAGTTTGATATGGATTTATTTTTATTGAAGGTTTTTGAGGTTCATTTTTTGTTTTCGTAATGGGAGAATATTTGGCTTTAGTGATTCGATTATTAGCCATTTGATTTGGATTGAATGCTGGTCGTGTAATTTTGTTATTAGTTTTTTGATGTGGATCGAATGTTGATCGTGTAATTCTGTTTTTAGTTTTTTGATGTGGATCGAATGTTGGTATTGTTATTCTATTTATAGGTTTTTCTGTTGGCTCAAGTTTATACTTTATTATTTTGTTCTTAGCTTCATCATTCGGACCAAATTTTGGTCTTCTTATTTTATTTTTATTTGGGGATGCTTTATTTGGATCGAATATTAGTCGTGAAATGATATTTTTAGATCCATTATTTGGATTTGGTTTGAACTTAGGTCGTGTAATTCTATTTTTAGATTCCTTATTCGGTTCGAGGGGGGATTTCGTAAGGGGTTTACTAGATTCTTTATGTGGTTGAGAAATGAGGTTAATGTTGGTATTTCTTGCATCTTTATTAATGTCTGGTGGAGATGGGTTAATATTATTTTTAGTTTCTTCATTTGGTTTGGGTTTAGGGTTTTGATTAGGCGTTTGGTTCGGTTTTTGGTTTGGTGATTTTGAATCTTTTGCAGGGGTGGGTTTTGGGGGTTCGGGATTAGCTTTAGGACTGTGGTTGGGATGTGATTTAGGACCTTTCGATTTGAAGCTCATTTTCTCGTTTGAATTTTTTGAATTTTAAATAATTGAAAAAAATGATAATTATACACTTATAAAAGAAAAATATTTCAAGGAACAAAATAAGTATCATTCATTTTAAAGAACTTGGAGTCTTCTGGATTTTTAGGTGTATTTAATTAATAGGATTATTCCAGAAATATTCTTTATCTCAAAGATTTAATCTTTTTAAAGAGATCTAGTCTATATTGGAAAGATGGCGGTCATAATATTATCTTTATAGTTTGCCTTTATAATTTTTGCTTTAATATTCTTTCCGATGATATTTTTGAAATCAAAAAATTTCTTATTTACTAATAATTTTATTCCTAAATTCTCACTTATCCTGCCAATGTATTCATTATCCCAACGCCCCTGAGATATGACTGTTAGACTGATAATATCATTTTTATTAAATTCTAAAGATTTAAGACTATTACGTTTGTGAATATTGAAATCTTTTGGTCCAAGTTTTAATTTTATATCATACTTCTTTTCTAATCTAGATAATTGCTTGTAAAAATAATCCCAACTCTTTGGTCTAATTTTTTTTAACTTTCTTCCTGTTTTATACGTCAAGTATTTTTGAATTCCAATTTGAAGGTCTTTTTCAGTATACCCTTGTTTTCTCATCTCGATAACATAATTAATAATTTCCTCAATATCGTTATCATTTTCTCCAGGGAACCAGACAGGTGCTATTAATACGTTTATCTTGGAGTGTAAAAGATCCTCAATGTTTTTGAGCAATGAATTCATTGTATAGTCTTGACAATCACTTAAGTACCCCGCTTTTTCTTGGTTTAAAGAATTTAAGCTAATATTAATACGAGTAAGATTAACGTGTTCCAATTGCCTAATTATTTCATGATTAAGGAGTAACCCGTTAGTTTGCATTGAAACCCTTTCAATTCCCTCAATGCCCCATAGTTTTTCTATTAAATTAAGTAATTTAGGATAAAGTAGTATTTCACCGTAGGGTGCAAAATGAATTTCAATATCGTGGTTTCCTTTAATCTTAATTAGTTCCTTTACTTTTTTAGTTATATATTCATGATCAACAATGAAGTTAGTGGAGTAGTCTCCAGCACTTACAAAACAATATTTACATTTTAAGTTGCACAGTGTTAGAGGTTTAAGCTCTATAATATTTGTCCCACGGTCAATTACTCCTATAAAATCAACACCAAATAGTGGAATTCCTGATTTTTCATCGATGTAATTAACTGTAGCAGTCATAATAAACTATTGATTTTTATATCGTAAAATCCCCAAAATAGATCCTAAATTCACCAATTGTTCTCCAGCAATATTTTCAGTACTCATAATAGTAATTTCTCCTCCAGATTTTTCAACATTTGTAATAATTTCTTCAATTTTAAGTTTTTTTTCTTTTGAGACTCCGCGAATCATAATATCAGCGATTAATACCTGCTTAAGTGCGCCCCGTTCAGAAGCTTCAAATACTTCCTCTAGCCCAATACGAATTAGATCGGCATCAAGAGAGAATTGAGTAAGAATGTTCTCGATTTTTTCAGTTTCTTGTAAAATTTTCACTTTTTTTTTTAAATTGGCCAATTCTTTAGACTTTAATGTTTCAATTATTGCACTTTCAGTACCGGAGCTTGCATGACAAAGCTCAATTTTAACGTTAATAGTTGAATTTAGATTTTTTTTTAAATATTCCATAAAATGATTTTTTGTATTTCCAGGACCAGATAATATTATTAAATCTACTTCAAGTGCTTTTAAATTTTCTATTACTACTTTCCCAATATCCTCATAAAATTCATTTAGTGCCTTATTACGATAGGAAGTTTGGTATCTTTTTCCTGGTATATGCTTCTTTATAGTTGCTATCCTATTATGACTAAAATTCGTTATAGTAGCAATAGTAGCTAGCCCCGTTTCAATCGCTACAAATAAAATAATAAAATTAGACTCTAATTTGGAACTTTCCTTTAGTCTTCGCAATTCATGCTTAGACCACATTTCTTTGATGATATCGATTTTTTGTAAAGGTTCAATATTTAATGTATGGTATGTCCCAAAACTAACAAAATCTTCTGGTCCTTCCAAAATTTTTCCTTTCACCCTCAATCGATTTGAAAACTCATGAAATGAAATAGTTTCTGCCCGTAATTTCAATCTCATCGTTTTTCTTTCACCCTTAGACCCCTCTCTCAACACAACTCTTCGCTGAGTACGAGCAGAGATTTCATCACCCTCCCTAATTATATTGTAAAGTGTCCATAAATCATTAAGATTTTCAGGTGTGATTGTGATTACTCTTTGTTTTTGATTGATGTGATGAATTTTCAAATCCTAAGACTAACTCCCATAATAATTCTCGTTATTTAGTAGTAATTTTTAGTATAAAATAAGCTTAATTTTATTCAAAATCACTAAATACAAAAATAAAATAAATAAAAAAGATAAAATAAAAACTTGTTTATCAAAAAACTAATCTTTTTGACCTAAAGCTGCTTTAACTTTTTCGAGTTCTTCCATACGTTTCTTTTTTTCTTCTTCCCTTTTTTGGAGGTCTGCGGCATCAACTTTTGTGAGTGTGACACCTTTCTTAATTTCTTCTTGCATTTCCTTATCTACTGGAGTCACTTTTTATCAATCCCTTTTGTTTAAAATTGATCTGAATTAATTATTATTTACAGATAGTATAATAGAATTTATTTATAAGTCTATTCTATTAGAAAAACTCTTTTTAACATAGCGTAAAGGATAAGATTAAGATGAATATTTTTTATTTAGAGGTTTTTAGTAAAAGATTTGCTGAGAATAAATAGGGAAAAAATAAAGCGAAAAAGCTGAGAAAAGATAAAATTATAAACTTTTAAAAGTCAGCTCCATAACATAAGAACTTTCTCCAGATTGATAATAATTCTCCAAAATATTTGGATTTTTTTTAAAATTAAATTTTTCGTAAAGCTTAATTGCAATAGTATTACTCACTTGAACATTCAAAACGACTCTCTTGATTTCTTCCATTAGTTTTATTTTCTCAATAGTTTTTTGTAAAAGAAAAGAACCATATCCTTTATTTTGATATCTAGGATTTATAAGAAAATTCAAAATATTTACCCTATCAATTCTGTCCTTGATGACAATTATAAAACCAATTAATTTATTTTTTTCTTTACTTGTTCCAAGTTTTAGAAAGAATATGTTCCTCTCTTTTTTAGAAAAATGCAAGAAACTCTCCATTAATTCTTGTGAAAATGCATTTTCTTTGAAAATCTCTCGTTCAAGGGCTATAATTTGCTTAATATCCTTCGAATTTACGTTTTCAATTTTCATCAAAACCATATTCTTTCTTAAATAATTTTATAGGTGTTTTTTCTGTTATTTGTTGATATTTTAAGACTCTAAAGGGTGTTATTTCTACTACATAACCTTTAAGCTGAAAACTTTCAAATAATGATACAAATTGAGTATCTATTGAAATATAAAATGGTACCTTTATATTCTCCCCGTTATATACAACCAATTTTTCATCTATTTTCATTTCTGATAAAGTGAAATGATAAAACTTTTCAAGATCCTCTCTGTTCCCTTCTATTTGAGCAAATATTAAAAGACCCTCATCAGTTATTACTTCATATGGCAACTTTATGTTTTTAGCTCTTCGTAAGTACCTGTTTTTTAATTGAAAGGAATCTTTTGCGGTTGTAGAGCAAAAATGTATTTGAAGAGAAACACTCTTACTCAGATCTTTCATAAGATCAAGAGCAGCTTGCTGACTATTGACTACAGAAGCAATAGAACCTTTTTGTAAATAGAATCCCCTCTCTTTTAAGGATTCGCTGTTTGGGAAACAATATTCAAATTCATTTAAATTGATGAAGTCTGCTTCGATTTTATCAAGATAAATAATAAATTCTCGGAGAACATTCAAGCTTTCTCTGCTAGGAATAACTGGAACTTCTGCACCAACTGTTAATCCTGTATCTAAAGCATATTCAATAGTTGCCCAGTTTTCTTTACCAGGATGAAACCTAATTTCATCTAAACCTGCTGAGACGAGTTTTTTTGCCTTTATTTCATCAAAATTGATACCATTTGTGTAAAGATGTATATGGAATTTATTTCCTTTTTGTGATTTGATATATTGAATAGAATCAAGAGTTTTTATTAGATTCAGTTTAGAAAGTGGTTCCCCACCAGTAATACTCATTCCTTTTGCATCGATTTTATTTACCTCTTCTAACAATCCTTCCTGTGAATTAATTTTTATTTCATTTGCAAAGGTTAAATGTTTATTTTTTCTTTCTTCTGAGATAGGACAATACCAAGAGCAATGATTTGGTTTTTGACAAATTCCATTTAAAAATAAGACAGCTTTTTGACCTTTTAGGCATAATTTACAGCCTTTAGGAAGCCTTCTTCCCTTAATATAGTAATTACTTTCTTTACTTTTGACAATTTTAACTTTTCTCACACTTTAAACAGTTTTTTTCTTATTATTGACTTTTTTTTGGCAAGGGTTTTTAGTACTTCCTCAGTAGATTCGTTTAAATGAAGTCTCCTTTTTAAGAATACTCCCGTTTTACCGTATTTCTCTCTTTTTAATAAAATCCTTTTACGTTCATTCACAATATCAATACTAATACCTACTTCCTTAGCAGCAAATGACTCATTTCCAATGATTGATATTTCTTCATGCCCATTGAGGTTAGGTTTAATTAGTACCAGCCGTTTATCTATTCCAGGTACTCTAATTCCTGATTTTAAGTCATTTATATTAATTTTTCCTCCAAAATTATAGAATTCAATTACATTTTTTCCCAGTTTTGACAAGGGAATAGTAATACTCTCTAATTCACTTAAGTGAATATAAAGTTTTATTGAATCTAGCGGTGTTGCCATGATTATTTCTCTAAAATAATTTTCGAAACCATTTTTATTTAAAATAAATTCAATCTGAAATGATGGAATTTGTTGAATAAATACAATATCAATGTCACTAAACTCATGCACATCACCACGCGCAAGGCTACCGTATACGAATGGATTAAAACCTTCTTGGGCAAATATCTCTAATATTCTTAAAGCATTGCTTCTTTTACTTTTTAATAGAGTCCAATCATCTTCTGAATATGTTATTGAATTATGATGTGTCCTTACAATTTTTTGATTCTTCATGTACTACCTGTGAACTTTGGATCAATCATTTTATTTTCTATAATATCAATGAGAATTCCTAATAGAATAGTTTCGTAATATTTAAAGTTTCTATTGGATTTTTCCAGTGTGATTAATTCTATCTTATTCTCTCTCTTATCCCCGAAATATTTCTTATACAGTTTAATGTTTTTATTTTTCAAAATAAAGAAACTTCTTTTGCTAAAAATATAAAACAATTGAGGATGTTGATGTTGACTATTAAATATTTCCTCTAGAATTCCCATATGTTTTTTTTTCATTCTTGGATTAAGTAATATTAATCCAGTGTTATTAGGATCCGATAAAACTACTTTGTATGGGAACCAAGAATGGGAGTATTCTAATAAGGCATAATTAGAATTCCTTATAAGACCTTTCTGTTTGGAGTTGTTTATTATGAATGAAATTAGTGTATGTAACTCATGATTAATATTTTCAGAAGCTTTTTTTGTAATCCGTAAAGAAACGATAATAAAACCATAACTACATAAGCCCTCAGTTAAAATTCGAAGTAACCTTTTCTTGTGTGTTGTACTTAATATTAAAATCACATCGTTATTTGATTTTGTATTTGTTAAAGTCGTGTTTTTCGTTAATTTCCAATATTTGGTATTAAGACTCTGACTTCTAAATTGTTCCTGTGGTCTATGAAATGAATGTTGTTCAAGGGCTTTATTAGAAAAACTGAATCGCCATCGATAAATTGATTTAAAAACTCTTACTCCTATTAATAGCAATACCAATAACAATATTATAATTGTATCGACAAAAACCCAGTCTACATGCAATAAATCATTTGCCATAATTTGCGATGAATAATCATTTAATCAATCAACAACATCTTTAATCCAATTTAAATATTTTTGAGAGCCTTTTTCTATTTTAAATCCAATGCATTCTGGTTCTGTATATGAATGGATTGTATTTATTTTTTGAACTATGGATTCGCTATTTTCTTCTGTTGTTTTGATTAATAGTAGATGCTCATTATCCTCTTGAATTTCTCCCTTCCATCTATAAACTGAAGAAATATCTTTTAAAATATTAACACAAGCTGCAAGTTTGCTTTCAACTAAAATCTTAGCGATTTTCTTTCCCTCTTCAATAGTGGGAACAGTTACTGTGAATAAATAGAAATTCATATTAATTCTCCTTTTAATTTATCTAATTTTGATTAAAATTATATTTGATATCAAATTATTTAAGATTTATTTCATTTCATTTTAAACATTGTATTTATCATTCATTCATTTTCTAAGAGTTGGTAAGAATCCTACAAAAAGTTGAAAAGATTTCATTGGATGGGATATGGACCATAAAAAATCCAGAAAAATCAATTGAAATGGATGGTCAAGTTCCTGGAACTGTTTTTGAAGCTTTATGTGATAATGAACTTATTGAAGATCCTTTTTATGGTGAAAATGAGCATCAAATGAAGTGGGTGTATGAGTCTGATTGGGTTTATGAAATAGAATTTAGTGTAGAACCAAGTTTTCTTGAACATAAGAACATCATACTCCGATTTCATGGATTAGACACAATAGCGGAGGTGATTTTAAATAACGAATTAATAGGGTCCGTAAATAACATGTTTGTAAGATATGATTATGAAGTAAAATCTATATTAAAGCACAAAAGCAATATACTTACAATTAATTTCAAAAGCCCTACTGTTAAGAGCCGTGAAGAAATAGAAAAAAATAAGGTAAAGTTAAACACGGGATACGCCGCAATCCCAGGCGTCCCCTATTTGAGGAAAGCACAGTATTCATTTGGTTGGGATTGGGGACCGAAATTGCCCGATATGGGTATATGGAAGACTGTTGAATTAATAGGATTTGATGATATTAAAATCAAATCAGTTTTCCCCTATACAAACCTCGAATATAATAAGAATATTATGAATATCAGTGATCCAAATGAATTTTCTATTGTAGATATAAACACTGCAAAATTGTTTATAGAAATTGAATTTGCATCTAATTTCTCTGATATCTCAGAATTAGGATGCAAATTAAAAGCACAATTAAAAGCACCAGACGATGAAATTTTTGTAAAGGAATTCCCTCTAAACAAACAAAAAGAAATTCTCACTTTTGATATTCAAAATCCTTTCTTATGGTGGACACACGATCTCGGTAACCCAAACCTTTATCAAGTAAAGGTTTCAATTATAAAAGATGGGGTTTTAGAAAGGGTAACACAGCAAATAGGATTACGAGAGATCAAACTTGTTAGAAAAGAAGATAAATGGGGGGAAACATTCTATTTCCTTCTAAATGGAATTCCACTTTTTGCGAAGGGTGCAAATTGGATTCCAATTGACAGCTTTATTCCTAGGGGTAAGAAGCTAGGACTTTATTCTATGAATTTAATGTATGCTAAAAAAGCAAACATGAACATGATTCGCATATGGGGTGGAGGGATTTATGAGGATGAGTCTTTATATAACTTATGCGATGAATTGGGTTTATTAGTCTGGCAAGATTTCCCATTCGCTTGTGCACTTTATCCTTATAGATTGGATTTTATTAAAAACGTGGAGAAGGAGGCAATTCAAAGCATAAAAAGATTACGAATTCATCCTAGTCTTGCATTATGGTGTGGTAATAATGAAATTGAAGCGTTATGGAAGAGGGAATTAATCAGCTCTGGGATAGTAAAAGACAATATAGAAAGACATAATTTTCTAGTAAATTTTTATTTGAAAATATTTGAAAAATTGTTACCTGAGTTAATCCAGAAATTTGACCCAACTCGACCATATTGGCCTAGTTCTCCATCAAGTGGTTTCATTATGGAAAATCTAGCAGCAAGGAGTTCAAATAATCCCAATGCTGGTGATTCACACTACTGGGCTGTTTGGCATGGAAATTTCCCATTCTCTGCTTACAGAAATTTTAATTCTCGTTTTATGTCCGAATTCGGTTTTGAATCTTTTCCTTCCTTGAAAACTATTGAAACGTTTTGTCCCCCTGATCAATATGATTTCAATTCTCAGATAATGGAAAATCATCAGAAAAATGGAGCTGGTAATCAAAAAATTAGGGATTATATGGATAAGCGTTTTTCAATACCGGAAGAATTCGAACATCAAGTTATTTTGTCACAAATTACTCAAGCAGAAGCAATTGAATATGGCGTTGAATATTGGAGACAAAATCGTACCGATTATCATTGTATGGGAGCTCTTTATTGGCAATTAAATGATTGCTGGCCCGTTGCAAGTTGGTCATCATTGGATTATTATGGAAGGTGGAAAGCACTTCACTATTTTGCAAAGCGATTCTTTCAACCTTTATTTGCCAGTGTCAAGGAAGAACCAGACCTTGTTGAATTTTGGGTGACAAATGATTTGAAGAAGCCTTGTGATGTTGAATTAGAATGGAAAATATTAAATTCTGAAGGGGAATTATTATTTAATGGTGTTAAATCTTCTACAATTTCACCCTGTAGTTCATTAAAACTTATTTCTTTAGATACCAGTGAAATAAATAAGGAGCAATTATCACTCCAAAATAATATAATCTTCTATAGATTGAATCAAAAAGGAAAAAATCCCAATTTAGTTCATCGGGGTTTTCGATTATTTGATGCTCCGAAACTTTTTAAGCTAAAAGATCCTGAGATTACCTACGATTCGGAAGAGCTACCAGGAGAAAACAATTCTAATAGTTATTTCAAAATAAAACTTAGAGCAAAAGAAATCGCATTATATGTCATCATCAGCTCAGATTTAGTAGATTTCATAGCCTCAGATAACTACTTTTCAATGGATCCTGATGAAATATATACCATCGATATTGAAGTCATAAGAGCTGTACTTGCTAATACAGAGTATTCGAATCAGGAAATTGTTGACTCTTTCAAGATAAGATCGTTGTATGATATTTATAAATAAAAATTAGATTTTCTTTTACACAAGCTGAAATTTATATTATCATAATCTTATTAAATATACATTAAGAAATAAGTTTTAAAATAGTAGTTGAGGTTTTCATCATGTTACATAATTTTTACCTTATCCATCAATACACAGGTATCTGTTTAATACACCGAAAGTATGGAAGTATAGAATTTAACCAAGATTTGGTAAGTGGTTTTCTTACTGCACTTAAAGATTTTTCAGTTGAATTCTCCAAAGGATCAGGGGAATTAAAAGTAATAGATATGCAAATTTTTTATCTTTTGCTTGTTTTTAAGGAGGGTGTCTTATGTACAGCCGCAGCTGATAAGAATGATGATGCAAAAATCACCCACAAAGCCTTAACTGATATTATTGATAAATTTGTTGCCAAGTTCGGTGATCAACTTGAAAGTTGGTCAGGTGACGTCCGTATTTTTCGGGATTTTGATAGTATAATCGACGAGATCCTGAAAGTAGGCAAGGTTGCAGAAATCCAGTTGAAGATACCTATTCTCAAAATATTCAAGAAAGATTTCCTGAAGTCCCAGAAGCGTATTGCGAAAAAGGGGTTGGTGCTTTCGGAGGAGGACTTACGTGAGGTGAGGGATGTAAAGCCGATGTGGACTGCTAAACGCTTACCAAGGCAGGTTATAGCAACCGGAATTTTAAATGCAGAGGAATATGCTATTGCACATCTGGCGGACGGTTTTCACACGCTTTCCGACATAGGAGAAGAATCAGGGCGTCCGGTGCCGGAAATTCAGAAGATAATGAACAATCTGGATAAGTTAGAATTACTTTCATTTGTAGAAATCAAGTAATTTTTTTCTATCTTTTTTTAGGATATGTGTTTTTATTGTATTTTAGCATTAAATTCAATTCCTCAGATAAGTAAGAGATGACTTTTGGGTATTTGGGTTCAATCGGTTTTTATATTGTTATTAAGAGGGTATACAAATTTTAATTTCTATGCGATTGTTTTCTTTTACTTTATTCGTAATATTTAATAACTACTATAACATCCGACAATAGATTTAAATAGAATTCTTGAATACAATAAGGTGGTTGAAACGGGTGAATTAATGAAGGCACACAAACATGTATTTTCCATCATTATTGTTTCATTTTTAATCCTAAGTTTTTCAATTACGACTCCTCCTGTAACTGTTTCCATTGCGCCTGTACCAGATCAATTTATTGCAGAAATATTTACAAATAGTACATTACCTTTACAACTTTCTCATACTAATACCATTATCAGCTTCAATGCTACCGATTTTCCTAAAAAAATTGATATCAATCTTGATGCAAATTATACGATATTCAATCAAGAAAACACCACATCTATAC
Organism: Promethearchaeota archaeon; assembly: GCA_016839705.1. Lineage (GTDB taxonomy): Archaea > Asgardarchaeota > Lokiarchaeia > Sigyniarchaeales > SOKP01 > Loki-b32. The sequence continues at coordinate 22,557 of JAEOTR010000041.1, read as the reverse complement.
CTATTATACTGCCTTTCTCCCTAGCAAAAAATGTCACTGATTTCATGTTTGAGGTACATGTAAATAATACTCAAATTCTTTTTGATCTTTTAAGTATTTCACCATGGAATGAAAATATTACAGAGATTGATGTCCATTTAGCATGGTTTATTGAGAAATATCCAATCATTTTAATTAGAAATAATGTCACCCTTCTCAAGAATAGTACATCTGTTATAAGATATCATTTCAGTGGGTCAATGAGTAATCCTTTAGATTCCAGTGATTTATTCTATATAGTCCATCATTTAGGGACTTCTCAAGAATGGATTGGAAACACTACAGGGAGAGTAGAGCTTAGAGTGTATGGGAAACAACCTGTATATGGTAGAGGGGGATATAATTTGGCTCCCTGCCAACTGGTGGATATTTTTGGAGGAAAATCCTATATATGTGAATGGACCAATACTAAAAGTCCTTGGATGGATACTGGAATCAGGTTTTATAGAGAAGTTTCACCTTTCGAAGAATTTATGAAAATTTGGGGTTTTAATCCCCTAATGTATATTGGAATAGTTATTATTATCATTATAGTGGTAATTAGAAGAAAAAAATGGAGAAAAATCGAAGTTTAATAGGAAAAGATAAAGGTAACAAGGAAGTGAAAAACTAAAATTTCTTTATGATTCAGAAGATTATAAACAATCTGGACAAGTTAGAGTTTCTTTGCTTCGTCGAAATCAAGTAAACTTTCTTGTATCTTTTTATAATATAACTTTAACCTATTCTGGAATGATAATATTTTCAATTCTTCTCAAAAGCTGTTTTCCAAGCTTTGTGGGAAATACTTTTTTAGGTCTCGTTGAACTACGATTCAATAGATTATCTCTTTCTAAAATTTTTAATATATTTGATAAATTGGTGCCACTTCTTTTCAGATTATACCTCAAATCTCTAAGAGTAACAAATTTATGCTCCTTGCTTCTATGGACAACATATATCAAAGTTCGCAAAAGACGATTTAGATATTTTTCTTCTAATTCTTCTAATTTCGATGATTTCAACATTTTTCAAAAATTGTATATAGTAAGTTTATTTAAAGAAAAAGTGTGCAATTATGGGCATTAGAATAGGGCTAAACATGCATTACCTTTTTGAATAAAAAGTAAAAAACAAAGAATTTCGATTAATAGTAAAGTTAAATTAAATGATATATTTAGGATGATATAAAATTAAAAGGAAAAATATTTGAAAACAGACTGATTTATAATTTTAAGATGAATGTTAATAAAGTTGAGGAAAATATTTACGAGATTCCTCCGAAAACATTGATGACTCGGATTCAAGGCAAAATAGAGAAATTCCAGATGAGAGTCCCGGTTAAAATTTATGCTAATAGTTATATCTTAGAGAAAATTAAGGGAGACCGTACATTGGATCAAATATGCAATGTTGCATGTTTACCAGGGATCCAAAAACATGCTATAGCATTATCTGATGCCCATCAGGGATACGGTTTTTGTATTGGTGGAGTAGCGGGAACTGAAGCTGAAACGGGAATGATATCCCCTGGAGGAGTTGGGTACGATATAAATTGTGGTGTGCGACTATTAAGAACAAATTTATTTCTCAACGATATTAGAAACTTACTGCCTGATTTATTAGAGAATATTTTTAGAAATATCCCTTCTGGGTTAGGTTCAAAGGGTAAATTAAACATAAGCTATTCTGAGTTAGATAAAGTTCTAAATAATGGGTTGAATTGGGCTTTAGATAATGGGTATGCTATTGATGAAGATGCTGAGCATTTAGAAGAGAACGGCTGTCTAAAGAATGCAGATGCCTCTTTAGTATCACAAAAGGCAAAACAAAGAGCTATCAAGCAACTTGGTTCTTTAGGGAGTGGAAATCATTTTCTAGAGATACAAAGAGTAGATAATATTTATAATAAAGAAATTGCCAAAAAACTAGGAATACATGAGAAAAATCAAATTACTATAATGGTTCATACCGGAAGTAGAGCATTAGGTCATCAAGTATGCACGGATAGTTTACGTAATATCGAACAGGCAATGAAGCAATATAAAATTAGAGTACCAGATAGAGAACTAGCTTGTGTACCAGCAGATACACCCGAAGCACAAAATTACCTAAAACAAATGGCATGTGCTGCTAATTTTGGGTTTACTAATCGTCAGTTGATTACTCACTGGTTAAGAGAATCTTTTCAAAATGCATTTAATAAAGATATTGATGCATTAGACATGCATATGATTTATGGTGTTTGCCATAATATTCTAAAGATTGAAGAACACGATGTGGATGGCAAAAAGATGAAATTAAATGTCCATCGTAAAGGTGCGACTAGAGCATTTCCTCCTAATCACCCCGCGTTACCTCAAGATTATAAAGATATTGGTCAACCTGCTTTAATTCCCGGAACTATGGGATCAGCTTCATATTTATGTGTAGGTAAGCCAAAAGCGATGGATTTATCTTTTGGATCGACAGCTCATGGATCTGGTCGTGTAATGTCGAGATCAAAAGCTGTTAAACGATATTGGGGTACAAAAGTAAAAGAAGATCTCGGAAAAAAAGGGATTCTGGTAAAGAGTGCTTCTATGAAGGTCCTCGCAGAAGAAAGTCCCGGTGCATATAAAGATATTGATCAAGTTGTTCAAGTTAGCCATGACCTTGGAATAGTTGAAAAAATCGTCAGGTTAGTACCAGTAGGTGTTGTTAAAGGATAATTTTTATTCTCTAACAAAATTAAATATCAAAAACGATATTAATCTCGACTTTATCTTCTTTTTCTTCAATATTCATAAATGAATAAGTAATAGCTTTTACTTCGGTTCCAATTTCATGTTTCTCTTTATCAAATGGTTCACCTTTAGCTATAGCTACTAATTTATATTTTTCTCCTATTTTCTGTATGGATATTACAGAAACAATACTAAAGATTAATTCTTCTACATCAAATATATAAAGAAATTCAGATAAGAAATCAAAGCACAATGCATACTTATCTTCTGAGATAATTTCAATCTCTTTTTCTTTTTTTGGTGATATCTTTTTCAAGTCAGGAGAAATAGTTGTCATTAAGCTGAGTGCTGTTTGAGAAAAAGCCTCTTCAAGGGTTTTACCCCAACTTTTAACGCTAACATCAGCAGTGTGCTCCATAAAAACAAATCCGCTACCTTTCATGTTTCTTTTATAATTATACTAAATTCTTTCTAAGTCGAGTTTAAAATTTTTAGCTGATTAATTGAATTTCTTTGTACTTTAAATTTTTTCCTTAAGAAATTGTAACATGGGTTTTTACACTATACTCGATGACTTATATTTTTATCAAATGTTATCATTTGTAAAAAAATATTCTAATTTTGAAATTAAGTTAGGAAAGTACTTTTATAATAAAACAAGAGGAATATGTCCAGAATTTATAGTTGTAATTGATAAATTTATCTTCTTTTTTGTAAGAAAAGAGAGCTATTTCATTTCTAAGTATTATCTTGACTCTATGAGAAGAGAATTCAAATCTAAAAAACTATTAATTATTAGAGTCGAGAATGTCTTTATTAATCTCCTGTTTAGTTTTTTTCCAGATCTATACATCCATGATATAAGAATAGAAAAAGATGATTCTTCTGGATTAAGAGAAATTTCATTGTATTTTTTAACTTATGAAGAAAGGGGTATCGCTATAGGACGAAAGGGGGAATATATTAAAAGTTTAAATAAGTTATGCCAAAAATTCCTAGTTCTTGAAAATAGAATTACCCCGCTCGAAATTAAATGCAAAACAGTGGATTAAAAATTTCAGTAGGGCACTGACTTCAGCCCTACCAAATATGCTACCGTATTTGCGATTACACTTACGGCTGGTGTAAGAATTATCAAAAAAATGAGGATATAAATGTCTGGTAAATAAAACAATTGTGGAAAGATAAATCCGGGAATAGACACAAAGAGGATTGCAATTAAAGCAAAATCTAATTGGTCAACAATCCAAAATGGTGCCCCACTTTTTATAGCAAATCTTCTCTTAAGAAATGACCCAACTAAATCACCAACCACAGCTCCATATGAGGCTAGTATAATTCTTATAAACAACACTAAAAAATTGAAAGGGACTTCTCCTCCGATAAAATAATATTTAAATATATCTTTATTATTATACAAGATATATTGCCCTTCTGCTGATGCTTGGAGTATAATTCCTTCAATTGGTTGCCAAAGGATGAAGAAAAGTAGAAAAATGATGAATGATATAGGGATACCAATGTATAATGGCCCTTTTAAACCTTTTACTGTTTTGTGGTCACCCAATATTCTTCTTCCATCTCTAAAAGATTTTCCACCATCAATAGGACGCCCTCCGCCCGTGATAACCATCGAAGCGTTTGAAATGTAAGCGGGAACGATTAATAGAAGTGAGAAAATTAATAATCCAACCCAGTCTGCCCATGTAAAAAAAATTGAAATAACTAGGAAATTTAGAAGAATTAAACACGCGAAAAACAAAGCTAGAATCATTGCGATTTTTTTATTTCTTTTTTCTCGTTCTTTTAATTTCTCTTCTGCCATCAAGTTTTCCTAATACCCGATCTAGTGAATATCTTTTATAAATTAAATAATAAAACAAATTTTTGATTAAATTAAATTATTTGTAATAGCATTTTTATTAATAAGATCTTAATAAATATTGCTTCATGAATAATATTCTTTTAAAGCACCGACATTATTAATATAACTTATTGAAAAGCTTACTCAAAATTAGATGTTAAAGCTTTAACATCTTTCTATTAAATGAAAGATTAATAATTAATTTTATAAATACAGTCGAAATATAATTTATAGGATAATATTTCGAGTGGAAAATACAATATGAACATTGGTGTTATAGTTGTTGAAAAACGATAATAATAATTATAAATTTAGTATTGACAAATTTTACAAGAATTATCTTAAAGGTCCACGAATATTCAATAATCGTGATGCTTTAGAACCATCTTATATTCCTCATGAATTACCTCATCGAGATGTGCAAATAAAAGATATTGCTGAGAAAACTGCTTGTGCTTTATTTGGTAATGCTCCTCCGAGTTTTCTCTGTTATGGCCAGACTGGAACAGGTAAAACCGCTACGATTAGATATATTAGCCAAAAATTAGCACAACAAAATACGGAGATAAAACCTTGGTGGATCTATATCAATTGTAATGTAGTTTCTACTCCATATCGCATTTTAGCACATATCTACAACACTATCTCAAGAGAAGAGAAAATCCCGCCAACGGGTCTTCCCAAAGATATAATCTTTAAGAAATTATTAGGATTATTAGATTCTAAAGTGAGGAATTCTATTTGTTTCTTGGTATTAGATGAAATAGATATTTTAATAGAAAAAAAAGGGGGAAATGAAATACTTTATGACTTAACAAGATTGAATGAAAACTTGGATCAATGCAAAACTAGCTTAATAGGTATTTCGAATAAGCTAAAGTTTCGAAAAACCTTAGATCCAAGAATTTTATCTAGTTTAGGAGAAGAACATATTGTATTTCCTTCCTATGATGCAGGTGAACTCAGAGATATCCTTAACAAAAGAGCAAAAATTGCTTTTCGAGAGATAGTTTTAAAAGAGGATGTTATACCTTTATGTGCTGCCCTCGCTGCTAAAGAGCATGGGGATGCTAGAAAAGCATTACAATTGTTACGAAAAGCAGGAGAATTAGCTGAAAGAGCTCAAAGTAAAAGTGTAAACTCTAAGTATGTTGAAAGAGCTCACGATGATTTGGAAAAAGATCATATTATGGAATATATTAAAGGTATGCCGCTTCAAGCCCAATTAGTTCTAACGGCAGTATATTTAATTTCTAAATATAGTCCTGATCATATTATAATTTCAGGTGATATATACGAAGTACATTCTGAAATTAAAGGATTTATCCCAGGCATTAGACAATTAACTAAAAGAAGAATTAGTGATTACATAAGCGAACTTACTTTAGCGGGAATAATTTCTGCCGAAGTTAAATCAATGGGCCATTATGGGAGAACAAAAATTATTAAACTAGATATTGAAATTGATATAATTGAAAAGGTACTTTCTGAAATTGATAAAATTCAAGCGATATTAAATCATAAACCTACTTTATTACAAACAGATAAAGTCAAATTAAAAAATAACATATTTAAAAAGTTGATTTAAGAAAAAAAGTCCCATTTCTCAATGTTTTCTGATATGTACATGAGAAATTGTTCAGTTGAAACTTTATGACTCTCTCTCAACAATAAAAAGAACTTAGTTAAATGTTTGCAGAATTGTTTATTTTTACTTCTTCTTGCTTCAAAATCATGACAATCATGTTTTATATGCTTATTCTTTAAATCTAGTTCAATTATATATGGGTGTTGTTTTGATCCTTTAATTGTTGCTTTAATAATCCCTTTTTCAAAATCAAGCTCTTTAATATCAAAATCCTCATTCTTTACTCTGACCGCTCTATTTAAGGTTTCTTTATCTACAAGGGAATTAAGATGCTTGCTAAAATTTGTGGATTTCCCTTTCTCATTAACGGCTTTTAATTGATTTATCTTCTTTACTAAATTTATGTTCTGATTAATCTCATTTTTTCGAAGTTTTTGCCAATTTTTTAATTCTGTATTTAAAGAAGTTGATAATGATAAATCCTTTTTTTCAGTTAGAACTAGTAGTTTATTTTCTATACATGAATTTATAAATTCTTTTGCTTTATCGGGGGGAAGTACAAAGAGATCATAGGATATTTTGAATAAAAAGTCATTCAATGTAATAGTAGGGAGATCAATTATTTTCCAAAGATATAATACTAATAATTCTGGATTATTAATAGGGGGATTTGCTAAATTCATTGATTATAATCATTTCTTATACTTTAATAAATAGAATTATTAAACACTACTTTTTAAGTCTAGTTGTGTCCCTTTTAAAGTATCTAAATCAATTATAGACAAAATTCCTGGTGTAGGATGAATTCCTAATGAATTCATAAAATCTGTTTGGCTTTGAAAACATCCAGAATTAACTAGTAGAATTTTATTGTACGATCCCATATCATTAATATGGATATGTCCTGTGTGAAAGATATCTGGAATTTTATCAATTGTTAGCCAATCTTTACTAGTTGGGGCAATTTGGGTCTTTTTTCCATAAATTGGAGCTAAATGACGACATTTCAAGAATTCTTTCATTGTTTCAACAGGTTTTTTATTTTCTAAACCAGGGATCAACATATTCATATCGAGTATACTGTCACCATGAAAAACTAAGGTATTTACTCCATGAGTTTGAACTATTGAAGGATTACCAATACAAATTACACCCTGGTTTATCAGTTCTCCCGAATATTTTTTTGGAACTGCTGGTCGAGGGATCGCATTTCTTACAGGCTCATGATTTCCTGAACTATAGATAATTTTTATATAGTCGGGAATTTCTGAAAGCATTTCTGTGGCTTTGCTAAACTGTTCATAAATATTAGAAATAACAAGGTCGCTTTGTTGTGTAGGGTAAATTCCAATGCCATCAACTAAATCACCATTGATAATAATATATTTAATTCTTCCAGCACGCTCTTTTTGTTCTTTATTACCAATTCTTCCATTTAAAAAATCTATAAATCTACTCCATAATTTTGATTCAAATTCTTTACTACCTATATGAGTATCTGAAATTAATGCAATGGATAATGGTTCATTTGATTTGTTTGGTTCAATATCTCTTGGAACATCAATTTTTGAGATAAAATTTCCATATATTATACTAGATTTACGTTTCTCTCCTGGATTATATGTACCTTCTATGTATACCATCTGATCACTAAGAGTTCTTTCAACGATTTTAATATTTAAATTATCTTGATTTTCAGAGCCGATTCTAATTAATACGTTAATTAATCCTGTAAGATCTTCTAAAGTTAAAATATAATTTCCGTTTTTGGTTTTTCGAATGGTGTGTACCATGCCAATAACCGAAACTTCCACTTTATTGGATAGTCTTAATATATTGTTGATATTGTCTGCTGCATGAACCTCTGTTCTTTTTCTCATCAATTTTCGGAGCCTGTTAAATTTGTCAAATGTTAATTCATAAAAATCTTCATAATCTCCATTTGTATATAATTTTCCAGTAGGGTCCTTTAAAATATCTAATTGAAAATCATACTCTTTTGCAATGGGAGTGAATATACTAGTTGATTTAGCACTCTCTATTGGTTTTATGTTTATGTTATTAGATTCTTCTAAATGAGAGGAGTGTTTACTTTTTTCTTTAATCATGAGGTGAGGGTTTGATAAATCACTCTCACTTGTTTTGGTAAGAAATGTTTCTGTATCTATGATAGAATTCGATTCAATATCGTTATTAGTAGAATTTGTTGCTCCTTTGGATTGATAAGAATTATTGTTGTTATTTTTATCTAGATATTCTTCACTAGAATGAGCTTCTTGGCTGATGAATTTTCTTTTGACTACTCTCTTTATTTCTTCATTTGATAGTTTAGCTAAAATACTTTCAGTTAAGTGACCCTTAAAGCTAGCAATAAAACTTGAATCCTTTATTATTAGGTTTACTTTTTGAAGGGGATTATCCAAATTTAATATAAATTCCAAGAGAGAGGGTGTGATATTTATCCCAGAATTCACTAGTTTTCTCAGGATGATTTTTTTTTCTTTATTATTCTTAACATTCAAGATTTTCAATTAAAAAATTGATTTATTTCTATTATGGTTAACAGAATTAAATTATTTTTTATTAAAGGAAAAACATGTATTCCTTTTATATCACAAGAGAGTAATAAATTAGCATTCTCTCCAGATTTATTAATGAAATAGTAGATTAATAATTGAATTTAATTTATGGTATGAAATACCTATAATAACAGAAGTAAAATTTTCTCTATACTCCCAAAAATAATTTCTATTATGATTTAACATGGTAAAGACAACGAAAGAGATGGAAGAGTATTTCGCTACTATTCAAGGTCAAGTAGATCAATGTTACCGCATAGCTGAAGAAGCAAGGAGCAAAGGTCTTGATCCTGAAATTTATGTAGAATGTCCTCAAGCAAAGGATCTAGCTGGAAGAGTAGAAAAGCTAGTCGGGCCTGAAGGAATTGCAGAAAAAATAAGAGAGTTAAAAAACAACGGATTAAACGCTGATGAGATCGTATTTAAAATCGTGACAGATATTTTAGACAAAAAAATTGGCAATATTAAAACCTTAGAAGAAAGAGTAGAAAGAGCTATAAGAGCAGGATTAGCGATAAAGACATCGGGTATAGTTAGTGCTCCACTTGAAGGAATTTCCAAGATATTAATCCGAAAAGATCATATGGGAAAAAAGTATATCTCATTATATTTCGCCGGTCCAATTAGAGCAGCAGGAGGCACTACAGCAGCTTTATGCGTATTAATTGCTGATTATGTGAGGAAAAAATCAAATATCCCTAAATATGAGGCTACGGAAGCTGAAATCGGTAGATATGTAGAAGAGGTCAAGTTGTATGACAGAAATGTTCATCTACAATATCCGTCCTCGAATCGTGAGATAAGATATGCTGTTAAAAATTTACCTATTGAAATAAATGGTGATTCAACCGAAGAAGAAGAAGTTTCAGCATTTAGAGATTTGCCCAGAATAGAGACAAATCATATAAGAGGAGGAGCATGTCTTGTTTTGAACGATGGATTCTTATTAAAAGCTCCAAAATTATTAAAAATTGCTAAATCTATGAACCTGGAAGGCTGGGATTGGTTAGCTGATTTAAAAAAAATAGCCCAGAAGGAACAATCTGAAAAAACCGATTCACAAATTAGTAGGAGTGGAAAAACACCCCAAGAACAAATTATCCCCAATTTTAAATATGTTGCTGACATAATTGCGGGTCGAGCTGTTTTTAGTCATCCTTCTGCAATTGGAGGTCATCGAATAAGATATGGACGATCTCGAAACACAGGCTTAGCTGCAGGAGGTATGCACCCTGCTGCAATGGGTATTTTAGACGATTTTGTAGCAATTGGTACACAACTTAGAATTGAAAGACCAGGAAAGAGTGCAAGTATTTGCCCCGTAAGCGGTATAGAACCACCTATAGTAAAATTAATAAACGGGGATGTAATCAGGATTCCAACATATAAAATGGCTAAAAAAGTGTTCAGGGATTTAGAAGAAATATTGTTCATAGGAGATATTCTCTTTGGATTTGGGGATTTTGCTGAGAACAATCACAAGTTACTTCCCTCCGGATATGTAGAAGAGTGGTGGGCACTAGAACTAAAAAAAGCGGTTAATGATCAAATTAGCAGTAATTCTAGGTTAAATGAATTAATAGAAAATCCCTTTTACCTCAAGCCCACGGCTAAAGAAGCAATAAAGATATCTAAGGATTTCAATATCCCACTACACCCGGTTTTTACTGATTTTTGGGGTAATATTACAATTGAGGAACTCTGTAAAATAAGAGATGCTTTTATCTCAGGATTTTTAGATTCTGAATGCAAAATTGTGTTAGAAATTGACCCTTCTATTAAAGAAATTCTTGAGAAAGCTTTTATCACTCATAGAATCATCGATGGAAAGATCCATTTTAGCAAAAGCATGAACTATGTTTATTCAGAAATTTTTTGTCTAAATAATAAAAAGAAGGTAAGACCTACGGGTGAAGATACTGTCTTTTCATATTTTACTAGGATTTCTTCAATAAGAGTTAGAAATAAAGCGCCATATTTCATTGGGTCCAGGATGGGAAGACCAGAAAAGTCGGAGAGGAAAAGTATGAAAGGAGTTCATAGCTTATTTCCCTTAAGTGATAAGGTTGGGAGTTCTCGATCAGTTGAAAAAGCATTAGAACTTCAGAGAGTAAAAATAGATGTATGTCGGAAAAAATGCCCAAATTGTGGAACAATAAGTATATTTAATATTTGTCCTAATTGCTCTACCCATACTGAACTGGGATCAATTTGTGAGAAATGTAAAAAAATCTATCCTCCTAGTGATCCAAATGATGGGAGTAAATGCCCTCAATGTAATGAGAGGTTAAAATCATCTAGTGAAGCAATTTTTAATCTAAAGAAGCATGTGAATTCAATTTTAGACTCTTTACAGATTACATTACCTAAACAATTAAAGGGAATTTACGGATTAACCAATCAGTTTAAAGTTCCTGAACCATTAGAGAAGGGGATATTAAGAGCTAAAAACAAAGTTTTAGTTTACAAAACAGCAGAAATAAGATATGATGCCACAGATATACCGTTATCACATTTTAAACCTAAGGAAATAGGAATAAGCATTAAAAAACTAAAAGAATTGGGATATACTCACGATTATAAAGGAGACCCTTTGAACGATTTAGAACAGATTATAGAATTAAGGGTGCAAGATGTAATCCTTTCAGATGATTGTGCTCAATATTTTATCAAAATAGCAAATTTTCTTGATGAGGAATTAGAACGTTTTTATAAGATGGATTGCTTTTATAATATTACTAAAAATGAGGACCTAATTGGGCATTTAGTTGCTGGGTTAGCACCTCATACTAGTGCTGGCATAGTCGGAAGGATTATTGGATTCAGCCCTGCAAGAGCGATTTATGCACATCCCTTCTGGCATGCTGCGAAGCGAAGAGACTGTGACGGTGATGAAGATGGAATTATGTTATTATTAGATCCTCTTTTAAATTTCTCTCGACATTATCTACCTAATAAGATAGGGGGTAGAATGGATGCAACTTTAGTTATATCGTCGATTTTGGATCCAAATGAAGTAGATGTTCAAGCACATAATGTAGATATTTTATATAAGTATCCATTAGAATTTTTTGAAGCTACTGAAACTTATGCATTACCTTCTGAACTCGGAAAAGTTATTGAATTGGTAAAAGATCGACTAGGGACTCCACAACAATATGAAAATCTTGGCTATAATATTCCAACAGATGATATTAATGAAGGTCCAAAAATTACCGCGTATAAACTATACGAATCCATGGATGATAAAATCGACGCTCAATTACATCTGGCTAAAATAATAAAGGCAGTGGATGCTAGAAAAGTAGCAGAAAAAATCCTTTCGACACATTTTAATCCAGATATTTTAGGGAATTTAAGAAAATTCAGTGTGCAGGAATTCAGATGTGTAAAATGTAATACAAAATATAGAAGACCACCAATTTCAAATGCTGGAAAATGTTCTGCATGTGGAAATAAAATAATACTAACAGTTAATCGCGGAGGAATATCGAAATATATTCCTAGGGCTTTAAAACTTTGTAAGGAGTTTAATTTAGATGAATATACTATTCAAAGAATGGAACTAATCGAAGAATATGTTGAGAGCTTAACTAACAATCCAAAGATCAAACAGCATCAGTTAGCTGATTTTTTCTAATTATTTAACCCTTAAATCAATAGATCTAAGGGCTTGGTAACAAATTGCTAAGCAACCATTAAGGTTTTCAGACGTACATTTATCAGGTGTATCTCTTAATGAGTGAATATATTTCGAATCTTTATCTGAATGAAAACAAGCTATTTGAAGATTTTTTCTGACTCTCCTGGCAAACCTCCTAAAAATTGTATGATCCATTTTAGGTTCAATTATTTTATTGAATCTAGTTATTGGAATGTTTAATGAGTTAGCGGTCGCTTCTAAAATATTGTTTAAATTTTTATTCAATCTTCTTCTTAAGGGTAACCCAACTTTATCTAATAGTCCAATATATGTTCCTACCATATCAATATTGATGCTAATAGACTCATTGAGATCATACTCCTCATTCAAATGGATAAAATGTTCAGAACAGAATTTTTTTGCACCTTTTAAACCCCATTCCTCGGCACCAGTCCACACAAAGTATAAATCGATTTTATCGAGTGGGTTATTTTTAAACAATTTTGCTAATTCAATTAATATAGCCACCCCGCTTGCGTTATCAATTGAACTTGAAGAAGGTTTTTCATTAAAAACGAGATAAAGAATTGGGAGTGATGTTACTATTCCGATTAAAGATAAAATGGAAATGAGTATAACTATATCAGTAGGGAGTCCATATATTGAATATATATCAAGAGTAAGCCATATAGAAAGTATGAAGATAACACATATGTAAAAGCCTATAATTAATCTATATATTAAGAACATTAAAACTTGAATTCGGTAAGAAATATTCGCTGAAATAGAATCATAATGAGCTGAGAAAATAACCACGGGTCTTTTAGTACCTTCTACTTTTGCGGGTATTTTGGCAAAAATATTCTTTGACGATTCTTTTTTTATTAATGTCATCTGTCTTGTTCTTTCAAAAGAAACTTTTATTACTGCATAGACTATTATAGGTAAAAACAAACGTGAAAGAAGTAGATAGGTCATAATTACTAAATAACTTATCCTCATTAATATTCTAGTAGGCCCAGTCCAGTGAAAATATTCATAATGAGAATCAATATTTTCCAGATTTAATTCTCGTTCAATATAATCAATCGCTTTTGTTTCTCCTACAGTTGAAGCAGCTCTATTAAACGCCAATGATTCTACATGCTTTTTTGTTTCAAATTCTTTTTCTAATAATATACTCGAAATAGAAATCACATTATTTTATTATGAATTAATTTTTTGTATTTAATGATCATTATTAAATCCGATTAATCTTGAGTATGATATTACTCAATATGTTAACATTTGATCTAGGTATGCAGGAGGTGGGATTCGAACCCACGAAGACCTATGTCACTAGAGCCTCAGTAACGCCATAATCGTACACGTACGTAATATTCTAGCGCCGTAGACCAGGCTTGGCAACTCCTGCGTAATTTAATATTTTTTATATTGATATTAATTATCTAAAGATATTGAATTAAGAGAATATAATTAATTTTTACAATTTTTCACTTCACTTTTTTCTTTGATCGATGTTTTTAAAAAGATAACTATCTGTAAGGCAACCAATGAAGAGAAGATATGAAGAACTAATTTTTTTCGAGTTATTTTTTGACCTATCAAGATTTCATTTGCAATTAAATGAAAATCATGATATCTAAATATTTAATAGTATTTTGGTTTTCTATAAATTTTTAAGATAGACGTGTTATATTAAATAATAATTTTAGTCATTTTGTGATCTATTTAAAAACATCATATTAAGATTGTATAATTCATGTCTGTTGATCGAAATAAACTCGATGCAATGCTTAAGTGGTATAGGCAGGAAGTTGGAAAAAATTTAATGGCAGCCATTATCGTAAACAGAGAAGGTTTGGTAATGGCTGCTTTAAAAGGAGAATCTGATACAGAAATAGAAGAAGATGTAATTGGAGGTGTCAGTGCATTAGTGGAACCTGTTCTAACCAGAATTACTGAGGAATTTAGTTCTGGTGCTTTTGGAACAGGAACTTTTGACACAGAAGAACACCGAATTATTTTTTGTGAAGCGGGTCCAGAAGCTATTTTTGTTACTGTTTTAGATTCCATTGCAATGGTTGATCCTATTTTTCCATATGCATACTTAGCCGCTGAAAAAATTGCTCGAATATTTGATGGAAGAACTGTTAGCCCTGTAATACCCAAACTCATTGAAGATTTAAGCATTCAAAACATTGAAAGGAAAGTAGATACACTCCAAAAGATTAAGATTGAATCGGCAGAATACGCGTATAAATTAATTTTAGGTGGTGAAGGGGGTGTAGGTAAGACCAGTATGGTTCATCGATTTGTTGAAAACTCTTTTCTGACGGATTATAAATCTACTATTGGTACTTCAATTATGAAGAAAGAATGTGGATTTGAGGGATTAGACTCAAAAGTTCGTTTTGTAATATGGGATTTGGCAGGTCAAGCTCAATTTAAGCGTGTAAGACAATCGTATTTATCAAATGCGGAAGCGGGTATTCTTGTTTATGATGTTTCTCGTAAAGAGACTTTCGATAGCGTAGATGATTGGCATAAAGAGATTAAAAGTGTTTCACCAATGATTTCTTTGATTTTAGTGGGAAATAAAATAGATTTGATTGAAGATCGAGTCGTATCTACTGAAGAAGGCGAAGAGATTGCGAAAAGGCTGAATCTTTCATATATTGAAACCTCTGCTAAAACTGGTGAGAATATCAATGATGCCTTTAAAATGCTTGCATTACAAATCATAAAGAAATACATTGTCACTGAAGAAGTATGATTAAAGCCTCTGGGGGGAATTGAACCCCCGGCCCACAGATTACGAATCTTTAACATTTAGGTCAAAGTGAATTTAAATGTTGCTCTACCGCTAAGCCACAGAGGCGCAAAAATATTATTACTTAAAATAAATATATTGAAGGATCCTACAAAAGTTTTTGTCTTCATAAAAACGTGTTATAATACTTTTTAAACGTGATACTAGTATTTGTGCTTTAGGTAGTATATATTACCAAAAAATAAGTATAGCGTATTGAAAACAGAATAGGGATAAATATTAGTGATTACTATATTTTACACACAAATAAGTTAAGTAAATTTAATCTAATGAATAACGATTCTACGATAGCTGATCTCGGAGAAATTGCTTTAATAAAAATTATTGAAGATATCATCTTCAAGAAAACTGGTAAAGACTTGATGAGTGATGACTCCTTTTTTTTCAACCTGGAAGAGGAAAGGATGGGGAATCTCTTAGTTTTGAATTCAGATATGCTTGTCTCTACTACTGATGTACCACCCAAAATGAGTTTTTATCAGATTGGACGGAAATCAGTTATAATGAATTTGAGTGATTTACTAGTGAAAGGGGTCAAACCAAGGGGATTGATTGTATCTTTAGGTTTACCTAAAGAATTAAAGAAAGGGGAATTTATCGGAATAATAAAAGGGATGGTCGATTCTTCTTTAGAATTTGATATTGACTACATTGGGGGAGATATCAACGAAACAAAAGAACTTATCATAAATCCAACAGTATTTGGATTAAAAACAAGAGCAGGCATAATTTTTCGAAGGGGAATTAAAGTTGGTGATATAGTAGTCGCTAATGGAAAGTTCGGTTTAACTGGCGTTGGTTTTGATATCCTCTTAAATAGAAGGGGGGTGATTGAGGACTTTCCGAAGTATGAAAGATCTATTATGAGCGTCTTAGAACCTAAAATTTCAGGAGTTGAAGCACTAATATTATCTGACAGGCAGCTAGCTACTTCGAGTATAGATTCTTCAGATGGTTTTTCAAAAATGTTATATGATTTAATGAGATCGAATCCAAACTTAGGGTTTGAAATCGACTTTAATGAAAATTTAATTGAATCTGAAGCTAGATTATATTCTCAAGAATTTAAAATTCCATTGGAAGATCTTGTATTGAATGCGGGGGAGGAATACATTCATCTTTTTACGATACCAGCAAATAAATTTTCTAAGGCGAATAAGGCAATCCAAACACAAAATGGAAGATTATTTAAAATAGGCAAAGTTATCTCAGAGGAAAGTATATTTATCTTAAAAGAGAACGTAAGAAGCGAACTAAAAGGTAATGGATATAAACATTTTAGCAATTAGGTCTACAATAAACTACGATAATAATAAATTATTCAAAATTTAAAGAAGAGACACCTCATACAATAAAATTTTTATATAATAATTGATTTATTGTAAGTACAATCTTTACTTATACTCAGATATATGTAAGGGCTATTGGCGCAGGCAGGTAGCGCAGCAGGCTTTTAACCTGACATTTATGAGATTAGCTCTCATGAAAAGGAAGGTCGGGGGTTCAATTCCCCTATAGCCCGTAAATACTGGGAATCATTCAGATCTTTCAATCTCATAACTAACTATTCCATTTTTGAGTAATATTTATGAAATTTCAAAATTTATAATGCATAAAAACTCTTCTCTCTGTTTTTTAGTATGGAAAATAAACAATTTAAATTACCTTCTGATGAACCTGAGCAATTATTAGTGAAATCACAAGATAATTCTAATCCAAGTTATGGATGTGAACCAGAAAAGAGGAGTATTGACCAACTACTACAATATGGAGTAATTAATTTAGATAAAACAAGTGGTCCTACTAGTCATGAAATTGTGTCATGGGTTCGAAAAATATTAGGAATCGCAAATGCTGGACATGGAGGGACCTTAGATCCCAAAGTTACGGGTGTTTTACCCTGTGCTCTAGGTAGAGCCACAAGAGCTTTATCAGCATTATTGAATGCTGGAAAGGAGTATGTTGGTGTACTGTATTTACATTCTCCAGAAAATTTATCTCGAATTGAAAAAATATTTAAATTATTCACAGGGAAAATATACCAAAGACCTCCTTTAGTATCATCTGTAGCGAGAAGACTAAGAGTTAGAGAAATATACTATAGTCAAGTTCTAGAAGTTAACAATAATCATGTGTTATTCAGGATTGGTTGTGAAGCTGGCACCTATATAAGGAAATTTTGCTTTGATATTGGAGAGGCGCTTTGTTCAGGTGCTCATATGTTAGAACTTAGAAGAACAAGAGTTGGGAATTTTACTGAAAATACAACCCTCATTACACTCCAAAATTTAAAAGATGCTTTTACAATTTATCAAATGGAAAATGATGAGTATTACTTGAGAAAGCTCATATTTCCAATGGAAAGAATGGTTTCCCATCTACCAAAAATTTATATTCGAGATACGGCAGTTGATGCAATTTGCCATGGAGCGGATTTAGCTTCAGCAGGTATATGTTATATTGATGCTAGAATCAAACCCAATTTATTGGTTGCATTAATGACGATGAAAAAGGAATTAATCGGATTTGGTACTTCCTTAAAGAATGCAATGCAAATGTATAAAGCTAAATCAGGAATTCTAGTAAAATCAAATAAGGTCTTCATGGAGAGAGGTACCTACCCTCGATGGAATGAAAATAAATAGAGATATTATTCAAACCTCTTTTATATTATGAATAATAGAAATGAACATTATTCTAGTGAATTTCCCAATGTAAAAGTAAAAATCCACACAATTTCTGAAAGTTTAAGGAGACATCTTTATATTTTTAAGACTGTGACAGGGGTTTTTTCTTTTCGTAAAATAGATTTGGGTACGAAAATCTTAATTGAACATATGGTGATTCCTGGGGAGCCAAGCGTATTGCTCGATTTAGGGTGTGGTTATGGACCAATTGGAGTAGTTCTAAGCTATGAATCACCAGAAAGCCTTGTATTTTTAATTGACATTAATAAACACGCAATTTGGTGTACAAAGGAAAATATTAAAATAAACTTACGAAATAACAGAAACATCCGTATTTTTTCTGGAAATTATTTTGAACCTATTAAAGCTAAAAATCTAAAATTTAATGGAATTTTCATGAATCCCCCTCTTCGACAGGGAAGAAAAGAGTTTTTAACTTTACTCCATATAATTCCTAATTTTTTAGAATCAAATGGATCTTTTCAATTTGTGATAAAAAAGAAAATGGGGGCACCTTTTGTTTTAAATTATCTTAAAAAAGAGTTCCCAAGCAAGAAAGTTGACATCATATGTAAAAGAAGCGGATATTGGGTTTTTCGCTGTTTTCAAGAAGAATAAATACATAATGTATCTTCGCTACTTATTTGAAAATGGTGAAAAATGGTAAAATTTTTTAGAAAAGTCTGATTTCATTAATTATAAATCGATTTATAAGAGGATTTTTCCTTGACTAAGAAGAAAAAAATTGATGTCTTATTACATAAATTTGTTCCTCAACATCTTCTTTTAACTAAAGAAGAAACTCTAAAGCTCTTAGAAAAATATAAAATAGAGGTAACTGATTTACCTCAGTTATTTGAAAAGGATCCTGTTGCAATTGCTATCGGAGCAAAAGAAGGAGATATTGTAAAAATAATCCGAGACTCACATACAACAGTTAAATCTGTGGATTATTATCGCTACGTAAAAAAGGAAAAAGCATAATATGATTTTTTTATTGAAATTAATACTATATATGGAATGATAAACGTTGAGTTCAGAAAAGTTATCAAATGAAGATAAATGGATTGTGTTAAAAAGCTTATTTGATGAAAAAGGTCTGGTTCGCCAGCATTTAGATTCATATAATGGTTTCATTGAATATGAAATGCAAGCAATAGTTGATGAGTCAGGAGAAGTGATCCCTGATATTCCTGGGTTTAAAATTAAATTTGGCAAAATTATCGTAGGGATTCCTAAAGTGAGGGAAGCCGATGGCGCCACTATGGAAATTACCCCTATTGAAGCAAGAATAAGAGAATTAAGTTATGCTGCAGATATTACATTAGAAATGACTCCAATTACGATAGATGAGCGTACTCAGAGAGAAGAAGCTGAAGAAACTCTGGATATATATATAGGGAAAATTCCTATAATGCTAAAAAGCTGCCGATGTCCATTAGAGAGTTTATCTGAGCAAGAATTGATTAACAAGGGCGAGGATCCCCTCGATCCTGGGGGATATTTCATAATAAATGGAACAGAACGTGTGCTTGTTACCCAAGAAGATTTAGCTCCTAACAGAATACTAGCAGAAGAAGCGAGTAGAAGTTCCAGTGCTACTCATCAAGCAAAAGTATTTTCAACTAGGAGTGGTTTCAGAGCACCTGTAACTATTGAGAGAAAAAAGGATGGTAACTTACGAGTTTCATTCCCTTCTGTTCCTGGGAAAATTCCTTTAGCTATCCTTATGAGGGCCCTAGGATTACATTCAGATAGAGAAATATTTGAAGCTATATCCGAAAATGAGGAAATTCAAAAGGAGTTGATCCCGGTAATAGATGTTGCCTCTGAAATTCAAGTACTCAGAGATCCGGAGAAATCCCAGCAAAATGCCCTTGATTATATCGGAAAAAGAGTTGCAATTGGCCAAACTAAAGATTATCGTATAAGAAGAGCCCTTCAGGTTTTAGATAGATATTTACTACCCCATATTGGTAATGAAGAAGAAGACCGGATAAAAAAAGCATATTATTTAGGACAGATGGCACAAAAAGTAATGGAACTTGCCCAAGGATTCCGGGAACCAGATGACAAAGATCACTATGCAAATAAAAGATTGAAATTAGCTGGAGAATTGTTTACATCATTATTTAGGGTGGCCTTTTTAAATCTTGTGAAAGACATTAAATATCAACTTGAAAGGACTGCTGTTCGAGGTAGAGCACCAAACATTAAAACCGCAGTTAGAGCAGATGTAATTACAGAAAGAATTAGACACGCCTTAGCTACTGGCAATTGGGTTGGTGGTAAGGCAGGTGTAAGTCAATTATTAAATAGAAATAACCATGTGGGAACATTAAGTCACTTAAGAAGAGTTATCTCTCCATTAAGTCGTAGTCAACCTCATTTTGAGGCTAGAGATCTTCATCCAACTCAATGGGGAAAAATTTGCCCCGCTGAAACTCCTGAGGGCCCAAACTGTGGTCTAGTTAAAAATCTTGGCTTGGCCTCAATAATTTCTGTGGGGACTGATGAAAGAATACTTGAAAATATTCTTATCGATTTAGGAGTTATCCCTATAAATGAAGTTAAAAATGTAAAAGGAGATAAAGTTAAAATATTTCTAAACGGAAAACTCGTTGGTGTTCATCAACAATATAACCCTTTTATAAGACAACTTAGAGAAAAAAGAAGAAAAGGAGAAATAGGACAGCATGTAAATATTGGTTATTATCATGATTCTAAAGAGATTCAAATTAATTGTGATGCTGGAAGAGCTACAAGACCACTTTTTGTAATAAAAAACAAAAAACTACTGATTGGTAAGGATGATATTGAAAAATTAAAACAAAATAAATATCGATGGTCAGATTTAGTCCTAAAGGGTGTAATTGAATATTTAGATGCAGAGGAAGAAGAGAACGCATATATAGCCATGTTTGAGGAGGATCTGACAGCAGAGCATACACATTTAGAAACTTCACCTGCTGCTATTCTTGGAATTTGTGCATCAATTATTCCTTTTCCGGAACATAACCAATCACCAAGAAATACTTACGAAGCAGGGATGGTAAAGCAAGCTTTAGGATTATTCGCCGCAAATATGCATTTAAGACTTGATACCAGAGGTCATACCTTACATTATCCTCAACAACCACTTGTAAAAACAAGTCCAATGGAGATAATTGGAATTAATAAACGTCCTGCAGGACAGAATTTCATTATTGGGATGATGAGCTTTGAAGGTTTTAATATAGAAGATGCGATTATTATTAATAAAGCATCAATTGAGAGAGGTCTTGCTCGTAGTCATTTCTTTAGAACATATGATGCTGAGGAAAGAAAATATCCAGGAGGAGAAGTTGACAAATTTGAAATTCCTGAGAGAGGAGTTAGAGGATTTAAATCCGCCGAATCTTATCGCTTACTATCTGAAGAAGATGGAATAATAGAACCTGAAACTCAAGTAAATGGGGGAGATGTTCTAATAGGTAGGACTTCACCACCAAGATTTATAAAATCCTATGAAGAATTTGAGCTTATGCAGCCAAATAGGCGAGAAACTTCAAAAAACATGAGACATAATGAACAAGGAATTGTAGACACGGTTATAATTTCAGAAACAGTTGATGGGAATAAGCTAGTTAAAATTAAAGTAAGAGATTTAAGGATACCTGAGTTGGGGGATAAGTTTTCGTCTCGTCATGGTCAAAAAGGAGTCCTTGGATTAGTAGTGGAACAATCTGATATGCCATTCACCTCATCCGGTGTAATACCCGATATTATTGTCAATCCACATGCAATGCCCTCAAGGATGACCCTAGGACAATTGTTTGAGGGTATCAGTGGTAAAATAGCATGTGTCAATGGAAAATTGGGGGATGCTACTGCGTTTGAATGGACGGATATTACGGAACTCCAAGAGCAATTAGTGGGTGCGGGATTTGAATTCAATGGGAGAGAAGTTATGTATAACGGCATAACTGGTGAAAAATATGAAGCAGGTATTTATTGTGCTCCCATATATTATCAAAAATTATACCATTTAGTGGCAGATAAACTCCATGCTAGGGCTCGTGGACCAGTTCAAATATTAACTAGACAACCAACAGAAGGAAGAGCAAGAGAAGGAGGCTTACGGTTTGGTGAGATGGAGCGAGATTGCCTTGTAGGCCATGGCTCAGCCCTACTATTAAAAGAAAGATTACTAGATGAATCGGATCGAACTGTTATATTAGTTTGTGAAAAATGTGGGCTCTTGGCAGTCTATGACCGAAATCGAGATAAACGCTACTGTCCTGTTTGTGGAGAAGGCACGAGTATTTCTAAGGTTGTTTGTTCTTACGCGTTTAAATTACTTTTGCAAGAAATGATGAGCTTAGGACTTGCTCCAAGACTTAAATTAAAAGAAAAAATATAAAAATCTATTATTTTTCCCATTCTACATTTACTATCTATTTCACTTTAGAATTTGAAGAATATTCCCTAATTTTTGTTTTTTATAATTAATAAAAGTATCAAAGGATTTTAAAGTCTGAATCTTATTGAATACTGTTTAATTCTTCCATTTTAATTAATTTTTCAAATATCTTGAATGATTAGATTTTTCAAATCATATTTTTAATATAACTATCGCT
>JAEOTR010000040.1 GCA_016839705.1 Promethearchaeota archaeon | reverse complement strand
TCTCCTCTAGGCTATATTGTATTACAAGTTTAAAATAATTTATAAGATTATTATATTTATTTCCTCATATAGGAGCGTATATATTTTCTTTAAGGAACTATGATAATTTGGATAATGGAAGCAGAATCTGGAGTAAAATTATTATATAAATCCTTTTTAAAGACAGATGCAGATGAGGATATAGTTTCTGGATTTTTGAATGCTTTCCATCATTTTTCAATGGTTGAATTTAAAGAATCACTAGATTCTATAGAAATGGGGGGTTTAAGATGGGTTTATATATTGGAAGATAAGTTTAACCTACTCTTTGTAGCAGCTGATACAAAACATATAAAAACTGAACTTTTATTAGGTCGACTGAATGTTATCCGAAACGCATTTATAAAAGAATATGAATCTGCTTGGGAAAAAAAAGGACACAGCTGGGATGGAGATATTAACATTTTTCTACCGTTTCTCAATGAAATTGAGGACTATAACGAACAATGGGGCGCTGTAGAAGATCTGGCAAAAGTAGCTGACTTCTTCGACATATTAGGTATTTTCCAAAAAATTCTAATTATGTTAAGGAATATTGTAGAAAACAAAATGTATAGTAAATCAAAAAGCATGGTTCTAAATAAAATAGAACAGGTTTACAATAATTTTACAAACCAAAAGGATTTTAAAGATACACCAGAATTAAAAAATATATCCTTTAACAAAGAGTCTTGGTTTAATATTATGGACATAAATCTAATGAAGAGCGATATTGAATTAGTTCTTAAAAATTTAAAAACCATTCTTTCTAAGATTGTAAGTATTTTAAAGGAAGTAAAAGGAAAAAACTTATGTTTCAAGTATTTTAGTGAGGAAAACGTCTATGGTTACCTATTTAATAATATGAGACTCTTAAAGGATTTAAATTTGGACACTTATATGCTTGAAAATTTCCTCCTATTGTAAAAATTGTATTTATTAAAATCAGTTATTTTTATTATTAAAAATAAGATTTGAATTACTATTATTCACCTTATATTAAATAGCATTTTAATTAAATAGAAAGGTGCTTAATAATCTCTATCACATTTTTTTTGTGATTTGAGAAAATGATGGAAAAATTAGTCGAAGAAACACCAACCGATGACAAAACTCTAACAGATGACACTGTTTACGTAGATGTAGATACTCTAAAGAATTTTATTAAAGATGTTTTTATTAAATTAGAAGTTCCCGAAGGCCATGCGGAAATTATAGCCGATGTTCTTATTACCTCTGATTTAAGAGGTATAGATTCACACGGAATACAGAGATGTAAAATGTATTATGACCGAATTAAAAAGGGAATTTACGATCCAAAAACAAAGATTAAAATCATCAGAGACGATCTTACTACTGCAGTTTTAGATGGAAATAACGGAATGGGGCACGTTATTGCATATCTTGCAATGAGACTAGCAATTGATAAAGCAAAAAAATATGGTCTTGGAGCAGTCGCTGTACGCAATAGTTCTCATTTTGGGATTGCTGGTTATTATTCACTCATGGCAATAAAAGAGGGAATGATAGGATTTGTTACTACCAATACCCGACCTTCAGTTCCACCAACTTTTGGAGCAGAACCAATGCTAGGAACAAATCCATTAACTTATGGTGCTCCAACTGATGAAAGCTTTCCATTTTTATTAGATTGTGCAACCTCTATTATTCAAAGAGGTAAAGTTGAGGTATATAACAGATTACATAAACCATTACCTCATGGAGTTATTATTTCCAATAATGGAAATTCTAAAACAGATCCTGAAGTAGTATTAAACAAACTAGGTAACCGCTCTGCAGCATTATTACCTTTAGGAGGTATGGGGGAAGACACTTCTGGTCATAAAGGATATGGTTATGCAACTTTTGCTGAAATATTATCTTCGGCCTTACAAGATGGCGTGTATCTAAAGGACACAGCAGGAGTCACAGAAGAGGGTCAAGAAAGATTAAAAGTTGGGCATTTCTTTTTAGTGATAAACATTCAAAATTTTATTCCAATTGAACGTTTTCAAGAAATAACAGGTAATATCATGCGAGGATTGAGGAGTTCTAAAAAAGCACCGGGAAAAGAAAAAATTTACACAGCTGGGGAGAAGGAATATCACTCTGAAGTGGAAAGGAGAAACACAGGTATTCCAATTAATAAAAGTATACAAAACGATATCAAACTTATGCAAAAAGAACTTGGATTAGATGGTTATGACTTTTCTTTTTAATTGAGAATTTATGTTAAAATATCACTCCCTCCTTTCTGTCCTCAATTGGTTCAGAATGAAGGAAAATAGTATCCAAGTTATCTATACCCAATTTTTCTCTAATTTTCATTTCTAATTCAGATATATAATCATGTGTTTGTGAAATATTTAGTGAGCCATCAAAAAACACATGAATTTCCAAGATACAATAATCAAGAGTTGCCCAAAATTCTAATCCATGATATCCTTTGACTTGGGGATGTGTTCTTAGCACTTGTTCTACTTCCTCACTTATTTGTTGGATCATTTCGGGTCCCACATCAGCACATTTTATTTGATTTGGTATAAGAATTTCGCTGTGAGGTCTGCTTTCAATATGAGTAATCACCCTAGATATCAAAGGAGCTTGTTTTTTTATCTCATTTTCAAAACTAGAACAAATTTTATGTGCTTCGCTAAGAGAAAGATTCTCATTAACCATAACAATTAAAGAAATAAAATATTCATTTTCAATTCTAAAAACATTAAGATCCTTAAAATCAAGAATTTCAGGGTACTCTGATTTCATGGAAAAAATTAAATTTATCAATCCTTCCCCAATTGACTTTTCACTGGCTATAGGATTCATTTCTACGATGCACTCGACTTCATATAATGGAAATAGCTTTTCACTCATAGTTCTTATTGATGTGATAATTTCATTTGCATGGATAATGGAGATATGATCTTCAACTGATAAATGAACTTCTAAAAACAGAGCCTTTCCACTGGTTCTTATCTTGATATCGTGCACACCAATGACATGTTCTAGGGCAAAAATTTTCTGTCTTAATTCCTCAATGATTATTTTACTTATAGGATTTGTATCTGTAAGTTCTTTTACACCACCTCTAGTTAATTTAAGTGCACCAATTATTATCCATACAGAAAGTGCTATACTAAGAATTGGATCAAGAAAAATTATATTAAAATAAGCAAATATAAAACTTAAAAGGACTATGATCGCTCTCATAGAATCTTGAAATAAGTTAAGTCCCTGAATTTCCATTGTTATGCTTTTCAGTTGTTTCCCTTTTGAAATAAGAATTTTCGAGAAAATGAAATTTATCATAAATGAAGAAATTAATATTATTAATCCAATTTCAGGACTAGTAATGTCATATCTACTTGACATTATTACTTGGATCGCATTGTAAATTAATAGTACATATACGTTCATTAAAATTATCCCCTGGATCAATCCTGAAATAGAATCAATTTTACTATGTCCATACATATGGTCATAATCCGCAGGTTTTTGACTATAATATAATGAATATAAAGTTATCGAGACAAACAGAATATCTATTAGAGTATCTGTAGTTTCAGATAAGAAGCTCAAACTTCCAGTGAGTAATACCCCAATTAACTTTAAAACTGACTGGAATAAAATTATCCCAAGTGTGAAAATAGAATACTTTACTTTGATATCCATTAAGTATTTATTAAGTTCACTCTGGTTTATATTTTTTCAGTTTTGGAAAGAACGCATTTACATTTTTTTTATAATGAGTATAAGTTTTACCATATTTTTCCAATAAATATCTTTCTTCCTTTCTAAGAAAAATTCTAACCAATAAATAATATATTACAAGAATAATAAAAAGAATCCAACTATTAACTAGGCAGAATATACCTGGAAGTGTTCCTAAACCCCAAGAAGCATACATAGGATGTCTTACATATGCATAGGTTTTAATTGTAATTAATTCTGCTAAGCTATGTGCAGAACTTAAAATCCTTTCAGAGTAAATAAATACAAAAATCCCAATTGCTATTAAAATAGATCCAATAATTACCAATAAAAAATAAGTTATCGGAATTTGGAAAATTGGATAAAAAATTGAACTGATAACCCCAAATAAAACGAAAAAGGGACAAATTGATACTAAAAGCTTTGGACCTATTCCGACTAAAGACAATTTTTCTTTAGAGGGTTCTTCGGACTTAGTATTCATTTTTATTTTAATTTTAAAATTCTCAAAATAAACAATAGTTTAAAATTAATTATCATAGTGTAAAATAATATAAGAAATTCATTAGATATTATTATTACATAGAAGCAAGATGCTGATTAGACATTTACGTAACAATTCTTTTTTATTCTCTTTTTAGTAAAAATCGGACTACTGAAATTATAAGATAAGCATAATTTTCCTATAAATCATACAAAGAATATAATAAATTTTAGATTAGCAAATAAAAGAAAATAGAAGAAATGAAGAAATAATGGAAGAAAAAAATACTAATTATATAAACCGTACTCTCAAGAAAGTAGATCCTACAATGGCAAAAATTTTCATGCCTTGGATTTTAAAACATCCAAAAAGTATGTATGCTATGATGAAACTAGCAAAAGCCTATAGAAAGTCTCGAAAAGTAAGAGCAGAAGAGTTGCTTAAAGGCTTAAAAGTACCACCGTTCATGATATTAAGTATAACTTCAAATTGTAATCTCAAATGTGCAGGTTGCTATGCGGCTGCAACAGGAACATTATGTAACCAAAAAACTAAAAACACATTAGGATTAGAACAATGGATTGAAATCATTCAGGAAGCAAAAGAATTAGGCGTGTTTGCGTTCATAATAGCAGGTGGGGAACCTTTCTTGATGCCAAATTTGTTGAAAATTAGTGAGAAATTCAAAGATCGATTGTTCTTAATCTTTACAAATGGAACAATCTTAGAAAATCAAGATATCGAAAAACTCAAGCGGTTAAGAAATACAATAATAATGGTTAGTATTGAAGGAGATCAAGATTTAACTGATAAACGAAGAGGCTTAGGAGTTTATGAAAAAGTCATTAATACTATTAACAAATTAGATGATAAAGGAGTAATTAGTGGAATTTCTGTAACTATAAATCGTAATAATGTTAAATTTTGGATGGAACCAAAAAATATCGATGACCTAATATCTAAGGGTGTACGTCTGGCTTTCCTTCTTGAATACATTCCTGTAGATAATGATACAGAATTAATGCTTACTCCTGAGGAGAGCAAGGAATTTCGAGAAAGGGTTCTAAATTATCGGGAAACAAAGCAAATTTTTCTTGTTCATTCTCCCGGCGATGAAGAATACATGGGCGGTTGTGTATCAGCAGGGCGAGGATTTGCTCATATAACACCACTAGGAGATTTAACCCCTTGTCCAGTTTCTAACATTGCAACTCATAACTTAACTAAAAATTCCTTAAGAGAAGGTTTGGATAGCCAGTTATTTAAGATTATCCGAGAAAGTGAGCATTTATTAGAAACTAATGGGTCTCCCTGTGCTTTATTTTCTCATTCTGAAGAAGTAAATATGCTAGTAAAAAAAGTTAAAGCATATAGAACAAAAGTTTAATCTTTTTTCATTTTTAAAAATTCTAATTTTTAGTCATTTGATAATTCTCCAGTAGCAGCAAGAAAAACTTTACCTCCTACTGAAACGCTTATTGAACCCTCTTCAGTTTCTTCTGCTTTTAAATAAAGCAATGAAGGACGCCCAACTTCATGCCCTTGCTCAACTCTTATATTGATACTATTCTTTATGAAATACTGATGTTTCACCAGATACGCTGCCAGACATCCATTGCCTGAGCCTGTTGCTGGATCTTCTGGTATTCCATGATAATGAGCAAAAACACGTACACTAAGATCATTTCCTTTATTGCGTACTTGAGGACAAAAAATCAAAATTGATTTTGCTTCAGTGTTTTCCATAAGGTCAAGACATTTATCGACGTCTACTTTAGCTCTTTTTAAAGCATCTAAAGTTTTTAATGGTACAATTATAAAAGGTCCACCTGTAGATACTTCCTGAATTGGAAATCTGTCATCAATATCACTTTCATCTAGATTTAATATTTGTGAAATTAATTCTGTATCAAAGAATCTAGTGAATGTTGGTGGATTTTGCTCCATCCATATTATATCAGGCTTTCCTGATTTATATTTAAATAACACCGGAATTGGTCCGATTTTAAGATTCAAAAGTAGAGTTTTAACATTTCCTTTAATTAATTCTTGTTGAATCACAAAAGCAGTTCCTATAGTTGGGTGCCCTGCAAATGGTAATTCAACTTCTGGTGTAAAAATACGAACATCATAATTTTCTTTTGAAGTGATAAATGTTGTTTCAGAGTAGTTCATTTCTTTTGCTATTTTTTGCATTTCAGCTTCAAATAGAACTTCATCACACATGAATACAGCAAGCTGATTCCCTTCAAATTTTCTTTCCGCAAACACATCTACTATGTAAAATTTACATTTTGGCATAATTTTATCTCTTTTTTGTTTATAACCTCAACATTAATAACTATATACGATATCAGAATTGAAAAATTTTTTCCAAATAATTATTATGGTTTTTCTTTAATATTCAATATATTAGATTTTATTAAAATTTATAACTCTATTTTTTATTTAAATAGTTAATTTATTAGGATGTAAAATGAGGATTGAAGAAACTGAAAAAATTGCAGAATTATTTTATGAAGTGATGTGGAGTAAGCCAGATCTTACTATTGCTGATGATATAGTTGCTCATGAGTACAATCCAAGTTGGATTCAAATAGAAAAATTAGGTCCAGCTAAGATGAAGCATGAGATTACGTATTTCCGTAATATGTTTCCTGATTTAACGTACAAGATAGCTGAGATGAAAGGAGAAGAGGACAAAGTCTGGATTCGGTATACAGCCCAAGGGACTCATTTAGGAAGGAGTTGGGGTTTCGAACCAACAAATAAAACTATAACTTTTGAGGGTGCTACTATATTATATATTAACTCTGAAGGAAAAATTTTTGATCAATGGGGAGCCTTTTGTTTTTATGATGTATTTTTTGAACTCGGGATTGTACCACCTTTTTGGGAATTACATAAGCATTTCTCAAATTTCACTAAATAAAGAAGTAAAAGTCAAGCTTAAATTGTAATAGATGAGTTCTATGCATGAGAAAAAAAAAGAATCTTTTGTTTATTATTTGATATCTAATCGTTTTTTGTTTAATTTGTCATCAATTCCTGCAATCGCTTTAACCATGTTTTTACGGGCTTCTATATCATACTGAGATGATATTGCAATTTCTTCCATAACAGGGCTTCCACCTCCATGGTAACCCCCTATCAAATGAATCCCTCCAGTTGCAGAGCATAGCATGTCTCCAATGTACCTCCATAATTGAGCAGCATTTTCAGGTGCAATCTTTGGATTTCTTGTAATATATTTATAGAGTTTATCCTTATATTTAGGATTAACAAAATCTTTTTCGTGTGGAAATGTAGCCGGAATACCTCCCGAGATATCCGTTATTATCTCAGCTTCACGGAATACATTTTCTCCAGTTAAACATCTTCCTACATTACAATAAATTGAGTTTGGGATGAAACTTCCAGGTCCATAGGGTACAAATCCCACTCCCGGAACAAAAACCTCTGGTTTGCCTAAATCAGAGGCAGTGTACCCCGCAGCATATCCTAATTCTGTTACTAAGATTAATTCTGCTAATTTTTTTCGCACATGTGATGCTCTTGCAATATTATTATATTCTGCTGCTAAAGCAGCAGTTCCAGTTATGATATCCCCTACAGCTGGTTTGCATCCTGAATAACTGTGACGATGGAAGAGGCCAAATAATAAGGCAAGGGTTCCCCCATGTTGATGTTCACCGCACAAAAAGACTCTTTCCCAAGGTACGAATACATCATCAAATATTAGATAAGAATCTGTAAATCCAGGTACAAAACCTCGAGGAAAATGTTCTCTTTCGCGTAAATTATGAATAGTTACTACTTGAGTTACACCTTCATAATCGCCAGGTACTGCGAATGCCACAGCATAATCTTTATCTTCTGGCCTTAATGCTCTTGTAGGGATAACAAGTAGTTCGTCTGAAACAGAAGCTTCTGAAATGTGGAGTTTACAACCAGCTACTATAATTCCGTCCTTTTTCCTTTCTACAACATGTACATACATATCAGGATCTGCTTGATCAGCGGGTCTTTTACTTCGATCCCCTTTTACATCGGTTTGTGCACCAGCCGCAACCAAATCTTTTTGTTGGAATCTTAACAACCATTTTTTAAAGTTTTCATGGTAGTTAGTTTCACCCTTATTTATTTTGTCGGCCTCATATGAAACATTGTATATGGCATTAGCAGCATCGCAACCCATGCATCGCTGAATACAACGTCCAACTCTCTGGCAGAATTTACGGGTCATATCTTGCTTTTTATGAAGATCATCAGTATTATGGTGAATGTGCGTAAATCGATTAATAATTTCACCTGTAAGATGAGATTTTACCTGAATCAAATCTTTAAATTCTGGATCATCAAATACATCGAATGTAGTTCCAATTGTATTTAGACAAGGCATTTGAAGCTCATCTAATCTATCAATCTCTTTTCCATCATAATAAAGATTTGATTTCATTCGACCTAAATCTTTAATGTATTGTTCTTTCGTTCTAACCATTTTTTATCATTTTATTATTTGTTTTTAGAAGTAAAAAAATTTTCAATATGTACTATAATTTTTGATATTAAATAATAACAATTTAATATTATGACTTGTGACAAAGGTTAAATTTTTGCTGGTGATGCATAACAATAAGCACAATTATGTTTACAACGAAAAATCCCAGAATATCCGCCAATATCTTTAGATTTAAAACAACCGCAATGATCTCTTTGTCCAGTATCCTTGATTTTAGGAATAGGTTCTCCTACAATCTTTTCAATTTTATAGGCATCAATACAATGTGCTTGTTCAACACCATCTATTTCAAGTGTATCTGGTTGACAACAAGCTTTCATTTTCATATAATATTTATCACAAATCTCCATCATATTTTTGAGAATCTCTTTTTTTTTTTCAAAAGCAGGTTCAATTGGAGTATATCCTCTAGCATACATTCGAGTTCTTACTTTAGAATAGACTGTAGCAAAAGAAAAAATCATTTCCTTCAACCCAAATGCTGAAACATTTTTGATAATGTATTCAAATTTATCCAAATTACTAAGAATTTTATTAGAATTATGTCTTTTATATAGGATGATTGGATCAAACCTGAAATTAACAGCTAATACTCCGAACTCTTTTATTAACCAATTTAATTGCTTAAACCTATCTTCTAAAGAGATTTTAACATTGTCTTCTAACTCAGATGGAGAATTTATAGTAAAATGGAACGAATGACCTTTA
>JAEOTR010000009.1 GCA_016839705.1 Promethearchaeota archaeon | reverse complement strand
GCAGGAACATCTTTTGGTAGAACAGATCAATACTTATGGCCTTTGTATAAAAAGGATGTTATTGATGAGAAAAAAATAACAAAAGAATTTGCAAAAGATATTTTAGGAAGCTTTTGGTTTCATTGTAATACTGTATATGATGCACAAATAATGGTTGGAAAACAAGGAATTACCAGTGGCTTTGGACAGTTAATGACATTATCGGGATGTGGTCCTAATGGAGAAGATTTAACAAATGAATTAACTTATACAATCTTAGAAGTCATTGACGAATGGTCTCCAATATTGGAACCCAAACCAAATATTCGTTTACATCGTGATTCTCCTGATAGACTTTTAGATAAAATAATTAATATGATTTCAAGATCCCAAGGCGCTCCCTTTTTAATAAATTTTGATGAGAGGGCTATTGCTGGATTACTAGAAGAGGGTATTACAAGAGAAGAAGCTTGGAACTATGCTTGTGTTGGGTGTTTAGAAAATACTATGCAAGGAAATGATCGTTCAGGTACAGTAAATTGTAATCCTAATTTAGCTAAGAGCATTGAGCTGACATTATGGAATGGACATAATATGCCGGGGAACTTTGAAAAGCCTTGGAATAAGGACGGAGAGCAATTTGGGCCAAAAACCGGAGATCCTAAAAATTTTAAAACTTGGGATGATTTCTGGAATGCTTGGCAGGAACAAATGAAGTCTATTATAAAATATACTGTTGATGTATATAATATAAGCGAAGTACTTCGAGCCGAATATATACCAACTCCATATATATCGACTTTAGTTCGTGGTTGCATTAAGAAGGGTTTAGATGTGAGAAGTGGAGGACCTGAATTACGATTTATAACTATTGAGGGTGTAGGATTCGCAACAACAGTGGATTCCTTATTGGCAATTAAACGTTTAATCTATGACGAAAAGAAATATGCTATTACTGAAGTTAAAAAGGCATTAATGAATAATTATGAGGGATTTGAAATTATGGAAACAACATTAAGAAATAAAGCTCCTAAATACGGAAATGATGACGATGATGCTGATGAATTAGCAAAAAATGTAA
The DNA here is from genome assembly GCA_016839705.1 of Promethearchaeota archaeon. Classification (GTDB taxonomy): domain Archaea; phylum Asgardarchaeota; class Lokiarchaeia; order Sigyniarchaeales; family SOKP01; genus Loki-b32. Next base: position 5,100 of record JAEOTR010000009.1, on the reverse strand, counting down.
TGAAATTATGGGCAGATGAAACATGGAAATATAAAACACCCAATGATTTCCAGTATCGTCCAGGAATGTTATCATGGAACTATTGGGCCGGTGCTGACGCACGATTTACCATAGCTACTCCAGATGGAAGAAAAGCAGGAACTTTTCTTTCTAATGCAATATGTCCTACTAATGGAGTTGATAAAAAAGGACCTACAGCAGTTACTAATTCTGTAGGTATTGCTTTGGGAGGAAAAACTGATAATGGAGATTATTTGAATTTTCTACCTAATGGAGCAAGTCACACTATTACGTTTAATCCTAGTATTATTAGAGATCCTGAACATAAAGAAAAATTTAAATCATATTTAAGAGGTTATGTTGAGAACGGGGGGACTTGTTTACAAGTTAATATGTTAGATGCAGAGTTGTTAAAGGATGCACAGAAGCATCCAGAGAATTATCAGGATTTATTAGTACGTATCACTGGATATAATGCCTATTTCAATGCGATCGGAAGGGAACTTCAAGATGAAATAATTGCACGAGAATCTCATAGTATCTAATTCTCTTTTTATTTTTTTTAATTCTATATATATATGATCAAATGATCACATTTAAATACTTTAATTTTTATTATTACCATATATGATCTAAAGATCATATCTAAAAAACAAATAATTAGAGGGATTAAAATTGAATAATAAAAACCTATTTGATAAAAAATATGAGATTGGAGACCGTTTTATGCATTATAACTATTTTTTTCCACATTTAAGAAGTGATCATCCCAATCCACCACATAGAGGTCCCCCACCATTCTTTGGACATCATCCTTCACATAGACCCCCTTACTCATTTGGAGGGTATCCTCCTCCTCGTGCTTCAATGCCTATTTCACGTGAATCTTTTAAGGAATTAAAACACTTTTTTATTCTAATGATCCTTGTTGATAAACCTGAAGGAATCACGGGATATCAACTTCAAGAAAAATATGGTTTTCCGAGAGGGAGTATGCTAAGAAGTTTAGAAAAATTAGAGGCAAAAAAGTATGTCTCAACCCGAGTATCTACTATTAAAGGAAGAGAACATAAATTTTACACTATAACTGAGGAAGGAAAATCTTATTTAGAGAATATAAAGGAAAAGTGGACACATCATTTTGCATTGATGTCAGATATGGCTCCCCCTGAGAAGTATGGTAATCCATTTAGAAGAGACCACTTACGGCGTGATTTAATGAGAAAAATTGAAAAATTCAAATCTAAAGAGGACGTAATTGACTTTTTTCGAGGAATGAGATCATATTTCAAAGATACCTTATCAAGACTAGAAAGGAGGAAAGAAAGAATTCAATCTACAAGAAGTTTAATAGATGAGATCGTTAATAAACTTGAAAAAATGGAGTCATTTGATATCGAAGAAATTAAAAAGATAGTAAAAGGTATTTAATAAAACCACACGATCGAAATTTTTTTAAAATAATCTCATATTTAATTTCTGCAAATTTTATTTCTTTTTTTTAATTTTATATTACTAAGTGAATAGGATAGATGATTAACACAGATCAAGGTTTAATCTTTCAAATTCAGAAGATGTCGACTGAAGATGGTCCCGGAATTCGAACCACTGTTTTTTTCAAGCAATGTCCTTTAAAATGTATATGGTGTCATAATCCCGAATCAATCTTGAGAAAAAAACAGCTACAATGGTTTAAACATAAATGTATTGGATGCAAGACATGTATAGAGACTTGTGAAGAAAAAGCTTTAATGCTCGATGAAAATGGTATGCATATAGATAGAGAAAGGTGTAATAGTTGCGGAAGGTGTGTTGAGGAATGTCCAAGTACAGCATTAGATATGTTTGGTAAATGGTGGGATTTAGAGGAGTTATTCTATGAGATTAATAAGGATAAAATTTATTATCTTAAATCAAATGGAGGGATCACGGTCTCAGGAGGTGAGCCTACCGTACAATCTAATTTTGTAACTAATTTTTTAAAGAAATGTAAGGAAAATGATATCTCAACAGCTTTAGATACTTGTGGATATTCTTCAAAAAAGATTTATGAAAAAATAATACCGTATATTGATTTAGTGCTTTTAGATATCAAAGAAATTGATTCTGAAAAACATGAGAAATGGACAGGGGTATCAAATGAGCAAATCTTTGAAAATGCTAGATGGTTTGCGATCAGTCTTAAAAAAAATGGCAAAGAGATGTGGATACGTACACCTCTTATTCCTCATTATACCGCCACAGACCAAAACATTCGAGGAATTGGTGAATTTATTGTAAATGAATTAAATAACTTCCCTTCACGTTGGGATTTACTTGCTTTTAATAATTTATGCATGGCAAAATATGAGCGTTTAGATCTTGATTGGATTTTGAAAGGTGAACCTCTTATGACAACGGAGGAAATGGAACATTATTTTGAAATTGCTAAATCTACAGGAGTTAATAACGTTAAATGGTCTGGTTTAACAAAAAAGATTAGTAATGAAAAAATAAGTGAAGAAAATACGTTCAATGCTAAAAATTAAAAAATTTAAAACAAAATAGAAGAATTAATATAAATATAAAGTTGAATAATTATGAGTAAAAAAAGTAAAATGGCAGATTGGTCTTCTGAAGCTTCGAAAGAAGCTATAGAATTTACTCAACCTGAAATAATGTTAAAGTTAGTAGGAACCGTAGATGAGAGAGGCTGGCCACATATAACATTTATTGCAATGAATCGCATTATTGATAAGAATACAATAGTTTGGGGTGCTTTTACAACAGGTACTAGTAAGAAAAACGTTTCAAAAAACCCTAAACAAGGAATTTTTTATATGACAGCAGATATACCCTTTAAATTTCTACAAATTAAGGCAAATTTAAGTCATACAACTAAAGAAGGAAAGGATTTAGAATATTTTAATAGTACAAATTTATTTAGATACTTTCCCTATTATAGGATCCATACCGCTTATTATAATAACATAGTTAGTTCTTCTCCCGTGAAAAATTTACCTTTATTTGGAATTATAAAAGGTATCATAAAAAATGTAATCGGCAAAGGAGGAGCAAAAACAAAGTTAAAGGAAAAGCGATTGAACGTTATAGGATATAAGTTATTTACAGCAGCTATAGCTATTAGAGCAATTGCTTATATTGATCCTTCAAATGGTTACCCAATTATTATTCCATGTATTCAGCTTCAAGCAGCTGATTATAACAGATTAGTATTTCCTCCTTCTGTCTTAAAGGAAGATTTGTATCAGATTCCTATCGATTCTAAAGTTGCTGTTTTTGGTATGAATTTTGATTTTGCGAGTCAAGTGGTAAAAGGCACATTTAACGGCTTTAAAAGATTCAGGGGAATCAAATTTGGTATTATCGATATTGAAGAAATTTACAACAGTTCACCTGTAGTTGTAGGAAAGATTTATCCTGAGATTAAAACTCGTCCAAAAGTAACTGATTTTCATTTATAATTATAATAAATTTTATTTTTAGTTTATTTTTTCTGGATATATTTTTCTCTATTTTTTCTTGTATCATCAATCCAGTTATCTATATTCTCTAATAATTCTTCTCTTTCTCTTTGGCTTAATCCAAGATGAGGGTCTTTACGTTGGTATAAATTAGCATATTTACCCATTTCCCACATAAATTTGGATTGAAGAATGATTCTCTGGAGATTATTTCTGGCAAGTTCAAATGCTTTTCCAATTAATTGCATTTCATAATCTCCTTTAACAATATCTTTTAGATAAAGAAGTATTTGTTCAATATTACCTTCAGGAGGATATGGAAGTAGTTTCTCTTCAACTGGTTCATGTTTCATAGTTCTAATTTCAAATTTTTTTCCTAGAGGCCCTTTCTGTGTATCAAGTTGGCTAATATCAGATGCACTTCTTTCAGAAGGTTTAATAGCTGGTGTTACAGGAGGATGAGTTTCTAACTCTTTAAAAACAGCTGACATTTCCAGTTCTTCTCTTGTATTTCTTTTAAATTGTGGTGGCCAGTAAAAAAAAGAATTCATACGGTTTTCAGCTGAAAAGAAAATTGATTCTTTTGGCATTGTTTTTGTAGTTTTAATAATTCTTTCTTTAAAAGCGAGGGATGGCTCGGAAATAAGGACTTTTGATGCATTATCTAATATTGAAAAGAGATAGATAGGGTCATAGGCTAAAGTTGAGAACTTATCTCTTAAAGAGGATATTTTTTGTTCAATCTTCTTAAGTTCTGAAGGTGAAAATATATCATTTAAATGTTGATCACCCCCAAGAGAGATGTTATTTAAACCTGCTGTTGGATTTAAATAATTACTCTTTAAATTTTCATTCATTTTAGTAGAAATTAGGATACTATTATAAAAATCCCAATGAGTACTTAAAATCATATGGCCGTTTTCCAATTGATAAGATTCCTTATTTTGGATTGTTTCCATCACGTTTAAAAAAATATCTTTATATGGAATGAATACATTCCTCATTAACGCTCCTTGAATGAAAGATTTTTCAGTAATCGATTTGTATGATAAATCAATTGGAACTTTGATTAATCTATCACCGATAATAACATCTCTTGCCTCTTGTAAGGTAATATTGCTTAATGTAGCTAAATAATCATACACAAAATCTGCTAAAATTAAACCCGTTAATTGCCTATTATCTATTATATACCTACCAGATTTGAGTTCAAATTTTGAATAGTAATAGCCCAATCCAAAAAGATAATGAAGCCAACGATTCTCCGATGCTCTTTTAATTGGAACTGTACATTCAACTCCCGCAAAAAATATAACTAAATCAGTCTCAATTTTAGACACAAAATGATTTACATACTTCCCTAAGGTAGGATAGCCTAATAGATCCCCCCAACTAGGAATTACAAAAAGCATATTATTATTAATTAATCTAGTGACCATAATTGAGATCTCTTATCTGTAGTTATAAATTATGAAATCAAGTTATGGATTAGAATTTTTAAAAAATAAATTTTGCTAAAAAATCTTTTTGTTAAAATATTTAAAACTTTGAATAATTTTTTTAATTTAAAGTGATTAGCTAAAAATGATTGTTATTAATGAGATTAAATTATAGAGAATTGGGGTTAAACTTAAAT
>JAEOTR010000039.1 GCA_016839705.1 Promethearchaeota archaeon | reverse complement strand
GCATATATCCCTTTCTAATAATAAAAAACAATATAATAAATCCCGCAAACATGGAAGTAACTGCACCAAAAAAATTAATTGAAAACGGTTCTTCTGGGATAATACCTGGAAAAAGAAATTGAGGAATGAAACTTATAACAACAGTCCCAGTTGCTATTAATAAATTTGATGTTATTAATCCTAATCCATACAGAACTAAAATAAAAATACTTTTTAAAGGTGTTTTAGATATTCCAAAAGACCAAAAAAAAAATATTGCTTTATCTTCACATGGAATTGCAGTATGAAGGATTCCTAATGTAAATGCAGGAGCAAATACTAGCAGTAATGGGGGTAAATAAAACTGTAGAAGCATTTTTATTAAAAACTTCCTCAAAGGCTAATTTTTGGTCTTCTTTTATTATATTTTAATCATCCTATTTAGAATTTTTGATTATAGAAAATGGTAAAGATTGTTCATAGAAAGCTTTTCCAATAATAACTCCTTTAACGCCAGTAGTTTTCAAGTTTTCTACATCTTCTATATTTCTCACTCCACCTGCAACGTAAAGCGAGGTTTTCTTGACTGAATTTACCATTTTTTCAATATTCTCAAAATCCGGACCAGAAAAGGTTCCATCCGCTTCAATCGACGAAAAAAGAATGAATTTAATCCCTAATTCTTCAAGTTCTCTCCCAAAGGAAAATGGATTTTTATTTGAAAGTTCAGTCCATCCTTGAATGGCAACTTTTTCTTTTCGGTAATCGATCGCAATGATTATTTTATCAGAACCAACTATTTCCAATAATTCTTTTAGACCATTTGGATTTTTAATAGCAAAGGTCCCAATTATTATACGATCCGCACCAAGATCAATTAATTTTACGGCAGATTCAATGCTTCTGATTCCCCCACCTATTTGAATCTTTGTCTTATTAGATGCCTTCTTAATTATCTTTTGAAGTAAGTCTTTATTAATACTTGATCCCCACGCTCCATCGAGATCAATAAAATGTAGCCTTTTTGTGCCATGATTAATCCAAAAGTCTAAGGCTTCAAGAGGATCCTCAAAATAAATTGTTTCGGTTCCTTTTCTACCTTTGTATAATCGAACACATTTTCCGTTGCTAATGTCTATTGCAGGGATTATTTCCATTTTCTAATTGGGCTCATCTTTGTTATCAGATAAATTTAAATATTTAATAAATCCATAAAAAACAATTAAAAGGAAGATTGTACTAGCGAAATTGAACGGGAATATTGTTACAACTGCAAAATATAGCCCCATAAAAGCAAGATCTAAAAAGCTTAAAAAGAAAAAACTAGGTTTGATGAACTTCTTTATAATTTCAGATTGCCGGGGCAAATTAAACAAAATTATCATTAATAAAGGAGTTAAATTCAGTAAATGATGATCCCAAGAATCATAATAACAAATTAACATAATTAAGATTCCAAAAGTATAACCATATATTATAGAATGTTGAGTATTTTTTCTGATGATGAATGATATGAATCCAATAACCGCAAACATAACTAGTACAATCAAAAACAGCGGTAATTGAATAGTTAAGACATTACTTTCTTGAATGCCTATATAATAGAGTAAGTTTATAATCAATTTGGTTATACTAAAGGAATGATTAATTTGTGAAGGTTCCGAACTTGTAAAGTTTGTAGCTATAAATCCTTGGAATAACCGAGGAAAAATAATAAACATAATAAGATTAAGAAAAAGAGGTAAAAATACTCCGACTAACCGTATAATACTTTTTAAAATATCAAATTTGAATTCTTTGCTTTTTAAATCAAATTGGATTACAATTAAGAAGGGAATCATGAAAATAGTTATAGGTTTAATCACTATGCTTAATCCAAGTATGATACTTGCAAAAAATTGCCATTTTATACCAGGATATTTCAAAAATAGGAATAATGAAAGCAGAATCAACAGAGTAACATATAAATTGACTTGTCCTAAAATATAATTAAATATCTGTGGCAAACTGATCATATATAAACAAATATATAGAACTACCCTTTTATCATCTTTCTCATGATCCCTTAACTTCACTAAATTAATAATCCGATAAAGAAATACACATATTAGAATGTTCAATATCAGATTAATTAAAGTAAAAATTATAAATCCAAAATCAAAACCCATTAAATAAAACGGAACGAAATATAAAGCCGATAATGGAAAGTATCTAAAAGGCCATCTATAGGCTTCAGTATAAAGATCATTAATGTCTCTAAGTACAGTCTCTCCTACTTCGTAATAAACGAGGAAGTCATTCTGATCCCTAAATAAAAAAAGTGTTAGAATGATTGAAACTATAAAATACCCACAATGAATGAGGATTGCATACCTAAATATATTGTATGACCAAAGTTCCATCATCCTTTTTTTTACTTTTTGAAAGGTATTTTTTATTATCATTTTTTATTCGATAGTAAGTGAAGTGATTTTTTTTTTTTTATTATATAAAACGCAACCCCAATAGATAATAGTACTACTAAACCAAACAATGATGGTATTACATAGATAGGTAAAAAATCTAGAGAAATATCAATAATAACTGCATTTTCTTTTCCGTAGAGCTTGTATGAATTTAAAATCCCGCGATCATTGTAAATTGCGATAATCTTAATATCTTTGTTAGGATAATTGGGATAAATACTGTGCTTTTGAACCTCAACATTTAATGTTGGTAGCACTCTATTATCTACATCATACCAATCATTTAGTTTTACACTTAAACCACCTAAATACTCTCCTACTGGGATAGGAAGCAGAAAGGGAACAAGTGAAGTATAATCTAAAAACCAATAATTTGGAGAATAATCTTTTGGGTCAACAAAGAAATTAATATGCGAACTATTATCTTTAATAGTCCAATCATCACTTATGTTCCAAAACCAGATGTCATAATTTATGCTGAGGATAGTGTTGTTTTTCTCGGTAGATTTTATTTCCCATTTCAAATTTGCTCCTTTACTTAAATTTGTAAATATCCCGGAACTACCCCATTCAGACCCAAAAATTCTATCCATTTCAGCGTTATTACAAACTTTACACTTCCATATTAATCTTTCATTTTGGTGAACTCCGATTCCATAATTCGCAGCAGACACATTAGATATAAACCCGCTTGTTAATATGAAAAAGAGTAAACCAACAATAAGAAAAACTTTTTTCTTCAATATTTTAGGCCTCCTTTGATTTTCTTACATCACTTTTTACCAGATATTTATATAATGCATAAAAGGAAACTAATAGAAAGAATGTGCTTACGAAATTAAATGGAAATAACGGATAGATCAAATACCAAATACCCACAAAAGCAAGATTGAAAAAACTAAAGAATATTAAACTTGATTTTATAGATCTAGTTATCACTGAATCTCTAGGAAGATTAAATAAAATAATAATTAAGATAGGGATTAAATTTAAAAGATGGTGGTCCCAAGAATCATAGTATACAAGAAGCATAATGATTATTCCAAATGCAAAGCCAAAGATTATAGAAAATTCATCAATTCTTCTCATTATAAATATGATAAAACCTATTCCACCGATGATACAAATGACTCCAATTAAGATATAGAGTTGGTTAAAAGGAATGTTAAAAAAATAACAGAAATTAATAATTAGTTTGGAGATACTGAACGAGAAATTTAAAGCAATAGGGTTACTCCCTGTAAAGTTTGTTTCTAAGAATCCTTGCCATAATGAGGGATACATGAAAAAGAGGATAAAATTTAATAAAACAGGTAAAATCACACCAATTAATCTTATGGTGCTTGTAAAGAAGTCAGGATAAAATTTCTTTTTTTCTCTGTCAAATTTTAAAATGATCAGAAATGGAATTAGAAAAAATGCTGTAGGTTTAATAATGATACTTATACCAAGGATAATACTCCCTATTAATTGCCATTTAATTTCTTTATATTTAATAAAGATATAAAGAGAGACTAAAATAAATAGAGTAATATATGAATTTATTTGGCCGTACACATAATTTAATACGTGAGGCAAACCCATTAAATAAACACATAAATAAGTAATTACTCTTTTATCATCGTTTTCATGGTTTTTGGCTCGTACTAACATAATAACCTTATATAGCATTACTGAAATCAGAATGTTAAGAGCAACGTTAAAGATATTGAATATAATAAAAGCTAATTCGAAACTTAAAATCGAAAAGGGAATAAAAAAAAGCGCTGAGAGAGGAAAATATCTAAAATCCCATAAATAATATGTTTGGTTATATAAATTTTCAATATCATTCAGAAATATATCCCCAACTCTATAAAATATTAGAAAATCATTTTTTTCCTTGTAAAAGAGGAAGAATAAAAGAATTGAAAGAAAGAAGTAAAAGCTATGAAGAATTACAGTATATCGAAATATTTTTTGATCCCATAGATGCTTTATTCGAGTTTGAAGTCTAGATCTAATATTCATGAAAAAGTTAGCAAATTTTATTTTAATTTTAAATTCTTTAATTAAATTACTTAATTAAATCTTTTAAAAATTAAAATTTGAGAAATAAATTATGATAATTAGATCTAAAATACCAGAAAAAATAACTTTTGGTATTATTGTAGGAAACCGGGATGTGTTCCCTGATCATTTAGCAAAAAAAGGACGACTTGAAATTATTGAAGTTATGGAAAAAATGGGTTATAATTATGTTATATTAAGCGTAGAAGATACTAAATTTGGAGCCGTAGAAACCTATGAAGATGCTAAAAAATGTGCTTCATTATTTAAAACCTATACAGAAAAGATAGGTGGGATAATAGTTATACTCCCTAATTTTGGTGATGAAAAGGGAGTAGCGAACACACTAAAACTTGCAGATCTCAATGTTCCTATTTTAATTCAGGCGTCATCTGATGAGCTTGATAAAATGGATCAAAGAAATCGAAGGGATGCATTTTGTGGCAAAATTTCAGTCACAAGTGTATTATACCAATACGGAATCCCATTTACTCTCACAAAATATCATACATGTCCAATTAAATCAGATATTTTTATAAAAGATCTCGAACGGTTTGAAAAAATATGCAAAATTGTGATTAAGTTTAGGAACGTTCGATTAGGGCAAATTGGAACAAGACCTAATGCATTTGAAACTGTTAGGTACAGTGAAAAAATATTAGAATTCAATGGTATAAGTATCGAACCAATTGATCTGTCTGAAATCTTTGGTTTAATTGATAATTTGAAGGATGATGATCCAACAGTAAAAGAAAAAATTGATTTTATCACCAATTATACCTCAACAAGATCTTTTCCAGAAGATGGGATTCTTAAATTAGCCAAGCTAGCTGCTGTGGTTGAGAATTGGGTAAACGAAAACGAGCTAGATGGATTTGCCTTTCAATGTTGGCCCTCAATCCAGGATAATTATGGTATCGTTCCATGTGCAGTGTTAAGTATGTTTAGTGAGGGGCTAGTTCCAGCAGCTTGTGAAGCAGATATTTCTGGATTGATTAGCATGTTAATTTTACAGATTGCTTCAGATACCCCCTCTGCTATACTAGATTGGAATAATAACTATGGTGATGATCCTAATAAGATGGTATTGTTCCATTGTAGTAATCTTCCTATATCCTTTTTTAAGGATACAAAAATGACTAATCATCCTATTATTTCTGGGTTAAAGGGAGATGATGTAACTTTTGGCGCTATTCAAGGACGAATCAAAACAAAACCCTGTACTTTACTTAGAGTTGATACAGACGACTTGTTTGGGGAGATCAAAGCAATTATTGCTGAAGGTAATTATACCGATGATCCACTTAATACTTTTGGGGGATTTGGGATTGTTGAGATCCCGAATTTACAAGAATTGTTGAGACTAGTTTGTGAAGAAGGATATGCACATCACGTTGCAGCCTCATTAAATGAAGTTGGGGATGTTGTATATGAAGCTCTTTCAAATTATTTAGGAATCAATATAAAATTCCATAATCAAAGATCCTAAAATCTCATTTCTTTCTTTTTATTGAAAGATCTTTTTGAAAAAAACCTGTATTTAGCATCTTTTTTTTCTCATCATCCATATGAGTTAATAAATTAAATGGATAACTTTTTTGATGGTTTTTTTGATAATTTAAAAGACGTTTGTAAGAAAGGTATATTGAATATTCAGAAATATCGCTTCCAATCCATTTTCTTTTTAATTTTTCAGCCTCTAACAAAGTAGTTCCAGAACCACAAAAGAAATCTGCTACTAAATCATCTTCATTTGTTCCCAATTTAATTATTCTTTCCAGTAATGCATGATGCTTTTGGGTTGGAAATCCCGTCCACTCTTTAGAAGCAGGTTGTAAGCAAGGAATTCTCCAAACATCATCTAATTTCTTATCTATAACAGTACGATATTTCACATGTCCATTCTCATCCTTAGCATTCTTTAAAATACCGTTAACATTAACTCTAACTAACTGTTTTCTTGGTTTTTTGCGGGGTATTCTGATTTCATTAAAAGTATAATTACTGGATTTGGAATAGACTAAAATATTATCATATGCACGTGGGAGATTTTTCTTACCAGCAGAATATTTATTATAATAATACCAAATGATATTATTTACAAATCTATTTTCCCCAAAAATTTCATCCAACATTATTCTGACATAATGACTCGCATGCCAATCGAGATGAATGAATAATAGGCCCCTCTGTGAGAGAAGTTTTTGAAATAATATTATTCGTTCATAAAGCATTTGTAAATATGAATCTAAATCTTTTTGCCAACTATCCACATAAGCAATAGAATCATAGATTTTATTTTCTTCTAAGATTTCTATTTTATAATTTACACCTGAAAAGAAAGGGGGATCAACATAAATAAGGTCTATTTTATTTTCAAACTCATTTACTATTGAATATAATACTTCTAAATTTTCGCCCCAGAATAATTTATTTTTCCAACTGCTAAATTGAGGTTTAGTAACGATTGGCTCGTTACTAAATGATAAAGTATCTATGAAATCTTCAAAAAAATTGGAATATTTTTGTTTAAGTTTAACAAGATTTATGTTTATTTCTGTTTTTTTTTCCCAAGTTAATTTAACCATTCTAATAATAAAAAGGGGGTATTTATTTAATATCTAATTTAAGCAATAAGTCATCGAATTCCCTGTCTGAAAGAAAACCCTTATGAGCCATAATATCTTTAATTTCTTCCATAAGTTTAGGTGCTCCTTTAGCCTCAGAGATACTTTCCTCAAGTGATTCAAGTTTTTGTTTTAGGGCTGTTATTTCTGTTGCTTGGGTATCTTTTTCATTTTTCAGACTTTCAATTTCTACATATTTGTCTGAATTTATTGTCTGTAGTTCCTTTCTTAAGTCTTCAATTTCTTTTTCCTTTTGCTGTAAATCTTCTTTAAGGGCGCTTTTTTCCTTTTCTGAATTTGTATGTACATCTTTCGTTTCTTTTTGTAAAATTTCAGCTTTTAAAGAAGCTTCTTTTAGCTTATTTTCCAATTCTGTTATTCTAGATTCTGTCTCCGCTAATTTTTTTTCGACTTCAGATTTTGAGTTTCTTAACTTAGTAATTTCTGCGTCTGCATATAGTTTTTCTTCTTTTGCTCTTTCGAAATTCTTCTGTGCTTCTGTAAGATTTTGACCCCTTTCCTCAGCAGTTTTTTCTATATTTGTCAATCTTTCTCGAGTAGTCTTTAAATCGCTTGATGACTTTTCTAAGTCTTTAGTTTTTTGAGCTAACTGTTTTTCTATGTTATTAATTTTAGATCTTAAATCTAGTAAAAAGCTTCCCTCAACAGACATTTTCTTATCAGGTTTTGATTCAGCTTTTTCCCATTCAATTGGAATATTATTTCACCTTAGAGTAATTCACATTTGTTAATTTTTTAATATATATTACTATATAATTATTCTCTTAAAATAGATTATATATAAATTTTACATTAAAATGGTAAATACTTTGGAGTAATCATATAATCTTTAGTATTTATAGCTTATTCCTCTATTTCTGTCAGAAGGGACTCAAGTTCTTTATCGGAGATAAATCCTTTAACTGCAATTATATCTTTAATTTTAGTAAAAATTCTTAACACATTTTCTGCCATTATTATCTGAGCTTCAATAGATTGAACCCTTTTCAATTGATAAGAAGTTTTTCCTTTCTCCACTTCTAAGTTCTTTTTAAGAAATTCAATATCTTTTTCACGTTGCTCTATTGTAGATTTAATATTTTGTATTTTCTTCTCTTTTTCCAGTATCTCATCCGCTTTATTTAATATTTCTTCCTCTCTGTACTGATCCTCCTTGTCTTTAGCTAAAATTTTTTGTTCAATTTCTTCAAATTTCAGTGAGAAATGATTTAACTGCCCTTCCAGAGTTGTAATTTTTTGTGTAGCTTCCGTCAATTTTTTTTCCAAATCCGATTTCGCGGTCGTTAATTTTGTAACTTCAATTTCAGCATGTAATTTCTCTTCTTTAATTTTGTCAAGTGATTTTCTTGCTGTAGACCTTTTTTCAGTAAGTTGAATTAAACTTCTTTCTCGACCTGCTAGTTTATCTTTAGTTGTTTTTATCTCAGCTTTAATTTCTTCTAATTCTTTATTCTTTTGGGTTATACCCTGTTCGAGATTATGAATTTGCGTTCTGAGATCTAATAATTTTTTACCCTCAATAGATTGCTTTTTATCTGGTTTTTCTTCTGCTAAGCCCCAGTCAATCAAAGATTAGAGTTCACCTTATTTCTATAATCTTTTTCTTAAAAACACAATCAATTTTTTATAAAAATTAACTATTTCAGTTTAGAAAAATATTGAATCATTAAAATAAGATAAGGTTTCATTTCCATTTAAATGGTAAGAATCAAAATTGGAACTGCAGGATGGGATTATAAAGATTGGGTTGGTCCTTTTTATCCAAAACAACTCGAAAAGGCTCAACATCTTCTCTATTTTTCGAAAATTTTTGACATTGTTGAAATCAATTCTACTTTTTACAATTTACCTACTGAATCTATGGTTTTAAATTGGAGAAACCGTGTTCCAGAAAATTTCCGTTTTATAGTAAAAGTATGGCAGAATATAACACATAAGCTTCATGAAACGGATTTGGGTTTAAATATTAACAATTTCTTTTCCTTATTATCACTTTTAAGCTCGAAGATTGAGTACTTTCTCTTACAATTTCCCCCCTGGTTTAAATATTCAGAAACCCATTTTAGAAAATTACAGTCATTAATTAAAGAAATACCCTCGGAATATAAATATGTAATTGAATTAAGAGATAATTCTTGGTTTAACTCAAAAATTCTTTCTAACTTTATTGATGGTAAGAGAATCATTTTAGGAACAACTTACAAGCCAGGAATTATACCCTTTTATATAGAAAATCAAAAAAATTATTATATAAGACTTATAGGTGACCGTGAGCTAACTGTTTTTAATCGGATTCAAAGAAAACAAAAAAAATCTTTATCTGATTTAGACAAGAATATTGAAAAATTGATGAAAATACCAAATATTACTGAAATTTTTATTATTGTCAATAACCATTTTGCCGGTTTCGCACCAGAATCCGTCAATGAGATAAAAAAGAAATGGGGTCTTTCTTACCATCAGTTCAATACTCAAAAAACACTAGTTGACTTTATGAAATAATGAGCTTTCAAAGCCTTCATATTGATTTATAAATTGCTCGATTGAAAGAGAAAGTTTAAATATATTAAGTTTGACTTATTTTTTATGGATATCATTGATAATTTAAAGAAAATAGGTAAAAATTGGAGATTAACAGCGCTTGTAATTTGGTTATTAGTAGGTGTAGCGATAATCCCTTATCCCAATCGTATTGTATCAATAATTGGCATCTTGATTTTTCTCCCTTTTTTGGTATTCTTAATGTTCCTATTTTTGCTGTCTCTTATCTCTAAAAAAAATATTTTTGAATATCCACCATGGAAAATAATATTGTTCCTTCTGATTTCTTTACCAATAATGCTCTTGATATCAATAATTCTTGTTGTCATGTTTGCTATTTCAGTTATCACCTACTTCTTTTTTACAAGTTGGTTTATCTTTTACGGATGTTATTTGATTGGAAAGAAAATAGATGAGAAATTAGCTTCGGGAGAAAAAAAAAACCGTTTTTTAAGGTTTATAATCTTTTTCGGTGGCTTAGCCTTATCATTGTTATTTTTATACCTTTTTATTATAGGACCAACACTCTTTGATTTTTCTATCATATTAGAAACACCCTTAGCGGTTCCATGGTATCTAAATGGGATTTATCTCATAGTGGGAGGTGTGCTTATAGGACTTACGATTATCTGCATAGTTTATATGTTTAAAAAGAGTTTTAATGGATGGTTCGGTATATTTGCAATTTTAGTTTCATTCTATACTCTATTCTTGGTTCTAAAAATCTATATGGGTCTTGTTGGCACAGGCACAGATCAAGAAGAATTATCTACTATTTGGGCATATCTGGGCATAATAATTCCCGATCTCTTCATAATTTTTTATTCTCTCAGCACTCTAATGGGGTCTCAAGCGGAACTTCTAAGTAAAAGACTGAAAAGATTTGGAATGGATACAGTTATTATCTGGTTAATTCTTTCAAAGGTAACTTATGAATTTATTCATTTCTTCCCATATGAGATATTTTCTGCCATAAACATTCCCTGGTTAAATTTTTTAAGTCAAGTAGATAATGATGCAATCAATTTCTGGAAGAATGTTGCTGTTTTGGTCTTCTTTATCTTGCTTTTAGTGATTATTGGGATATATGAAATTCACAAATATCATAAAGAGCGAAAAGAACCAAAAAAAGAAGATAAAGAGGAAGAAATAGAACCCTCCTTACCAGAAACTAGTACATATGAACCTCAGCCAAATATAGAAGAAGATAGTCTAGAAGGATTAGATCCTGGAGATTATCAAGAAAACTATGAAAATAATTTTGAAAATAGTAATAATGATGTTTAGTTAACATCAACCTATTTACAACTTTTTTTTTCTATATAGTACGTGTATGAAAAAGAAATTTTTAGTTGATCTTTTAATTGAAAATTAAAAATTCTCTATAGATTAATAGTTTAATAAATAGTTTTATTAAACAAATAATCAAAAAGTATCACACCCAAATTCTGTTTCCGTGATTATAATGAGTAACTATGAATCAAATGTTGAGGATTTACTTCTCGAAAAATTTGAAAAGTTAGCGTTAAGAGTTGAACAGCTAACTGATGAGATCTCCAAAATGAAAGTTAAATTAGACAAGAATTACAAGATTAATAGAACCTTTGGCTTAAAAACAATAAGAAATTCCGAACCATTAGAATTTGCTAAGGATGTTATGGGAATTGGGAGTCCCACTAAGAGGTATATGTTGTCGCTAAGGGCTATCACTGAAGAGTGGAAGGGCAGAAAAAATGACATCTTGATAACGATTAGACAACAAGAAAAAGAAACTCATATGGACTTAAAAGCTCTTGGTATCAGAATACCAATCAAAGATGTTAAAATATTATCAACGTTAGCAAAAGAAATTATATCCCTCCTCTATGTTTCTTGCGAATTACATGGGATGGCTATTAATGAAATCCTTAGAGATATGTTAACAGAGATAAATGAAGATGGATATAAGATGGTTCAAGAAATCAAACAGAAAATGGAGTTTTAACATCCCATTAAGGATTTAGTTAATACATATTTCTACTTCTTAGAAAAGAAACTATAGTCATTTAATTTATCAATTTAAGATCGTGAAATTTGTGCGTTAAAAACGAAAGAAGGAGTTTTAGAGTGTTTCGAAGATAAATTATGATTGGTATTAAAGAAGTACTTTAGAAAAAGATTAATTTTAGTTATAATTTAAGCTATTTCTTACTATTTAATATTTCTTTAATATCATTTGTGAGGTTTTCTGCTAACTTCTCGATATAAATCTTGCCCTTCTCTATATCTGCATGAGTTGGATCACCTATAACACCTATTTCTGATAAAGCAGAGATTCCCTTTTCATATAACAATTTTTCTTCTTCTGGACCAAGTATACCCACGTATCCTGGTTTAAAACGCTCTTTTCTGACCTGATTTTCTGCTATGGCTAATACTTGGGAAGTCTCAACTTCACCTGCATGGGCGCCGGCTTCTTCATTAGTTATCCCAAATTCATTCGCAATTTGCCATTCATACATTATAAATTTTAATATATTTGTATGACCAATAATGTTGATATCTTGGTAGTCAGATTGTAATTCTTTCACAGCTTCCTGAATTGCTTTAACATTACCACCGTGTGAAGGTATAAAGATGATATTTTGGAAACCATGTTTTGAGAGACTTCTAACATAATCAAAGATTATTGCTTTTAACGTATCTTTCTCCAGTGATATTGTTCCGGGAAAAGACAGATGATGGTCTGAACACCCAACTCTAATAGTCTGAGCTTGTAAAGCATTTCCTAGCTTTAATGCTATCTTATTGGCTAATATATCGCCAATAATCGTATCTGTATGGGTAGGAAGATGTGGTCCATGTTGTTCTGTAGACCCAATCCCAATAATGACTGTAGTAAATCCCCTTTCAATTGCGTCTCCAATATCTACCCAATTCATTTCTTCCATTCGGATAGTTTCCATAAGAATTTTCAATTATTAGTATTCTCTTAATAAAATTGAAGTGATTCAATAATAAATTCCTATTTTTGTTTAATTAACATATATCCCACCCAAATTAATCCTCCCGCATACGCAATAATTCCCACAGTCCGTACTGCGTAGGGAAAAAAACCTGGAATAAACAAAACTACTCCAATTACAAGAAGAAGAATAGCCCATTTAGAAAAAGTATCAGTCTTATAAGTTGAATATCCAAAAATAAGAAATCCTATAGCATAAATACTACCTGCCAATATTAACATTATGAAAAAGGCGGGATTAGTATAAATAGGGCCACTAGATAAATTAATTAGATTAGGATCACTTTCTGCAAGAACCGGCCAAATAAAGGTTTCATAATATATACCAGCATTATATAATACTTGTCCTACAAAAGTTATCAAGAAACCAAACATTCCCAACTCTGTTAGGTCATTAAATTGTTTGAAGAATATCCCTAAAATACCAACTAGTGCTAAAACAAATCCAATAACTCCTAACCCATTTACAAGAAGCCAATCAGGATCAAGAATCAATAAATGATAATTTGTGGAAACTTCATTTATAGGTAACAAAATTGCATATAAAAACCAAAATAATAACAAAAATACAGCAGAAATTATATTTGCGAATCCAGTAATACGAAAAAAATTCTTATTCATTATGAAGAAATTAAGAAGTTTATCTAAATAAATAGTTTACTGAAAGTGTGTAACTAATCTATGTTTAATCTAACTTTAGAGTGTTATAAAATGAAAGAAATATATTAGGATAATTTTAAATGATTAATCATTATTAAAAACAAATAAAAAATAAGGTGAAATTTGAATATGAATTACGAAGAAATTATGTATGAAGTAAAAAACAATATTGCCCGTATTACAATTAATCGGCCTCAAGTTTATAATGCCTGCACACAGCAAACTGTTCATGAGTTAATAGATGCATTTAGTAAGTGTGCAAGCAATGAAATCGGTGTCGTAGTATTCACAGGTGTGGGGGAAAAAGCATTTTGTACAGGGGGAGATCAGTCTACACGAGAAAAAGGTGGATATAAGGGAGAATATTTATTACCTTTAGAAGTTGGATGGCAGAAAGTAACTCATTTGATCCGAACGCTTCCTAAACCCGTTATAGCAAGAGTAAATGGGTACGCAATAGGTGGGGGGAATGTTTGGCATGTCAACTGTGACCTTAGTATCGCTGCAGAACATGCACAATTTGGACAGGCCGGTCCTCGAGTTGGTTCATTTGATCCTGGATATGGTACCGGGGATTTAATGCGTGCTGTTGGTGTAAAACGAGCTAAAGAAATTTGGTACTTATGTCGTCGCTATACTGCTCAACAAGCTTTAGAAATGGGGTGGGTTAATTCCGTGGTGCCAATGGAGAAGCTAGATGAAGAAGTGAATCAATGGTGTCAAGAAATCTTAGAAAAAAGTCCAACAGCATTAAAAATGCTGAAATATGCATTCTTAGCTGAGACGGATGGAGTTACAGGTATTACACAATTAGGGGTTGGGGGATTATCCCTTTATTACAACACCGATGAGGCTTTAGAAGGAAAAAATGCATTTGTAGAAAAGCGAAAAGCAGACTTTAATCAGTTTAGAAAGTAGTGAGGGAAGAATGGATATAAAAAATGTTTGTGTTATTGGTTCTGGGATAATGGGTTCAGGAATTGCACAATTATGCGCCACCCATGGATTTAATGTGAATTTAGTGGATATCGATATTGAAATACTGAAAAACACTAAAAATTCCATTGAAAAAAACCTAGAGAGATTTTTTGTGCTTAAGAATAAGATTTCTAAAAAAGATGCAGAGAAAATTTTGAATAGAATTAATTTAAACATAAATAGAGATGAAGCAGTAAGGGATACACAAATAGTGATTGAGGCAGTTTTTGAAGATATGAATTTGAAGCAGCAATTGTTTTCCGAGCTTGATGCAATATGTAATAAAGATGTTATTCTTGCTTCTAATACATCCTCATTAAGCATAACAGATATAGCTTTAAAATCTAAATTACAAGAGAGAATTGTTGGAATCCACTTTTTTAATCCCGCTCCAGTCATGAAATTAATTGAGTTAATCAGAGGTAAGAAAACATCTGATGAAATTTTTGATAGAGCAAAGTCTTTCTCTGAAAGTTTAAATAAAACGGTAGTATCTGTAAGAGATTCTCCAGGATTTGTCACCAGTCGACTTATCTATGTATTATGTAACGAAGCTGTTGAGATATTAAGAAAGGGCATAGCAAGTGCAGAAGATATTGACATAGCATGCAAATTAGCTTTTAATTTTCCTATGGGGCCATTAGAGCTTTCTGATCTGGTGGGTAATGATATATATTTCCACATCGGCAGATACTTAGCGAATACTTTGGGAGAAAAGTATCAATCAAGCCCACTTTTAAAGCAAATGGTCGAAGATGGATTATTGGGGAGAAAATCAAGAAAGGGATTTTACGAGTATTAAGATTCTACACTCTTATAATTTTACTGTGTTTTTAATATACTTTTTTTTTCATCGAATTACTTTTAATAAGTTTTACATCTAAAATCTGTATTAATATAACGTAAAAACCATAGTTTGATTATTCTTTAATAGAGAAATCATAAAAATTTTGAAACTTATTTATTATTTCTTTACTAAAACTAATTTGCTTTTTTCTAAAACAATTTTATCCTTATTTAGTGGACTGAAATTATAGGTTATTTTCATGGCATTTACTATTAAATCTCCTAGAATTTTTAGTCGTAATGTAGCAAATAAATCATTAATCATTTGAAGATCTTCCGGTATTGATATACCAAAGAAAGGGTTTAACAATAAATATATAACCGCACCTAAAACTATACCAATTAATAGGGTAATGGTGTTAACAAAAGGAATAATCCATAAAATAAAGAATAAGATTAATAAATTAGGGATTAACCGATAAATTCTAAAGCGGTACCTAACCTTTAGCTTTTTTTTAAGTTGAATTAATGTATAGGGAAATAGAAATAATGAAGAGATCAACATCACAACTCCTATGCCCACAATGTTAAAAAGGAAAATAAAAATGGGTGACAAAGCAGATATTATAATAAATGTTATTAAGAATCCTCTTGCTGCGGATTTACCATTTCCTGATCCTATTAGAGCATTCCCAAATAACGTAGAGTATCCATAAATAAACTGACCTAAAATGATAAGAAGAAATAAAATTTGTGCCATTGAATAGTTTTCTACATTAAGTATCCCCCCATCAATAAACAAATCACTATGCAAATAAAGCAATAATTCTCCTGAAAGAGCTGCCATTGCAGTAAGGAATCCAAGAGCTAAGATGCTTGAGATCCTAGTCGAATCATTGATAGAATCTTCAATGGTTTCATGTCGGTTTTTAGCGCAGGCCTCAGCAATTTCAATATTTAGTGGTGCAGAATAATAAAGTATTACTGTTTTGACCGCGCCATATGTCATTAAAACGGTTAATAAACTTAATGCGTATCCTTGAAATTCAGAGCCTGTAAAAATTGCTAGATATATAGCAGCGAAGAAAAATAAAATATCTTCAAAAAATTTTGAATTTTGAACATTAGTTAGCATTGAAAAAAGGGAATTCTTAATATATAACCAAATTTGATGTTCTTCAATGAGACCTTTAATATGTGGGGATGCTCTCGTCTTCATAGTTCTTGTTCTCAAACCTGCATGGATAATATCCTTAATCATATAGGGTGCTACTTTAACAAAAAAATAAGCTAATAAAAATGTAGTAGAGAGATTAAAGAATGGATAAAATGCAAACCAAAAAGGATTAAAATTGAATGCCATAAAAAGAAGACCCCAAGCTAATAGAAACATCCCATTGAATATCGATAGAAACGCTATAATATCATATCTATTCTTAATCTCTAAACCAATTTGAAAAACAAAGTTAGTATATAATAGAATAGATGAAAATCCTGAAGCAAATATACATTCTCTTAATAGTTGGTTTGTAATTATATAACCTAACGTAATAGGCATTGTAATCAACACAATCGCTAATCCTAAACCTATTAAAAATAATAATTTTGAATAGGTTGCACTTTTTAAACGTCCCAATTCTTCATCAATGATAAATGCGGTTTTTATTTCTGCAATAAAATATCTGGAGATTCCAATACCAATTAATCCTACAATACCGTTTATAGCCGTTGTGAGACCAAAATATTTTAATCCTTCCCAACCTGTAGCGAGTATTATGAAAAACCATATACAACCAGCATTTATTAATGCGAAAAACATATAAAGAGATCCAGATGTTATAACTCGTGAACTCCCTTCTTGTTCAAAAAATCTTCGAGATCTGGAAAAATCAATGTTAAGTTCTTTTCTCTCTTCTGTGTCTGCCATAAATAACTAGCTTTCTTTGAGCTAATATTAATCATGAATTTTTTAGTTTAAAAAAAGTTTTAGTTAGAGTTTAATAACCTTTAAAGAAGGCGGGAAAATTGTCTTATTTATCTAATAATAGAAGAGGTTTTTATAGTCAATTGTTTATATTGATTAATTTCATCAGATTTATTAAGTTGAGTTAAATGAGCGAAGAAGAAATTATATGTGAAAACTGTGGAGAAAATACTGACTCTCAATTATTTGAATGTGAAGATTGTAGCAATCAGCTTTGTGATGTGTGCGCCAATATTTGTAAGAATTGTGGGCTTTATTATTGTCACAGCTGTTATCATGATCATAAAAGAAGTTGCAAATAAATGAAAGGATCGTATATTCTAGTTATTTATATTCCTGAAAAAATGGAAATCTATATCGGTTCCCTTGGTAATTTAAAATTTAATCTAGGTTTTTATTTATATATAGGTTCTGCAATGGGAAATTTGGGATCTTCTTCATTATTAAACCGTGTAAAAAGACATATTCAACCCCCAGAGGATAAAAAAATTCATTGGCATATTGATTATTTATTAAATCAAAAGAAAAACATCATTACTCAATTATATTTAATTCCTTCACTTGAACGATTAGAATGTATAATTGCTAAAGAATTATTAGAAATGACTGATAATTTCATAAAAAACTTTGGATCCTCTGATTGTAATTGTCAGAGTCATTTGTTTTATATGAAGTACTTTACAGGGTTTGGTACATCAGGAAATTTCATATGAGAAAAATAATAATCACTATTAAAACAACAATAATAAAAATTTCAATCAGTATCCCTGCTTTCTTAAAATTCCATTTGGGGAGCCAATAGAATAGCTTATTTCTTGTGGCGTCAACAATTCGATGGAAATAATATTTTTCTCCCCATTTTGATTCAGGATTTTTTTTCCTCTTTATTTTCTGAATAGGTCTTAAAGTAAACCAATCCCAGATATCTATGATATTCGCAAAAACGATCCCTAACCAGAAGGGGATTACAAATATCAGTATCGATAAAATAGAGGCTACATAAATAATCACATGCCAAACAATCCAAAATTTATCTTTCTGGATTTCTGGAGTATGATAAGTGATTATACTTATAACATCAGTGAAAATATGAGATAAAAAAGCCAAGATTATGGTCAATATAATGTTAAAAGGGAAAAGCACAAATTTAAAACATAAAATTTGAATAATTACCGCAAATAGATTGTGAGTAATTGTTTCCAATTTTATCCCTTTGAATTAGATATTTTTCTTAAGTTAAATAAAATCCTTAAAATTTTTTAAACTTGCAATTCAATTTTACTTATCAGAAATCAAAATTAGTAAATAAAATGTGAATGAAAATGGGAATGTTAGAACGAAAAGTAGCCATTATAACTGGTGCAGGTCGGGGCTTAGGCCGGGAAGAAGCGTTATTAATGGCTAAAGAAGGTTGTAATTTAGTTGTAAACGACTTAGGCGGAAGTTTTGATGGAAGTGGAGCTGAAACTAAAGTAGCAGATGAAATTGCTGAAGAATGTAAAAAATTGGGAGTAAAAGCTGTAGGAAACTATGATTCTGTAACCGATTTTAATAAAGCTAAAGCTATGATTGATCAAGCAGTATCTGAATATGGAAAGCTGGATATTGTAGTAAATAATGCGGGTATTCTTCGAGATCGTATGCTCTTTAATATGACAGAGAAAGAGTTTGATGATGTTATCGCAGTACATCTAAAAGGCACTTTTAATATGACACGACATGTTGCAGCATATTTTAGAGAAGAAGGAAAGGCTGCTCCTGACAAAGGAAACTTTGGGAGAGTAATTAATACCGCCTCTGATGCGGGTTTATTAGGGAATGTAGGTCAAACTAATTATGGAGCTGCAAAGGCAGGAATAGCAGCATTTACAAATATTGCTTCCATGGAATTGAAAAAATATGCTACAGTTAATTGCATTGTACCTGTAGCTAGAACACGACTTACAACTGATGCAACACCTACAATGGTCGGTACTATGAGTATGAAAGATAAGAGAGGATTTGACATTTTCAATCCCGTAAATGTTGCTCCTTTAGTTGTGTTTCTAGCTTCAGATAAAGCAAAGGAGATTAATGGAGAAGTTTTTAGAGTTGTGGGTGATCGCGTTTTTTCCTTAATAGGATGGACCACTTATAAACAAATAGATAATAATGGGGCTACATTCACACCTCAAATCTTAGCTGAGCGTGTTGAAAAGGAGTTATTAGAAGGAAAACCTAAAAAAGAAACTTTAGCAAGTTCACTTGCATCATTAATGTAAAATTATATTCTTAATTCTATTTTTTTTTTAATTTCAAATAAGAATTATCTTCTGAATGCCTTGAAAGGCTAATTTTATTACTTTTTGATGAGATCATCAAAAAAATCATCTTCTAATGTTTCTTCCTCAGAAACTTTTTTCATATCTTTATAAGTGTAATATGTAGCAATGAGTGCTCCTCCTACTAATCCAATGACAATCCCCGAAATAAGTGAAATTCCGAAAAAGAACATGAAAATGCCAATATTCGGGCCAAAAATTATGCCCCTGAGAATCATTTCATAGAAGCCTATTAAGAGAGATGATATTATACCCCCTATTAGACCAGTAAATGCACCAATTTTTAAGAAACTTTGATCTTCTAGTCTTTTGTTTAAAGCATATATTCCCCCAAAAACTGTTCCTAACACAAACTCAATATCCGAAAAAAGAAAAAATCCTGCAAAAAATGAGCCCATTGTAAGAGAGATTATTATATAAGATCCCAATGTTATCAAAGAAGATAAAATAAAACCTCTACGTACGTTTCTTTCTATGATTATTGAAATTTGAATCACTAATTTAAAATATTGAAAGATTGCATAAATGAAAAAAGAATAAGTTAAGTATGTTACTATTTTTATAGTTAATTGTCAGTACCAGGGAGATCTTTTCCTTTGGTAATCGCTTTGGTTATCACTTTCTTAACCAATTTTGTAGGGTCAGCTAAATTTTTCAGCCCCTGCACTGCAGCCTCTCCTGCTTGTCCGAGTATATCTCCACTAATTGAACCCCCTCCGACAATTTCTTCTGCAACAACACCAATAGCTGGAGTTAATACTGCAGAAACTATTGTTGTCACTGCAGCAATTGCAACAACCTTCGCAATTTTCATTGCAATTGGGCTATTACTTCCCTTCTTAGATTTCTCATCATCTCCAACTGCCTCTAAAGAACGCTTTAACCCTTTTATCAAAGTATTTAATGCATTTTCCTTTTTCTCTTTTTTTTCTTTAACGAAAATTCCCTCTTTATAGGCTACTTCTAGAAATTTGGTTAACGACTTATACTTTTGAACTTTCTTATATCCATTCCAATCTTCTTCCTTAAAATTCATAAGGATTGTATTGCATGGTTTTCCCTTATTAACTTCATACACAAAGATCTTAGGCTCTTTTTTATCGCTTAGATATACTGCCTCATAGATAAAGTCCCCAAGTTCTTTTTTTTGTCCAATTAAAATTCTAAAATTGATCTTATCTGTCTTCCCTATTAATCCCTTTGAGAATTTAGCTAATGCTACCTTTCCTTTTTTAGCTTTTTTTTCATTTTCTATAACTGTATCTGATCGCTTCTCATCGAAGTAATCACTTAAGGCATCAAATCCATCTTTAAATACATTTTTTGCTTTATCTATTTCTTTTCCCATTTTCTCCACTTTCTAATATAATGTTAGTCTAAACTCTGTTATATTAAAAATCTTAATTAAAATATTTATGTTTATTTCTTTTATGGATACTTTAGAGTTGTTTAAATAAGGAACATTGATCTAAATGCCCTTCTTTAAAAAAATAGACAAATAGCTTTTTTAATTAGGATTTGTATATATAATTACATCTTAATTAATAAAAATTTAATATCTCACTACCCCAAAAATGGAATGAGTCAGATGAGTGAAAGATTAACAGAAATCCTAGATTCTTTAAAAGCAATTAAGGGGGTTCATGGAGCCGCCCTTATCGAAAAGTTTGGGTTAATTAAGGGAAGTGCTCTACCAGGTTGGGTAGACCCAGAAGCTGTGGCTGCTATGGTCACATTAATCTTGAAAGCTAGTCAAAGAGCCACAAAAGAATTAGAACAAGGACAATTTTTTAGTGCCATTATCGAGTCTGAGAAAGGAAAAATACTTTTTAGTGAGATCGAGGGAAATATTCTCACAATAATTACCACTAAAGAAGCTAAACTAGGTATAATTAATCTAAAATTAGATGCTGCTAGCACAGAACTTAAGAAGTTTTTATAATTTTTTATTTTTTTTTCAGATTTCATCCGGTTTATTAGAGTTTACCAACGTCTTGAAGCTTATTTAAAACCCAATCTTTATCCAATGTTGCTAGAAATGGTGCAAATCGAGGGCCTTTTGAATTTCCAAGAAAAATTTCATAAAGTATTTGGAAAAATTGAGTCATTTCTTTTCGTGATAATCCTGCATTTTCTTTTAAAGTCATCATTTCTTTCTTTATTCCTTCCTCTGTCCATTTTGTTTTTTCGAGAGTATTTGCTAAATCATCTACAAGGTTCCGTATCTTTATATCAAATTGTTCTAAAACATCTTTTGAGATATGTTCTTCTAATCGAATTTGAAGATGATCTGGAGCATAATTTGAATATATCCAGTTTCGCCCGTGAGCTAGGCGTTCTTGAATATGATCTATGATTTCCTTTGTGGGTTCTTCCCTTAAAATTTCAGTGTTAAGTAATTTTTGAATAACTTGCGAAATTCCATCTTTAGTAGGGGGTGTTAATTGAGATAATATAATTGCATGCTGGAAATCCAGTTGGAATCCTCTGTATTCAGGAGGATTATTATAAAAAACTATTTCATAGCTTCTTTGTATCGAGTGGAGCTCGTTGGGGTCTTCAAATTTTTCTATTCCATAGTATATTCTCTGAGCGCGGTCATATTCTGAAATGTAATTAGGAATTTTGTCTAATCCTAGTATAATCCGTCTTCTAGGTGGAGTTTTGAGATATATATACTTAAGCACTTCAGGTTCAGCAAACTCAAGCCATTTTGTTGGTGTAAATCCAATAAAACCAGAACTTGTCATATCTCCATAATCGGTTCGACCTTCTGAATAACCAACCCATTCATTCCAGAATCCAAATGGACCTTTATGTTGTAAAACAGTTTCTATAATTTCTAAACAGCTATCTCTTGATCCCCCTGGTGTCGCATGATCTTTTCCATAAGGCTCAAAGTGGATGTTAAGAGCATACCAGATTGCTAACCACTCTAGTCTCCAGGTCAATTTTCCCTTACTAATATCGGACCATCCCTCGCCTTTACATTCCTTGCAGAAATAGCGAACTTGATATGTTTTCATATTAACTTCTAAAGCAGTTGTTGTCCCTATTCTATTGCAGTTTTCACAAAGTGGATTTATAGGGATCCAATCTTCAGGGAAAGGATTTTCTTTACGATATTTATTTAAAATTTTTCTAATTTGATCTTTTTTACTAATCAGTTTAATAACTACATCTTTCATTCTCTGCTGCTGATACAATTCATGAATACGGATTATCTGTATATCTCGCCCAAATTTTGGTAATGGGATTCCAAAATCTTTCCAAAAATCGTCTACCCATGATATATCCGGATTTGTAGGAGCAGGAACGTCAATTAATCGCCAATTTATAAATTTTTCCGCCTTTTTTGGGTTTGAAAATGCATTCAATTGCGATTCTTTGCCCTTCCAAGGATCAGATGTATATAGAATTAAGTTGTGGTTAGCTTCATAACCAAGGGCTTGAAGTTCGGTCACTACTGCATTCGTAAGGACTATCTCTCCCCTCAATCTTCCAACATGTTGTTGACCAGATACAGAAATGCCACAGTTGCAATTAAAATTCTTTACACCAGGCCAATTCTCAATCAAATTCGATGTTAACTTATCAATCCAGTGCTCTGGTTTTTTTTCCAATTCTTCATTCATTTTTTCCTTCACATTTAAATTCTATTCTAAAAGCTTAAAAAAATTAACCAAATGTTTATTCTTCTTCAAGGAGTTTATTCATTATTTCTCTTGTGATTCCGGGGTCAGCTTGACCTCTAGTTTTTCCCATTACTTTCCCTATTAATGCTTCAATAGCTTTTGGATTAGTGTAAAAGTCCTCAACTATTTTTGGATTCTCATTAATTGCTTCTACACAATACTTTTCTATAATTTCTTCATTAGAGATTCTTTTTTTACCTTTTGAATCAATAATATTGGATATCGAGGTACCCTCCATCATTTCATCTATGAAAGATTTACCAATCTTAGTGGTAATTTTTCCTTCTTTAATATAATGAATTAGATCGACGAGTTGTTTGGGGTGCAGTTTTGTATCTTTTAAGACCTTATTCTCTTCGTTGAGTTTGCGAGATACATCATTCATTAACCAATTGCAAAATTGCTTGAATTCTTTTAAACCAAATGATGGATCCAAATTTACACCCTCTTCGTAAAAATCAGCTATATCCTTATCTAACACTAAATTTTCTGAATCAAATTCAGATAGATTATAATCTCTACTAAGCCTTACAGATCTCTCACTTGGCATTTCTGGTAATTCATCATTCACTTTTTGGATAAAATCTTCAGTAATAACAATGGGGACTAAATCTTGTTCTGGAAAATAGCGGTAATCTTCTTCAAATTCTTTGGATCTTAACGAAATAGTAATTCTTCTTTTATCATCCCAATGTCTAGTCTCTTGAGGTAATTCTTTACCTCGTTTTAACAGGTGTCTTTGTCTTTGAATCTCCCATTTTAACGCACGCTCAACTTCTTTAAAACTATTAATATTCTTTACTTCGCTTCGTTTGTGCCCTTTAATTGATATGTTAGCATCCACTCGAGCAGCTCCAGTTAGATCTAAATCTGAAATTCCCGTATATTGAACGATTGATTTTAGTTGTTTAAGATACTCCCTAGCTTCTCCAGGTGAAGCTATAACAGGTTCGGTCACGATCTCAATAAGGCAAACGCCTGATCTATTGTAATCTACTAAAGTGTAAGGGGAGGTTGCTATAGATCCTTTATGTACTAACCTTGCGGGATCCTCCTCCAGATGGATTCTGTTAAGGATTATATCTTTCTTGATACCATTTAATTTAATTGTTATTTTACCTCCGTCAGCAAAAGCCTTTCCCCCTGCCTTATTATATTGGCTGATCTGAAAGCCTTTCGGAAGGTCTACATAGAAATAATTTTTTCGAAAGAAATACGTTAAGTTGTTTATTTTGCAATCTAATGCCAATGCAAGTCTAGTAGCAAATTCAATAGCCCTCTTGTTTATTGTGGGTAAGGATCCAGGTAATCCTAAACAGATTGGACAATTAAAAGTGTTCGGATTAGCCCCTCGATAATCCGCATTACAACTGCAAAATAATTTTGTTTTTAAATTTGTAAGTTGAATATGGACTTCTAATCCAATAATAACATCTTGACAATTAGAACTCAATATATTTTCCTCTATTTTGTAGTGGGGCTAATTTCCTGTAGATATTTAATTCCTGTTCAAGTAAATAACCAACATTAAGTATTGTTTTTTCATCAAAATAATCTCCAATTATTTGAAATCCTATTGGGAGTTCCTTCTCATCAAACCCACATGGAATTGAGAGAGCAGGTAAACCTGCAAGATTCACAGGACAAGTTAAAACATCCATTAAATACATCTGTAATGGATCATCAAGCAGCTCTCCGATTTTAAACGCCGTAGTAGGCATCGTTGGGCTAATAATCACATCACAATGTTTAAAAGCATTTTGAAAATCACTCTTAATTAATGACCTTACTTTTAATGCTTTCATATAAAACATATCATAATAACCGGCAGAAAGGGTATAACTTCCTAAAATTATCCTTCTTCTTACCTCAGCACCAAATTTTTCATTTCGTGTTCGACTATACACGTCATAAACATCGCCTTTAATGTTATCACTCATTACTCCATATCTCAATCCATCATATCTAGCTAAATTTGAACTCGCTTCACTCATAGCTATAAGATAATATGTCGGGATGACATATTCTAAGTGTGGAAAAGAAACTTCGATTTTTTTGGTACCTAACCTACAAATTTTATCGATTGCTTCATTTACCTTATTTTTTACACTTTTTTCTATCCCTTCTCCAAAAAATTCTTTTGGAACACCAATCTTCACATTTTCTATTGGTTTTTGAAGGAATTCAGTGTAATTATCAACTTT
>JAEOTR010000038.1 GCA_016839705.1 Promethearchaeota archaeon | reverse complement strand
CAAAATTTGTATGTTTTGCTTTTTTGAAAAAGCTCAGAGCAATAGACAGGAAAATTGCCATAAGAACTAAGAATATCAAATATAATATCAGTAACCACATTATCTCTTCAAATGTTTGAAACATCATTTTATAATATCACTTCTATTAGTTTATATTATTTTTGGTTTAGATCGATATATAAGAGATCTGAAAAAACTTTAAGTTCCTCCTCTGATGGAATTTCACCAAATTCCATATGAAAACCTAGTTTTTCCATTGTATTCATCATGTGAACTGGTTTTATCTCAGATTTTATCTTCTCATTAAGCTTCTCCCATTGAAGAGGAAAGGTGAAAAGAGGCTCAATTCCCTCATTCTTGAATTTTTCAACAACATCATCAAGATCATTTACAACAAATGTGATGTTGTGCACATAAGCCCCATTTTTCTTTAAGAGATCATACCAACTTCCCATCGGAAAGTTTTTGATTTCAACCAAAGGTTGCTGATATTGCAGTACAACATTACTTAAATTTACATGAATCGTTCTCATAAAATTCGGAGCATCTAAAAAATTTGCAAACTCAATTTCTACTTTTTCAGATCCAAAGACAGTGTGAAGGAACTCATATGTCTTCTCAATATCAGGAGTAACCAATTCAATATGCATCATTGGAGATACACTACCAATTAATTCATCCCGCCCTGTAGCATAGCGCGTTTGAGGCATCATAGACCTTGCTTCCTCTTTAAGTGGATTATCCCCAAATTCTAAATTAAACCCAAGTTTTTCCATCGAGTCCATCATAAATACTTTCCCCGCTTTAGGATTTAAGACTTCAGAAGGGATCATGTTTCCCCATTCTAAATCAAATGTAAAAAGAGGTTTAATGCCACCTAATCTTTCCATTTCCTCCGCTGCTTCTTCGGCATCCTCTACGCCAAAAGTTAAGTTATGGATTCCAGGGCCTTTAGTTTTTAGTTGATTATCCCAAGAACTTCCCACAACCTTAGGCTCTATAAACTGCAGAACCACATCTCCGAGTCCGACATGGATTACTTTATTATATTCGCCATCTAAAAAATTAGCAAATTCTTCTTGAACCTTTTCTACCCCAAACACATTATGTAGGATTTGATATGCTTTTTCTGCGTCTGGAACAGATATTTCAATATGTACTAAATCTAAGAAATTTACAGTCATGATATAACAAATAAATATGATTCAGAAATTACTGTTTTAAATTCCTTTTGGTTTATAAACATTCTTCTATTACTTGGTAATAAGATATTTTAGGTTCCAATCTTTTTCATTTTTTTAAATAATTTTTAAGTCAAAATAAAAATAATACTTCAAATAAACATATTTTAGGTGATTTTACTCAATGCTTTTTGAGATAGATTTATAGCACTTTATTTTTTAATGGATTTTTCAATGAAATCAGACGATTAATAATTTTTTATAGGAAGTAAAATTAATATTAATGATTGTTTAAAAAAGGTGTTGCGAAATAATACTACAAGGACTCGTGCTAATAATATTTATTTATACTATGCCTTTTGTGCCCCTAATTTGCTCTATTATTGTTCTTTGGAATTGTTGGAGACCAAGTAAATTTGTAGAAAGGTGGAGAGAGCAATTTGGTCGTAGGAGATTTTCATTCAAAAATAGTACTGATTTAATCGGGCTTGGTATCTTTTTCTTATTTATGGCATTAATTTCGTTTATAACAAGCGCGCTTCTTTACAATAATGGCTACATTCTTTTCTTAATAGGTTATATCACTTCACTTGTAGAAGAGTTGGTTTTTTTAATTGCTGGAATTATCTTGATTGTTTATGGCGCTTTAATTAAAAAAAGAAAAACAAGTTAAAATTCTTGGATATAATCTATTTCCTCTACTTAGAAATTTTCTACATTTTTCTTATGGCTGTAGTAATATTATTAAGTGCTAGTTTTAAGATTGATCTGGGGCAAGCAATATTGATCCTTTCAAATCCTTCCCCGCCCTGACCAAAAATATAACCCTCATCTAGTGCTAATTTTGCATCCTCACGCATAAACTTTTCCAATTCATTGGGCTCCAGTTTCAATTCTCGGCAATCAAGCCAAACTAGATAAGTCCCCTCGGGTTCTATTAGTTTTATTTTGGGGATTTTTTCCTTGATATAATTCCTTAAAAAATTCAAATTTCCTTTAAGATACTCTAATAGAGCGTCTAACCAATTCTCACAAGTTTGATGGCTGTAGGCAGTTTCCATCGCTGCTACAGCAAAAAGGTTAGGACCACCGACACCGAAATTTGCTTGCGTATTTTTAAATGTCTGACGTAATTTCTGGTTTATAATTACAATATTCGATATTTTTAAACCCGCTAGATTGAAAGTCTTACTTGTGGAAGTACATATAACTGAGTTCTGGGTGAACTCATCATTTAATATGGCAAAATTTGTATACTTATACCCTGGTAAGATTAAATCACAGTGAACATCATCTGAGACTACTAAAATTTTGTTTTGAATACAAATTTCCCCCAGTTGTTTCAATTCCTCCTCAGTCCATACACGACCTATAGGGTTATGTGGATTGCATAATATTATCATTTTAGCTCTTGGATCTTTGACTTTCTTCTCTAGATCTTCAAAATCCATGGTATAATGGTTATTAGACAACTTTAGAGGATTCAAAAGAATTCTACAACCATTATTTTCAATAACACGATAAAAAGGATAGTAAACCGGATTTTGCACTATAACTTTATCACCAGAATTACAAAAAGCATTAACTGCAACATCTAACGCAGGGATAACACCTGGAGTTTGACTTAACCATTTTTCATCTATATCCCACTCATATCGTCTCTTGAACCAA
This sequence comes from Promethearchaeota archaeon, assembly GCA_016839705.1. GTDB lineage: Archaea > Asgardarchaeota > Lokiarchaeia > Sigyniarchaeales > SOKP01 > Loki-b32. The sequence continues at coordinate 35,653 of JAEOTR010000038.1, read as the reverse complement.
CTTAGAACAGATTCAAAAAATGAAGGAGGAAGAATCGAATAGCCATATATTCCGTATTCAGCTGTTTGAACTAGTTTTTCGATGATAGGTTCTGGTGCTTTAAAATCCATATCGGCTACCCAAAAAGGTAATAAATCAGGGTCACCAAAACGTTTTTCTAAAACTTTCTTATCCCACTTTGCTGAATTAGATTTAGTTCGATCAATAACTTGATCAAAATCAAAAGAAACGTTTGTTTCACTCATTTTCCTTATTTAATTATTGGTATAATATTTATATTTTCATTTTTTAGTTATAAATTAAAAGAATATGAATGTTTATAGCCCACGAAGATAGTCTGGTCTGCGCAAATTTGGATATTTAATGCCTGCTTCAACAACCTTTAGGAAAGTCTCTTTATCTTCTGCCAATTCTCCTTTTAAGCTAACATAATTTGATGCGTGATTTGAGTTGAAAATACACTTCTCCAGATCATTCGACGTGTATTCTATCATTGTATATAATTCTTGAAGAATTTCAGTACTGGTACATGGGTGGAATTCGCCTGTTGATTTTTGTGTCCACAACTCGGTTCCGGGAGTAACACCTAATGTTAAAGGGGATATATACCATTCAATTGGAGTCGGTGGAGCCATTCTATTTATCAATTTAGCAGATTCAATTGCGTGTTTTCTACTTTTTTCAGGATCATTTCCTGCAAGGCCTAATAGAAAAATACCAGACCAGGCAATTCCGGTTTTATAACATTTTTGAGCAGCCAGAGCGTAATCATCTTGTGTGGCTCCTTTTTTACAATCCTTAAGAACCTCATCGTCTCCACTTTCAATGCCTACATAAACCATTGTAAATCCAGCATCTGCTAATTTTTTTAAATCTTCATCGGATTTTTTAAGGATATCTTTGGCATGAGCATATGAACTTACTTTTTCGAGATTTGGATGTATTTTATGAGCATATTCTGTTAACTCAATAAGAATTTCGGGTTTAACAACAAAAGCATTTCCATCTTCGAAAAATATTTTACGTACTCGATTTCCATAAAAAGCTCCCGCTCTTTTAATATCATCTTTGATTTCTTCGATATCTTTACGCATAGAGAACTGTTTTGATCTGTACATAGAGCAGAATGTGCATTTATGAGTGCATCCATTTGTTATTGCAATCAATAAAGCATCCCACTCAGAGGGAGGTCTAAATACAGGTTCAACTAAATTTCCAACTACATAATTCATGGTTTTTTCTAATTATATTATGCTTTTTTCTAACTTTAACTTTTTCATTTAATCTTTTTAAAAGATTATTGATATCTCAGTCTGAAATTTAAACGTTTAATTGGAACGTATAAATTTATAAATGGTCTAAAAGTTTAGTATATAATATCTCATTATGTAGTAGCTTTAACTTTAGTATAAAGGTGAAAAAAATCTCAGATAAAATAATGTCTATGAAAGAGGCAATCAATAAATTAGTTCATGATGATGATTTTGTATTCTTTGGTGGCTTTGGAAATGGGATGACTTTTTCCGCAGCCCATGAAATAATCAGACAGAATAAACGAAATCTAAAAGTGACCAAGTGTGGGGGTGGAATAATGTTTGACCAATTAATAGGTGCGGGAGTCACAAATCATATAGTCACTTCACATTGTTGGAATGGCACCGGACCTCAACCTGCGTATAATCTAAGGCGCTCAATGGAAGAGGGAATACCCCAAAAGATAATTTACAATGAACAGTCTCTTTTTATGATCAACATGTCTTTTTTTGCTGGTTATATGGGAATTCCATTTGTCCCTATCCGTTCGGTAGTCGGAACTGGTATTTATGATCATCCAAAAGAAGTTGGATTAAAAGCTGCAAGAGTAAAGTGCCCGTTCACTGGGGAAGAAATATGTGTTGTTCCTGCAATAAATCCTGATGTTGGAGTAATTCAGGTTCAACGGGCAGATAGTGAAGGAAATGCCCAAATGTGGGGATTAATAGGAGATACTAAATACGGAATTAATGCGTGTAAGAAAATTATAGTTGCAACAGAGCAAATCGTGGATAAAAGCGTAATTATGGAATCTCCCGAACGCACAATTGTTGGAGCTCATAAAGTTGATGCTGTCGTATATGAACCCTGGGGTGCTCATCCAAGCAGTATGCAAGGCTTTTACTACACAGATTTAGAATATAGATTTAATTATGCTAAAGAAACTAAAACTATAGAAGATTGGGAGAAGTGGCTTGAAAAGTGGGTAACTGGAGTTGATGATCGACAAGAATATCTGAAAGTTTTAGGAAAGGATAAAGTTAAATTTCTAAAAGCTAAACCAATTATTCAGGGGGCTGTGAATTATGGATTCTAAAGATAAGGAGTTTTGTACAGAATATACTGGTTTTGAAATGATGTTAGTATCAGCATGCAGACAGATTAGAAATGATGATATTATATTTAATGCTTTTCACTGGCCTTTTCTTGCTGTCCACATGGCTAAGTTACTTCATTGCCCTGATCTTTTCGCTGTGCTAGAAGTAGGTCAATTTCAAAACGAGCTTCCAAGACCAATCAAAATGCCTTACTCGATTAGTGATCCTGTATTAGTACCGAATTCGTTATTTGTTGGAGACTCCATCGATGCTTTATCTATACTACAAAGAGGTGAAATAACCGTTGCATTATTGAGTACTTCCATGGTTGACAGGTATGGAAACTGTAATACTACTGTGGTTGGTCCATACGAGAAGCCAATTTATCGTTTACCGGGAGGTGGTGGTGCTACTGAAATTGCAGGCATGGCAAAAAGATTAATATGGATGATAGATGACCATATAAAACGGAGATTACCCGAGAAATTAGATTTTATTACCGATCCAGGTTATTTAGAAGGTTATAACAGCAGAATAAAAGCGGGTTACCCTCCTGATACGGGTCCAGAGGTTATTGTCACACCTTTCTGTATTATGAAATTTGATCCTGAAACAAAAGAAGCCTATCTAGACGCCCTACATCCAAATATTACGGTAGAACAAGTGAAAGAAAATACGGGATGGGAGTTAAAAATCGCTGAAAAAGTGAAGCAAATTGATCCCCCAACCCTTAAAGAAATTGAAGTATGCCGTCAAACTATGAAAGATGCTATTGATCAATATTTTGTATTGAAAGCAGAATGGACCGTTTATTTAGATAAATAGATTAAATTAAAATTAGATCTGTTGAAGTTCAAATCCACAATTCATGCAAAAACGTTGAGCTGTAGATAATATTTTTTGTCCACATTCGGGGCAAAAATTTAATCCCCCCTCTGATTTTATTATTGGCCGTCTTTCTTCAAAAGTTCCCATTTTTATTGGTGTTAATTCCACCCTTCTTTTTGAGTAATATCGAAATACCCCAGCCCCAATAAATGTCAAAACTGCGCTTAGGAATGGACCAATGACACCAAAACTTGGGCTAAATACTTCCCAAAAATGATAACCCATGGGAAATGAAGTTCCTTCTATTATTAGTCCATCATAAAATGCAGAGTCTATCGTTACTAAATAATAAATAGTGATACCAATAAGTAAAATACCTATAATTATTGAGGTAGATTCGAAATTTTTTGTATCCAACTTTCTTGTTTTAGTTTTAATAGCTAAAGAAAGAAGGCTAATTATATTGAGAATCATAATAACCGTAGTGATCAAAGAGGGAATCATGATATCCACTTCAGTTATAAAAAGAGCTTCAGAGCCCATACCACTTATACCCATTACCGAAAGAGTCCACATCCACCAGTACCAACTTACACCCATTGTATCAAAAGAAGCCACCGGTGTTAAAACTGCTATTATTGCTATTATTCCACCTATTAATGGAATTGACCACATTTTCTCATAATTTTCTCCCACGGGAACAACCTCATATTTTTATTATTTAATTAGGTTTTAAATTTAATTTATGTCTTGAGTGTCAACATCTTAATATTACTAATGCACTTTAGTATTTAAAGGAAATATTTGAATTGGTTAACCAATCATTAGATAATCTTGAATAGATTAAAAAAAAAAAATTTTTTTAGAATTACGCTACACTTATAGATATTGAAGAGAAAAATGTAGTAAACATAAGTACAAACAGAACTAGTCCAGCAATGATTAAAGAGATCCTTCTTGTTTTTTCATCGATTTTATCATTCACAGCAAAACTGAGAAACCCTATAAGGATGAAAATTAATGAAATATTTACTCCAACTCTGGCAATATTCATAAAGACTACATCTTGCCATTCCATCCAATATCTTATTTCATCAATTTCTTCTTGCCTTCTAATATAGTCATTGTATCCATAATCACCATTCCAATAATTTATTTCATTCCTCTGATTTTCTAAATTTTCCCATGTGCCTGCGTTTTGAGCAATTGAACGACTAATCATCATTATCAGACCAAATAGTACAGCTGCTACTAAACCGTATATAATAAATTTTGTGGCCTTGTTCTTATCCATCAATGGTAATCTATCAAAAAAGCCTTTTTCTTCTCCCATAGTTACCGACCTCCCTTAAATTGTTTGTAATAACCAAAAGAAATGAACAATAGAGCAGCAAGGATTACACCAGCACCGATATAAAAGAATATTTTTTCTAGGTAATCTCCTGGACCATCTATTTTAATGACAATGTTGAATTTTACTTCAGTGTTAGTTGCTGGTCCATCATTATCCCCATAAACGACAACTACATAAGAACCAGGTATTGAGATAAGATAATCATTATTTGTATCTCCAGCAAATTCAATGTACCAATATCCGTTGTAGGTGATTGTTCTCGAGTTTGCATCATCTGTATGGGATGAAGGAGTCTGTCCCCAAGCAAATTGCGACCAAACAAAATCCAAACCGACCATAGCTCCTGGAGAGGTACTATTTAAAGCCTTTTGTTGATCATAATATCCTCTCCCAAAAATTTTTAGTGTTGCTGTAACGTTAGCATAATAAACTGAAAATTCTATACGGACTTTTTGATAACTTTGTAATGTAAATCCATAATCATATGCTTCTGGTAAACCTACACTACTATCTTCATTAATAGTTATGGGTTTTCTGTCTAAGAGAGTTGTTTTATCCAAAGTATACCCTAAAATTGGAGCAAGTACTAAAAAAGCTATTCCGACGATTAAAATTATCATTGAAAGTTTTTTCCTTTTCATTGACAATCACTCTTTCATATTTTTTAAATTAAATAACTTTCTGTGGTTTACACTTGGGGCAAACAATTTAATAAACTTTCATGATAACCCATTAATGAGTCTTTATTGATCGACTGATTAAAAAATTAGAATAACTTTACATTAAAATCTTGGAGAATAATCTATTTCTCTGTAGCATTAAGGTTTTTAAACGATTAATAATAACTTTAAATAAACTCGTTAAATAGATAAATTATTCTAAAATTGAGAAGATGTAGAAATGGGAAATAAAATAGATGTACAAATAGAAGATAAAATAGCATTGATAAAGTTAATAGATCCTGAAAATTTAAATCCCTTAAACAAAGAAACGGCAAAACAATTGTTAGAATCCTTAGAATCACTTGAAAAAAACAATGATGTAAGATGTGTAATAATCACTGGCTCTGGTAGGGCATTTTCTGCTGGTGGAGATATAAAATTGTTTAAATCAAGTATAGAGGATGGTACATCAGGAAAAGAAATGGATGATTTAACCAAAAACCTTTATAAAATTGCGTTATTCCTAAGACTGTATCCTAAACCTGTTATTGCAGCGGTTAATGGTTGGGCAGTTGGTGCAGGCATGAACCTTGCTCTATCATGTGATTTCATTATAGCATCCGATAAAGCACGATTTAGGCAGTCTTTTTCAAAACTCGCTTTAATTCCTGGATTTGCGGGATCTATACTGTTAAGTCGTCAACTTACTTGGCAACAAGCTACTCAGATGGCTTTTTTTGGAGATACTTATTCTGCAGAAGAGATGAATAAATTAGGTCTTATTAATGAAATTACATCTGCAGAGAAGTTAGAAGAAGTTACTTTACAATGGGCACAACGTCTTGCTAATGGACCAACGTTAGCATATGCTAGAACTAAAAAATTATTCTTCGAAGCATTAAGCACCCCTTTGGAAGAACACCTTGAAAATGAACGCCAAATGCAGATAAAATCCGCGGAAACTGAAGACTATAAAAGAGGTGTTTTAGCACTAATCGATAAAAAAGAACCCGAGTTTATCGCCAAATAATAAGTAATACATTTTTTATAAATAATTTTAAAATTATTATTTATTGTTCTATAAACAATTCTGACAAAAATTATTAAATATTCAAAAACTAAAGATGAATTAGGTTTTTTTATATTATTTTTTAAATTATAATAGGAAAGCTCAGCAAAAATGTCAAAAAATAAGGATGTTTTAAAGTTTTTTCAAGCCTACATTAAAGAAATGATTGAGATTGGGGGAAATAATTTACCCCGAGCAATTTCTGTAAAATCTGGTTCAAAGTTAGGTAAATTCTATAAAGATAGAGGGTCATCATTAGAGATGGAAGTCATTTTAAAGCAGTTTTACGCTGGTTTAAATGGAAAACCTACGATAAAAAAATTAGATGACCATACTTATGATGTGAGTGTAAAGTATTCTAAAAAATTTTGCCCGATTGGTGGGATTTATAATCCTTCTAGAGGTTCTGTTTTTCAAGAAAATATTTGTATTCCCTATACGAGAGGATTTTTAAGTGAAATATTTCCTCAAATGACGACTGAATCTAAGTTTTTAAATTGTATCCCGCTTAATAACCAAAGAACTTGCCATTATATTTTAAAAGTTGAAGAAATAAAAAAATAAAACAGGTTATCAAGTCTTATTTGTTTTTCTTCTTCAATACCTTTACATTTCTATTTTAAAGAGAATAAAACCTTGAAAGTTTTAATGCTACAAAACAGGGTTTTGACTCACCCTCAACATAGATCTTAAAGTCAAATTCAACATCATATGCATCATTTCCAACATCTTTAACTTGATTAACTTTTCCTATTAACCTAATGCGTTTGCCCACAGGTGTTGGAGCTGGAAATCGAATCTTGTTCCAACCATAGTTTACCGTCATCCTTGTATTTATCGGTGTATATAATTGTGAAAATAATTTCGAATAAGCGATAGACAATACCCAATTACCATGTGCGACTGTTCTTCCATAAGGAGATTCTTTTTTAGCTCGCTCTGGGTCGACATGAATCCACTGAATATCACCTACAATCTCTCCATAGTCATTTATCTCCTCTTGGGTCACTTCATACCAATCAGAGGTTCCTAGTTCCTTTCCAACATAATTTTTCCATTCAGAGGGGCTTATTTCTATTCGAGCCATAACTACTTACCCCACATTCTAATCATTTCTCTTGAAATCAGAAATCTCATTACTTCTGCTGATCCTGCGCTTATTTGTCCTATTTTTGCATCTCTGTAATATCTTTCAACCGGGTATTCTTCAGAGTAACCTAATCCACCTACAACTTGTACAGCATCTTTTGTTATATTAACTGCGGCATCAGAGATTCGCGCTTTTACCGCAGCTACAGTAGCTCGACAGTATTTATCCGCATCAAGCATACGAGCTATTTGGGCTATGGCGATCCTATTCAACTCTAAATCCATAAACATTTCACTAAGTTTAAAGGAAATACCTTCAAAAGAGTAGATTGTTTTTCCAAATTGCTCACGTTGATGAGCATATTTATACGCTACTTCGAAAGCACTTCTTGCTAATCCAAGATATTGTGAGGCAGTAAATACTCTTTCCCCATCAAGGCCAAACATTAACACCTCTACACCTTCATTTTCCTTATAAAGTAAATTTTCGGCAGGAACTTTACAATTATCAAAACGAAGATGAGAATTCGGCATGCCTCTACGTCCCATATAGGTATAATCTTTCAACACCTCAAATCCTGGAGTATCTGTTTCAAAGATGAATGCTGATATTCCTTGATGTCTTCTCACCTGATCATTAGTTACTGCATATAAAGTGATATAATCCGCATAACTCCCATTAGTTATAAAGCATTTTTCTCCATTTAAGATGTAATAATCTCCATCACGTTTCGCTCGTAAATTCATTCCTCCAACGGCGTCAGACCCTCCAGTAGGTTCAGTAATACCAATTGCTCCTAATTTGGTACCATCGGCTATTCCTGATAAATATTTTTCTTTTTGTTCAGGTGTTCCATATTCAATAATAGGAGCGGCAAATAAGCATGATGACGCACCAAAAATGGTAGCTATAGCATAATTAAACGCAGTTAATTCTTCACCAAATATTGCACGGAATAGAACTCCTTTACCCAAACCCCCTAACTCTTCGGGAATTAATATGTTTAAATAAGGTTTCATTTTTTTGACCGTATCTACCGCTAGATCTTTATTTCGTTCCCGATCTATCTTATTGGCAACAGGTTCAATGTTATCTTTGCACCATTTACGAACTTCCATCCGAAAATCGTTTTCTTCTTTAGAAAAATAATGTAATCTATCGGGCATACAGGAGTATCCATATTCGAAATTTAAATCTTCAAAATGTACTTGTCCTTGCATTTAAATCAGCTCTAAATTTAATTTATCTGTAAAATCTAAAATTTAAAATGTTTAATTAATTTTATGATAAACAATATATTTTAAACAGGTTTTAGAATGAAATATACTACACTCGGTCGTACTGGATTAAAAGTAAGTGTTATGGGAGTGGGCTGTGGCGGTCCCAGCCGTATTGGGCAAAGTACAGGCATTAGTGAAGAAGACTCTGTAGCTATTATCAAACATGCTCTAAAATCAGGTATTAATTTCATTGACACTGCAGAAGTTTATCGAACTGAGAGTATTGTTGGGAGAGTAATTAAAGATTATGAGCGTGAAACTTTAATAATTTCAACAAAAAAATCGACCTGGGGCACTATAAAACCAAAAGATGTTGTGAACAGTCTTGAAAGAAGCCTCAAAAACCTTGGTACGGATTATATTGATATTTATCATCTTCATGGAGTAATCTTACAAGATTATGAATATTTACTTTCAGACGTTGTACCGACACTTCTTGAAATGCGAGATCAAGGTAAAATACGCTATTTAGGGATCACTGAGCGATTTAATGCAGATTCAAACCATTCTATGCTAGAAAGAGCGTTACAAGATGATGTTTGGGACGTCATGATGGTTGGATTTAATATTTTAAACCAGTCAGCACGGTATAATGTTTTTCCAAAAACTATCGAAAAAAACATCGGGGTTTTAATAATGTTTGCCGTACGCCTTGCTCTTAGCAGACTAAAAAGACTTGCTGAATGTATTAATGAATTAATCGAAAAAGAACAATTAAATCCCTCTGATATTGATCAAGCAAATCCTTTAGGATTTCTTATGCATAAGAAAGGGGCAATTAATTTGGTTGATGCAGCCTATCGATTCTGTCGCGATGAACTAGGAACAGATGTTATTATTTCAGGTACAGGAAAGATTGAACATATGAAAGCTAACATTGATTCAATTTTAAGACCTTCACTTCCTGAGAGTGATGTAACAAAACTAAAGAACATTTTTAGGAACGTTGATTCAATTTCAGGACAGTAGAAAAATATTTCATAAAGAATAAATATCATTTTTTATTAACATACAAAAATTACTCTTTCAGCGTGATAAAAATGATTTGGAATACCAGAATAACCAAAATGATGAATACCCAATACCCTATTATAATGGGTGCTTTTGCCATCATAGGAAAAGCTGAATTTGCAGCAGCATTTTCAAATGCCGGTGGTTTGGGAATCATTACTGCTTTAAATTTTAGAACTTCTGATGAATTTTATGATGAAATTAAAAAAATGAAAAAATTAACAAACAAACCTTTTGGGGTAAATTATACAGTTTGGCCTCCCCAAGTTAGACAAAGCGGAGGACGAGTTCAATCTGAGGAATCATATTTTGATTTTGTTGATATTGCCTTAGAAGAAGGAGTCAAGGTAATTACTACTTCTGCTTATAAAGCAGCAAGGATTGGTAAAAAAGTACACGATGCAGGGGGAGTGTGGTTTCATAAGAGTGCTACAGTAAAACACGCTATTTCAGCAGAGAGAGCGGGTGCGGATGCAGTGACCATTGTAGGTTTAGAGGGTACTGGATTCAAAAATCCAAATCAGAATACTACACTTGTTAATATGACAATGGCTAGAAAACTCATAAAAGTTCCTTTAATCGCCGCAGGAGGCATAGGCGATGCGCGCGGATTTCTAGCGGCTCTGGCGATGGGTGCTGATGCTGTTTGTTTTGGAAGTGCTATTATGGCAACAAAAGAAAGTCCCGCTTCAGAGGCTTGGAAGAAGCAAGTATTGTACCAAGATATATTTGATGAAAAATTTTATAAGAAAATTTTCCATCTTGAATTACGGGACTCTCCAGTAGGTTCGATGGCTGTCGGTCATGTGAATGAGGAAACATCGATTAAAGAATTTATTGAGAATATTGTTTCAAATGCTGAAAGGATTCTAAGAACTTGGGGTGTTACCGGGAATGAATTTAGAAATTTGTAAAACCATTTCTTTTCACCCTAAAATTATTTGAATCGTTATTATCTACATAAATTCATTACAAAACTTAGTTTTGAATTTGGGAAGCTTTACAAGGTAATTCTTATTCTACGGTCGAAATTTCTTGTATAGCAAATTATGTTTTTATCATTTTAAAAACAAAAGGTTTTTTAATTAAAATGGGTAGTATTAGAATTAGAAATCAATTGCTATTAAATAATGAATCCAGCCAAATCATCTAAAAAACTGTTATATGTCTTCCTATTTTTTACATTAATCTTATTTCTATTTCAAAATATGAATATTGGGGTATCAACAAGTAGTGAGTTTTCTTTAGATATTGATACCGATTTTGAGTTGACGGAATTTTCGACAAGTACTGGTATCTTAAGTAATACCACCACTTTAGATTTTGAATTACCTTCTTCTTTATGGAGAATAAATGATATAGAATTAAATTTTACAGATGTTGAATTTGGCTTAGAATTAAAGACAGTTGAAGATATCCCGATTGATAAATATTCAATTGATAAATTTCATGATGGTTATGGAGTACAAATTGTAATACAAGATCCTACTATTGTTTATGGTTTGCAAATTTATGGGAATAATGAATCCACTGAAAACAAGCCGATATATGTTGAAATTCATGGACACGATAATAATACTTATTCCCCAAATAACGCGGTTTATGGAACACCTCATCTATTGAATATGTCGTATTCTCTTATACCATCATGGCATATACAAACTTTTTCCACACCTATCTATATTACTGAAGGGTTCTATTATCTTGTAATAGATGGGAGTTCAATAGGTACAAGTCCAAAATCTACGTATTATTGGTATTTCAATAATATTAATCCAACATATCCTGAATTAAATATCTCAGAATATAATGCGGGCTCATGGGGGGGAGGAATACAAGGAACTTCACTTCTTTATAAAATTATCCAAAAAGTAAATGACACTTTTTTCCCAGAAGAAATCAATATGACCGCAGAATTCAACGGTAATTCATATGAAATAGCAAATGGTAATCATCCTGGAAAGGGATATCTTAAAAAATCGAATTTAAATTATCATCCAAATAATAAAAATGTACAAGTGAAGATCAAAAACAATAAAACTGAAAGCTTAAACTTCAATTTAAGCTATAATTTAAACATTCTCAGTGATTTTAGAGCTCCCAGTATATTGCAAATTAATTACAATTCATGGAATCTATGGAGAATTACCCCCTCGATTGAAAGATATTCAATTAATGATTCTATTAAATTTGATTATTCAAGTAGTTGGTCTAATATCTCAATATTCAAAAATCAACAAAATATTTCCTCCGATGTTGTCATTGATTCATTAAATAATAAAGTTTTGATTCCAAATCATACAATTGAACACGGAGCAGATTGGGAAATCACAGCAAATTCACCAAGTGTGCCCTTTAGTCTTAAAATAATTGAAACTGAATGGATTGGGGGCCAACAGTTACGTTTGTCTATAGCAGATCCAATTCTGGAAGGAACTTATAAATTTGTATTAAGAGATGATGAAGGGATTGAATTACACCAACAGGTTATTAACCTTCCTACTGAAATTAATAGATTTACTTATGAAATTCCACCCAATATCCTTAAAGGTAATTATATTGCCTACATATATTGGTATAACCAAACTGATGCCGGGATTAAAACGCAAGTTTTCTCACTATCTCCCATATCGTCTTCAAATCAACCTCCGGATTTCTTAGTGATTTTTCTTATAGTGGGGTTTGTTGTAATTGGAGGGGTTGTGCTAGGAGGTTCTAGCTATGCCACAATTAAGAAGGTCCAAACAAGGCATAGAGATAAACTAAAACTTCTCTTAGAAAAATGTTCCGAGATAATGGATATCGAATATATAATTGTTTTACACAAGAAGTCTGGTATTGATGTATATTCAGAGGCATTTGCGGATAAGGATGTTGATCCTACATTAATATCAGGTTTTCTTCAGGCGATCCAAAACTTCGGTAGTGAAATACTAGGGAGAGCTAAGGAGTCTCGAACCTTTAAAATTGAGTATCAAAAGTCAATCTTGCTGATGACAGAATTTGTTAATTTAAGGTTAATAGTTATCATGAAGGAAAGTCCCTCCAAGAATTTTCTTTATACACTTGAATCACTGGCTTATAATATTTATCATCATTATGGGGGCTTATTTGATGAATTCCAAGGAAATCTCGGAGAATTTCAAGGAATAAAGGATCTACTAGAAGAACATCTAGATTTATCATTTTTATATCCTCTGACCATTGATTATTCTTTAAAAATGAAACTAACTCAATCCGAGAGAGATATGATTAAAAAAGCATCGGATCTTATGCATGATAACAATTTAAACTACTTTTATTCAATCTACCTTCTTCCTGAGAATGTTTGTACTCCAAAAGATTTTGAGATTATCAAAGAATTGATTAAGAAAAGGATTTTCAACCCAATTGACAGATCATCAGATTGAAGTTTTCATTTATAATCAATTTACTATTAGTTTTTATACTATTTTATCTTTATATATGTGAATTACCTCAGAGAAAAATTTGAGAAAATTAAACTTCATTATTATTTGGAAAAAGATGATTTAGTATGGTAAAAAAGTCTTGTGAAAAGCATGAAAAATTTAATTATTATTGCGAAGACTGTCAAGAAGCTAATCGGAAATATGAACTACAACAGAAAGTAAAACTCTTAGAGCGAGGAGAGCTTGATACGATTGAAAGTCCTAGAAAACCGCCTCGTAAAAAGATTCTGGAGTCTAACTGGTTTAAAAATAAACCCCGAGTGAAAAAATATCTTAAGATTATTATTCCCGTTGTTGTGGTAATCCTTGTACTTTTATCCTTCTTCTGGTTTTGGCCTGCATGGTTTGGTCCACTCAATTTAAATTATCAACTCTACCAAAACAAAGCAGGGGGGTTGAATTTTTATGATTTTTACTTTCTAAATTTTTGGTCGATTAATTTCTTTTTCAATAAAACAGCTTTGACTGGGGCTATAATTGGTTGTATAATAATGAGTGTGCCACCCAATCAAAATCTTTTGACAATTATAGGAACTCGATTAAAATTTGGAAAACCATCTAGGATAAAATCATTAATTTTCTGGTGGACCGTAGGTTTTATCTTATTCTATTTCATAGGTATGGCGCTGGATTTTGATGGTCAATTTTCTTGGGTTTTATTTTTATATGAAAGAGGAGAAATTACCTTGTCACCACTTACAATTTTCACAGATGCCCTTGATGTACTTTTAAATTATAACAGCATGAATATCGAATTTATTTTTGTTTATACTCGATTATATTTGCCTCTAATTTACTTTATTTTCGGAGTTCTTATATTCAGGTTGGCCCTTAACATAGCAAGCAACTATTATTTGAGAAGAAATGACTACAATATCGCAGGAAATGGCTTAGTAATAGGTGGTTTAGTTTTGGGATTGGTATTTTTTTCTTTACCTGCTTACGCTTTAGACGGAATCCAAGTAATACAAATGTGGTCTCTAATTTTAGCATTTTTTATTCTCTTAGCTTTGGGTATTTTAGTATTTATTCTTGGACGCATTAAATTAGCACGAAATCCTACAAATAGGATGACAATAAATCCTCGAAGAATAAGGATGGGAATACTAGCAACAGCCGTTATTATTGTCATTTTAATACCGATGCTTTTTAGTATAGGTCCAGCTATAACATTAAGTAATACTTCAGTATATTCTGAATATCAATGGACAAAGAAAATCGAAAGAGAAATTTTATGGACCCGAGAGTGTGCAGGATTGGACATGTTTGAAGAGCGTTCTATTGATGACTTTACGCAATCATCCAATCCTGAAAATGATACTCAAATGATCTCACGTATAAGACAATTTGATCAAGATTTTGCAGTGCAAAGTTTAGCGGCGAAAATAGGCACCACATTTGAGGGATTAGCAGATTCAGATATTGTTTATATAAATGGAACAGAATATTGGGTTGCACCGAAAACTGTTAGATTATCTCAATTTTCGGGAGATCCTGTTAGAACTAATACTGAATTGTATGATCATGTTGAAGGTTTTTTAGCCTTAGACACATTCACAGGAGAATTAGTTAATGTAAGTTCTATTTTTAATGTTCCTGATGATTATCCAATATTTTTCGGTGAATCTGAAAGCCAGAAATTTTTAGAACAGCATGAATCCGGTGGAAGTTTAGGGGCTTACGATAATTCTATCCTTCTTGGTACTAATTGGAGTAAAGGAATTACTAATAATAAGTATGTTTATAATGATGTGGGTGAGCCAGACGGGACATTAGCCGGTTTAGATGCATTTTGGTACACACTAAATTTAGGATTGTGGGGTTATGTTTTTGAGGGCGGTAATAAAGAATTTTTAATTAATAGAAATGTGAAAAAACGTGTAGCAAACATACTTTTACCTCAATTAAGTATAGATTATGATCCATATTTAGTTTTTGACAGTCAAGAAGAAAAGATGTATTATGCAGTTTCAATTTTCACAACAATAAATATTGGATCATATGCTAATTCTCCCATATTAAGATTTTTAGGAATTAGTTTAATTGATGTAAAAACCGGTGTGATGAAATTTTATGAAAATCCCAATTTAGAAGGAATTGATGCAAGCTTAGATCCGACATATCCTCTTTGGGAATATTACACGAAAATTTACGATTGGCAAGTTGCTCCACTTTGGTTAAAAAACCAATTGAGATATCCTGAAACCTTATTTGAATTACAGTTAAAAGCAAATTACAAATATCACGTTCAGGATTTAACAACATGGAAAAGAGGAGATGATTTTCACGAAAGACCAGAACGCGGAGATCTCTTCTATATCGAAACAAATCTCGGAGATGGGATAGAATACGTAGGATTAGATCTAGTAGAATATCAAGGGATAGAAGCAAGAACTTTAGCAGGAATGTATGTTATTCGGCATGGGACAAATTTTGGGGAAGCTATATTTTATCATACTAGAAACGCAACTGAAAACTTGATTGGTCCTAAAACAGCAAGAGACACCTATGAAACGGAAGCAACCCAACAAATTTCCTTGATTTCGGGTGCTAGAATGGGTAATACGCTTTTATATCCTCTTGGAGGTTCAGTTTATTATTACATTCCAACTTATAGTTCAGTTGGGGGATTACAACAACTGAAATTAGCAGGATTTGTGGAAGCTTTCACCAGGAAAGTAGGCTATGGGTCAGAAGCTTATGATGCTTATAATCAATTGGGAAACATTGAACCAGGTGCATTTACCCTGACATCTGATGCAGGCAGTCCAGATATTGACGGTGATTTTGCATTGAATTGGACTCAATCCTTATTAGCTGAAACATATTCAGTTTATAGAAATAATACTTTGCTCGCAACAGATTTACCAAGTTCGCAAACTACTTATTCAGTCTCAGAATTGGGAACAGGATTATATGAATTTTACGTAGAAGCAACTAATGAATTTGGAAATAAAACTTCAAACACTCTAATAATAGATGTCGAAATAGTCCCTATTACTTACGTGTTTAATATGGAGAATTCAATTATTTTACCTGACGATCTTGCTAGTTTTAGAATAGAACTCGAAAACTTTAATGATACTCTTTCAGCACCGGGACATAATGTACAAGTAAATCTATCGCTATACAGAGAAGGAGGTGGAGATTTCTCTATTGAAGTTTCACCTAGTTTATATCCATTGGAAAATGCCACTTT
Organism: Promethearchaeota archaeon; assembly: GCA_016839705.1. Taxonomy (GTDB): domain Archaea; phylum Asgardarchaeota; class Lokiarchaeia; order Sigyniarchaeales; family SOKP01; genus Loki-b32. Next base: position 19,339 of record JAEOTR010000038.1, on the reverse strand, counting down.
CACCTATGGATTATACTCAGGCATTAATTTTACGTTAATTAACACTACTCTTTATTCTGGTGAAGGAATAATTTTAAACGGATTTGTTAATAGTACTACAACTGACATCGTAATAAGATTTAAATGGCTCCTCATTGTCGACAGCATTACTATCTACACTTCTGAAGAAAGTTTAATAGCTGTATCTTAAAATTAATTTAATATTTTCTTTTATATATTATTATAATCAATTTTCAGGTAGGTAAAAGCAAAAGGTAGGAAGGTAGAGAAGAGGTAATGAATAATCGAAAGTGTTCATTACATTGGCGCTATTAATTCTCTCTTAGTGAGTGATATTTCCTAAAATATCAATTCAACTAGCACCATGAAAAGGATTATTATCTAGAGAGTTCTCCTTAAGGTGGCTACACTCTGATACATGATTGAAACTTTCATAAACTCATTCTTGCTTTTGTTTTTCTGCTTTTTTCTCAATAAAATTCCAAAACTCGTTATCCCTTTTCTTCTCCTTTTCTGGGTACACTACTTCATATCGTACCTTTTTGATTACTTTTGAAATAGAAATGATAAGTACTCCTAATACGATGAAAAGAATAACTTCAATCCATACTCCTAATACATCATGCTCAAAAAATCTTAGGGCGGGATCAATGGGCATCCGAATTGCTATTTCGAAATTAATTGTTTCATTTTGCACAACCTCATTAACATTGAATTGTACATCAACATCACCCTCACATATAGTAAGACTGTCTCTGTAGATGCCAGCAATAAGAAATGTTTCCCTATGAGAAATTAATGGATTAACATAACTTTCTTGTCTGGTTAATCTAAATTCTTCATCCACATTAACCTCAAATTGATAATTTGTTATTCCTATTTCTTCTACATTTCCAGTGGTTGTTGTTCGCAAGATTAATTCAGCTTGAAAATCATACTCTCTATCATGAGTTATTTTAAAATCTACATTTAGATATCCAGAACCTTGACTATAATTAACAGTATAACTCCTATGACTATCAAATTCACGCATATCAAATAGAATCAATATGTTAATAATATTATAGATAACTGCCCCCAATGATATAAATAAGATCAAAAGGAGTATGTACCACTTTCTTGAGTTTTTTTGAGTCGAAATTTTAATCTGCCTTTGTTTATAGAGTACTCTTAAAATCACTAATTAAAGAAACTAATAAAGTTTTTTCATGAAATTTTTATTTTGTTTTAGTTTGATGAATAATATTCTATCGATTGCGTTTTTCGATTATCTTGAATTATCAAATATTAGTCTACAAGTTTTTTATTAACAATGAATTTTTTCATATTACTGATTATTTGTTTTTCATAATTTTTAACTTAAGGAACAATATTCTGTAGAATGTCAAGAAAAGATAAGAACAGGTTTAAACAGATAAGTCTTCCACTTATAGTCTTAATTCTTGGAACCGGAGGGATTCTACCTGGATGGATTCTTATAACAAGATTGAATTCTCAGGAACATTGGACAACTATAATACCTGAACTCGTACAGATGGATTCAGATGTCTTAACAGATATGATAAATGATGTTGAAAATCAGAATTATTTTGTGTATAGCATCATTGTTATTAGAAATGGTTTTATTGTAACTGAATGGTACCATCAGTTTGCAAATAAAGAATATAACTTTCGTGTATATTCTGTTTCAAAAAGTGTTACTTCTGCTTTAATCGGAATTGCTATCGATAAAGGTTATATTGAAAGTATAAATGAATTTGTCCTCGATTACTTTCCGGATAAAAATATTACAAACATAGATGCCCAAAAGGAATCTATGACAATTGAACACTTATTAACTATGACAACAGGCTTGAATTGGCCTGAATATTATCCTTATGAGGATAATCGAAATCCTTATAATACATGGAAGGCAAGTGGAGATCATGTTAAATTTGTTCTTGATAGACAAATGGTTGCACCTCCCGGTCTTGTTTTTAATTATAATACAGGAGCTTCCCATTTACTAACCGCAATTTTAGAAAGAGCTACTAATATGTCTACTATTGATTTTGCCAATGAATATTTATTTGAACCGTTATCTATTATCGATGCAAACTGGCTTACAGATCCACAGGGTGTAGCTTGTGGTGGTGATGGACTGTTTCTAACAGCTCGTAATATGGCTAAAATTGGACAAATGTTCCTTAAGGATGGCAATTGGGAAGGAACGCAGATAATTTCAAGAAATTGGGTAAAAGCATCAACTACTTCAAAGATTGTTGTTGCCCCAAATGTTGAATATGGATATCAATGGTGGATTAATCCAGATCTTAGATGTTTTCGAGCATTAGGATATGGGGAACAGCAAATTAATGTGTTTCCTGAAAAGCACTTAGTAGTTGTTTTCACAGGTATGAATTTACAATTCAATTTTCCCTTATATTTGCTTGAATCTTACATTTTACCCGCAACAACGTAAATTTTGTAAAAAATCAAATAAATCCGAATCATACAATATGAGATGATATGAAATGGTAGAAATAACAAAAAGTATGAAAATTTTATTAATAATTAATGCTATTGTAGGTATAATAATCGCATTCCTATATCTGGTGATCCCACATGCATATTTACTTCTTGTCCAATGGCCATTTTACGATCCTTATTATTCTTGGGTCTTCGGGGGAACTTTCTTAATTTTGTCAATTTTTGCTATACTTGCTCGAAAAAAAAAAGAATGGGAACACATGAAAATGATCTTCGAATTTATCATTACCTGGCAATTAATGATATTGGTTCTAAATATTGTATCTTTAATTTTTATCCCAGCACCAATAATCTCCATAATTACTACCTTGTGTTATAATATAGTACTAATTATGTTAATTGCGACCAATCTATATTATTATAATAAAACAAGATGAAAATTAAAGATATTAATTTATATTTTGTTCTTAGCAGTTTTCAATGATACTCCATAAATTAGGTAAAAGGTAGAGAAGATGCTAATGAAAACCCAAAGGTGTTCATTGCATTGGTATTATTATTCCTTACTCAGTGAGGGGAATTTCTCAATACATCAATTCAAGCGACGCTGTGAAAAGAATCATTATCCAGAGAATAATTTCTTATCCAATGGCTAACATTATCGTTTGATAACCTCGCCAGTTCTTACGAATTGGTTGGATTGAACACCGAATATTAACCGGAAGGCTAACATTTTAGTTCAAATTGCGATTTTACTCACAATTTCCTTTCATATCGCTGTTGATTAACCGATGGTTACAATGCATTGAGGTAATAATACCTCTTCTCGACAATATATGGTTTGTAATGAAACCTATTTAAATGAAGCTATTAAATTGTTATTAAAAATTTATGTCGGCGAGAATAAATCCCAAAATTTTTTCGTCGACCAACTCATTTTTTAAAAACCAATTCAATAAGATTCTAATTTTGTGAAATCTAGATTAACATTATGAAGATAGATTTGGAAAAAGCTAAAAATATACTATCAGAAAAATTTTCCTTTAATGCTGATTTCCTTTATAGCACTGTAGAAAAATTAAAATTGAAAAAAAACGTTAGAATTCTTGATATAGGAACAGGATATGGTGTAATGTCAATTATTTTAGCACTCCAAGGATATAAGGTAACGACAGGAGAACCTGAGGGTCATAATTGGGCAAAATGGCGTGAATCTGCGAAAAAATTATCAGTGGAGGATTTGATTACTTTTAAATTTTTCAGAGCTGAAGATTTACCCTTCGAAGATAAATCTTTTGATGCTGTATTTTGCTATACGTCTTTTCATCATATTGATGACAAAAAATCCGCCTTACGAGAATTTATCAGAGTGATTAAAGAAAAAGGATTGATTATAATATTTGAATTCAACTCCGCCGGGGTAGAAGTTGTTCGACAACGAAGACCTTCCCATCCTGATGCCGTCGACCCAGAAGTCTTTTCTCAAAATCTACCACTTTCATTAGAAATTGAAAAAGGTAAGTTCGTAAACGCCTTTATTTTCATGAGAAATTAGATCAAATTAATGAAAAATAAATAGAAAAGCAAAAAATTTTTTACCAAATCTCATTCTAAAGGGAAAAAATCCGGTAGATCATCAGGAACTTTCATTTTCCATTCGGGCCTTCTTTTTTGAAGGAAAGAAACTACTCCTTCGCGAGCATCTGGTTGTGTTCCAGTCCATCCAAAATATTGATGATTAATTCTCTCCGCTTTATCAATATCTGTTTCAGTAAGAAATTGATATAACATGCGTTTTGTTAAAGCAACACTAACAGGAGCAGAAAGCAATATTTCATCAGCTATTTCTCGAGCTGTATCCATAAGTTTATCGTCAGGTACAACTCGACTTACAAGACCAAATTCCAAAGCTTCCTTAGCATTAACAATTCTACCAGTATACATTAATTCAGCAGCTCTACTTATCCCAATAATTCGGGGTAAAATCCAAGGACACGCAATTTCAGGGATAACACCACGGCGATTAAACACGATTCCAATGCGTGCACTCTCTGCTGCGATTCGAATATCGAATGGTAAGATAAGTGTTACTCCTACTCCAACAACAGGTCCGTTGATTGCAACGATAACAGGCTTTTTTAAAGTAAAATATCGTCTAATTAGGCTACCTTCACGTCTTCTTCTTTCAACCTCCTCACGAGGACGATTAGATCCATCAAATGTAGTACTACCTCTTGATAAATCTGCACCAGCACAAAAACCCCTTCCCGCCCCTGTGACGATCGTTACTCTTAAATTAGGATCATTTTCTACTTTAATTAGAGCATCCCATATCTCATTACTCATTTCATATGTCCACGCATTAAGGCGTTCTGGTCTGTTGAGTGTTATTGTTGCTACTTGGCCTGAAACTTCAAAAATTATAAACTCATAGTCCATCTTTATCTTTAACCTCTTTTTTCATAACAATATTAAATTTTTTAAAACCTTGTATTGATATTATATTTTTTTAATGAAATATAAATCAAATGGAGAAATTACTATCTATAATTGACTAATTTTTAGGTATAAAATTATGATTAAAACGAAAGTTACTGAAATGTTAGGATGTAAATATCCTATTATATCGGGGACTATGGCAAATATCTCAAATCCTGAATTTGTTGCTGCAGTAAGCAATGCTGGTGCATGTGCGGTTTTAGCCAGTGCTAATTACAAAACTCCTGATGAGTTACGGGAAGCAATTAAAAAAACACAGTCCTTAACTGATAAACCCTTTGCTGTAAATATAAATTTATTTCCCGCAATGATGCCGCAAGAGAAATTGGAACTGTATGTAGGAGCAACTCTTGATGAGGGTGCGAAAATAATCGAAACAAGTGGCCATAAGGCCCCTGCAGATTTGGTCCCAAAATTTAGGGATGGTGGCGCTATTTGGATTCATAAATGTGCAGGTGTAAGATATGCCAAAACAGCTGCATCTTTGGGCGCTGATATGATAACTGTAGTTGGGTATGAAAATGGTGGTGCAACAGGAACTTTAGATATCGGTACTCTTGTTATGACCCCATGTGTTGTAGATGCTATAGATGTTCCAGTAATCGCTGGGGGAGGAATTACCGATGGACGAGGAATTGCTGCTGCTTTAGCACTTGGTGCTGAAGGTGTTATTATGGGGACTAGGATGATGGCAACTCAAGAATGTCCTATTCACGATAATCTAAAACAAGCTTTTGTTCAAGCTCAAGAAACAGATACTCATTTAGTCATGCGATCTATTCGTAATACCCATAGAGTTTGGAGAAATAAAGCTGCTGAAAAAATAATTGAATTGGAATCTAAAAAAGCTCCTTTAGAGGAAATAATTCAAGTAGCCTCTGGTCAAAATGCATTAAAAATGTATAGAGAAGGTGAAATAGACGCGGGTATGGTAAGCTGTGGTCAAGGTATAGGTTTAATTAAAGATATTCCTACTGCAAAGGAATTATTGGATAGAATAATGGAAGAAGCCGAATCTGTTATTAATAGGTTAAAAACCACTTTTTAAATTTATTTTTATTAAATTTCTTATTTCTATAATTTTATTTCTATGTATTTTAGAATTGATTAATCAGAGATGAAACAATGACCGAAAAATTAAAGAATTTCCCTGTGGTTATGGAGATACCCATCCGATGGGGAGACATGGATGCTAGAGGGCATGTTAATAATACAATTTATTACAGATATTTTGAGAGTTCACGGATAGCATTATTTGAATTGTTGAATGTCTATAAAGATCCTACAACAGCTCGTATCGCTCCAATATTATCATACCAAGATTGCTATTATAAGGCTCCTTTGATTTATCCCGACACCGTCTATGTTGGTGCCAAAATAAAAGCTATTGAAGAATCAAAAATAATTATTCATCATTCTATACTGAGTAAAAAATTGAATCGTACAGCTGCTGAAGGAGAAGCTCATATAGTGTGGTATAACTATGAAGAAAAAAAAAAAGCAATCATCCCCGATGATCTTAAAAAAGAGTTGCAGAAACTAAAAAATTTTTCTGGTTAATTAAATCTCAATATAAAAGAAAATAAAAGATTTTTGTAAATATGTAAAGTTTTATTTAAGCATAGCAGCATTTTTACGTATCGCTGATTCTGCTTCTTTCATGACTCTTTCAATGATATCGTTTACATCATCAATACTCTTAATAATTCCGATTGATTGTCCAAGTAATACTGCACCATTTTCAGTATCTCCGTTATATATCCTTTCATATGCACCTGCATCACGTGTCCTCTGTTCCATCGTTAGGGATCTTTCATAAGCCATCATTTCCTCTTTAGTAGAGGGTGCTGGATGCTCTAACGCATATTTATTCCGATATAATCTGATAGGACCGAAAGACCCGGTAAACAATCCTGTATCTTGAGGGGTTCCTGGAGGGATTAATTTTTTATACGCTTCATTAAATTCACTTTGTTTTGATGCTATAAATCGTGAACCCATAGCTATTGCTCCTGCTCCTAATGATAATGCTGCTGCTAAACCTTCTCCTGTTGCAAATCCTCCACATGCAATTTTAGGCAAATCCGGGAAAGCTTTTGCAAGTTGTTGGAGTAAAACTAACGTTGTAACCTTCTCATAGGACTGATGTCCTCCTCCTTCAGTACCAGTGCATACTATTCCATCCACCTGGGCTTCTACACATTTCTGTGCTAACCATACAGCTGGTGCTACGTGAAAGTGTTTTACTTCCGATCTTTCCCGTAACTCTTGGAAGGGTTTCGAAGCAGGTAGAATCTTTGAGGATCCTGCAGAGGTCAACCAATAGACACATTGCTCTCTCATTCTCGGATTATCCATAACTATTTTCGGAACATCAGTACACATTTCCTTAACACCTATATTGTTACGAGATGTAAGAAAATTGAGACCAAATGGTTTATCAGTATGTTCAATCATATATTCAATGCTTTTTTTATGTTCTTCAACTGGATTTGTTCCAATTATGTTAACATTTGATAATACACCCAATCCACCAGCTTCACTCACCGCAAGGGCTAAATCTCGTGTGAAAAAAGGACCCATTGGTGCAGAAAATATAGGGTATTTCAACCCAAACATTTTTGTAATATTCGTTTCAATCATTTTATAAATCACCTTGTATTGAGTTGTATAAATTAGCAGAATTATTAAAATTAATTTTTTGGGTGACGTTTTTATTTATAAAATAAAGGGAAGAAAAAAAAATATGATTCTCTAATTTTTAAGAGCTTATACTTCATAAAGATAACAAGAAACTTTCTAAGAAGAAATCAAAAATTATAGGTTTATTATTATAAAATAGTATTTTATTTAAAAAAGGAGAGAAAAAAATTATTTAAAAACCATAAGAATTGAAACTCGTATTAGAATAAGCTTTAGCTGAATGAATTCGGTCGTGAGCTTCATTCATAGTAATTGCTTCTTCATAATATCGTGGATTTAAATCTCCAATTAGATCATCAGCCTTATTTTCGGGAGCTTTTTGAACTTCAGGAATTTCAATCTCTTCAACTTCAATCATATTCATTTCCATTACATTTTCATAAGCTTGGGTCATTTTTTTTTTCACTTTTTTTGTTTTTTTCTATAATAATAATATTCACAGGATTTAATATATAGTTTAAGAATAGGAACTCTCAATGGACTCTTAGACTGTGTTTAAACTTCTCTTCTAATATCATTAAAAAAAGATGACAACGTCTAAGCTAATATTAGATTTAATATTAGTTTTAGTTTAAGAAGTAAATATGGATTTTTAAAATTATATTATAATACTTCTTCTAATACATTTTAAGGCGATTTAATGAAAAAAATTTATAATACTAAAAAAGTGATTTTTAAGAAGAGATTTCAAATTTTTCATCAGAGTTATCTAAAAATGAGATTACATCCTTAGGTTTCTCATCCCAACTATCATTTATTCTTTTTTTCTTTTCTACTGAGTTCTTATACAGAATCGTAGATATACTAGCCAATCCAATTGAAAAACCTACAATTATCACCACGATTAAATAAGGTATAAGTTCATAAGCGGTAATTTTTATTGGCATTAATATCATTGTAGCTGTATTACCATATATATCAGAAACTTCAATAAATAATGTTATCACAGAGTTAATGTTCTTGAGATCTGTAATAGTAATTGAGAATTCACCTTGATTATCCATTGAATATAGAGTTTGAGATCTCCAGCCAGATTTTTGTGAAAAAACGACCCGAATTTTATTGATAAGATTGTTGTCGATTGCATCAATATTAATTTGAAGGTGAATGTCTGGGATTTTATAACTTTGTTTGATGCTGGTGTTTAAAATAAGTGGTTCCATTAAATCTTGATAAACCAACTGATTAGCATAATGTTTACGTGGAATGTTTTCAAGCACAATTGATTTTGCAGAAATAAGAATATCATCATACATACCCCAAAGTTTGCAACTACCTGAGTAAGCGTTTTTAATATTTATTACTTGAACTTGATATATAATTTCTGTAATTCCCGTACTTAGCATTGGGAAGAAGAAATGAATTCCCGATGAATATAAACCATAAGTAATTTCTGTGTCATCATAGTTGTCTGAGATTATAACAGAATCAGGTAAAAAAACTGTACCTGTAGGTAGCTCATCTTCCACGACGTAGAATTGGCGCGAGTCTCCGGTATTTGTAATATGTAATGTGACATTTATCACTTCTCCTGAAGTAAGTAGTTTTTGTTTTGACATTTGTTTTTTAATAGTTATTATTTGTGGTTCTATAACGGGATTAATTGGTTCAATGGATGGGAATAATGATTGTGAATGTGATCCAACACGTATTATTATAGGTCCGATTGTTTGTTGAAAAGGTTGAAATCTTGATGAATTACTAGAGGTGTCATTGTATTGAATATAACCAAGAATTGAAACTCCTTCTAAGAAATAATCACCGTCATTATTTGGGGCTATTAAAGGAAAATAGATTTTGCTTCCATTTATAATGAGAGGGTGAACAATTATATAGTCTGCTTCAGGATCAGAGAAATTATCAGGAACGTCAAGTAGTGATATTGTAGTATCTACCAATGGCATTCGTTCATCAATGTTTGAGAATTCTACTGGGAAATAAAAATGCTCATTTTTAGAGACTTCTATTATCTCTGGGATCTCTATTTTTGGGTCTGACCTTAAAATCTGCACACTTTCAAATATATAACATATTGTACCAATCCCGTCTAGTGTAATATTGATTGTATTAAGATTCCCTAGCATAAAAGCAGAGAGTTTTAATAAGATTTCATCTGGGTGGTTATTCATTTCTGTAACATTTAAAAAATATTGAGGTGGTGTGTTGTTATTGACTATTATAGAAATTGTTCCATTGAAATCTATGATTCCACCATTAATCATAATCCCATTTATTTCTGTTAAAGCTATAATTGCAGCTGAAGTATCCGCTGTTGATCCCCAACCCCAACGATTACGCTGGTTCAACAAAAATCTAACGGCTTTTTGGATTAAGGCATAATTGCTTATATAATCATCCATGGCAAGAGCTAATGTAGCGTAGGAGGTAATCTCTACTTTTTTCCCCAATTTTCGCCAATACCAAATACTGTTTGTATCACTCTCCCAAAATATCGTATCTTCTTCAACCTTCTTATCGTCTTTAATGTATTGAATTAATTCATTATTTAGAGTGATATTCTCATAAATGCTACCTAGAGTTGCAATATAAAATAAAGAAGCTCCATATGTACTCTTCATATCTCCTGAATTCCATAAATTTGCTAACTCACTAACTGCACTAGTAATCGCTGTATTCATCTCTGTTGTAATTTGTTTTGAACATAAAAATGTCTTTAAAATAAACGCTGTCGCTTCTAATGTATTTGAAGAGTATTCTTGAAAATCCCAGAGACCATTCGGATGTTGTTGTGCAATTAAATAATCTATCCCTTTATTTAAAATATCTGAATTAATCTGGAATCCCACTTCCTCAATTTTATTTAACGCGAATACGACTATAGAAGTCATTATTATTTTAGAAGCATCATTTCTCCACCAACCCCACCCACCATCGTTATGCTGAAAGTTATAAATACGACCTAGGCCATCTAAAATCATAAAACTCAATTCTTGCTTTAAATTACTCGTAAGTTGCCCGGTTTGATTTAAATAATTAAATATAAGAGCTGTGGGAAGTGTTTTAGATATTGTTTGTTCTATGCATCCATATGGATAGCCAATAAGGGATTGCCAACTATCGATAGAAATATCCATCAGATCGGCGTATAATGCTAATGTCTCTTTATGATAAATCGTTAAGGGATCGATAGTATGATTCAGAATTAGCGACCCATCAGTTGCATTTAAAAAACCTATTGTTCTACTGATGATTTCAATACCATTTGGTTTGATATAAATTGTCAATTGCTTAGCATCGGAATATTTTACTCCAAAAGGTTCAGCAGCCGCTAAAAGAGTAATATTCTGGGAGTAAGGTTCTATACAATATACGGAAAACTCCACTTCAGAGACATAGCCATCAGGAATAAATAATTCTTGTACATCTTTATTCAATATAATAAGCTCAGGAGCACTTATTGCCACAGTAGCATCAACATCCGTCCCAATATAATTGTAAACATAACCTTTAACGCTTAGGATATCATCTTGAAATACAGGTTCAGATATCTCAAATTCTATGAAAAATGGCAAAAAGGATTTAATCCGCTTGGTTATTACATCTCCCCACAGGATAATATCGTTAGAATTCTCAAAAATATTATTACACACTGCTCTAATTGTCCATTCACCTATATTATCAGGTAACTTAAAAGTGATCTCAGTAGGTTCTGAAATTATCAATTCTGGCATCCAATTTGCTGATTCTGATATATTCTTTCGAACATCCGTTTCAAAATTAGAAAGTAATTCATCGAACGAAGGAGTATCAGATTTTAAATCGGCGCGACCAAAGAATTCCAGCGATACAGTATAGTATTCATCGAACAAGGGCAGTGGTAAATAATAAATCCCTCCTGTAAGTCTGCCATACCCAAACCACCAATAACTTTCAGCACTAAATCCAAATCCCCATGAGCTTCCTGAGCTAATGTAGGTTGAGTAGGGACGATCTGAAAAATAAGCTAATTCGGAATCATCTTCTGGCTCTACATCAAGAACAGCACTATCAATAAATGAAAGTGCCACAACTGATGTAATATTTTCTGTTGGTGTTATGGTTAGAGTAACTAGATCACCTGGTTCATAGGTTTCTTTATCTGTTGAAAGATTTATGCCAAAATTATAATCTATATGTACCGCTAGAACACTTTCATAAAGTTTTCCTGAATCAGAGATTGTGTAGATAATTATAGTAAAATCGGGTACAAACTCAGGAATAACAGACAAAATATATGAAAATTTATTGTCATTTATTTCTAAAGGTACTGAAAAAAGTACCCCACGCTTATAAATCTCTAAATAATGCTGAATATTTGTTGTTACATTTGTAGTACCATTAATTTCAATAGTATCACCGAGTTGTACTATAATTTTATCATAATAAGTTCCAGTAGTACTAAAATTAGTACTAAATGAAATTGATTGAAAATCCCCCACTATAAAGTTTTCATGAGCAGAATGATAGTTAAATCCCCCATAATATTGATTTTGACGTGAATAAACATAGGAATAAATAAAATATTTACCTTCAGGTGAGGAGCTTGGAATAAGAAAAGTATAGGTTTTACTCCCAGATATTATATCACTAACCCGACCAATTAACTGGTGATTAGCATCATAAATATATATTTTACCTTCACCTGTACTTGAAGAACCTGTGAGAATATCTTTAAAAGTAACCTCAAATTCAAGAATATCGCCTGGGTTTAACGTTGGTTCTAGTATATTAATGTCCAAACTGTATTTCTTATACCTATAATAGTAAGATGAAGAGGTACTTCGACCATCTTCTAAATTAACTGTTAATCTAATTTCAAAGAGATTATATGTCATTATATGAATTAATGGTAGTTTAAATTCTAATTTCCCAGAGCCAAATATATTTGTTTTCTCAGAATAAGTTGTTAGAAGTTGTTTATCCTTTAACACTAAAGGATAGATAGGGTAGTTTGCAATTCCAAAGATTTCGATATTAACACTCACATTTACTAATGGATTATACATCCAATACCAATAACCATAATCAGACATAACATATTGAAATGCATAAAAATAATATTCTAAAGTATCGTCAGGATGAGGTGCCCAATTTGTTAAATACCCATAAGCATATAATTCTCTAATACGAGTATAAATTTTTTCGGTTGATGCACTCCTTCCGTAGTCATCGGTTACATCAGCTTTTACTCTAAAAGTGTACTCTAAATCCGGAATTAACCGCAAATTTATTGAGAAATAAAATCTACCTTCTCCATTTGTGTATCCTTCTATTACTTTTTTGATTTCTCCCCAATAGCTTTGAACCGTTAGTTCTACAGTTGCACCTACTACCGGTTGACCAAAGTAATAAGAAACATCAACAAACCCTTCAAACCATTTTTCATGAATAGAATAATAATCCTTTCCGTTTGTATCAATTTCTACTCTGAAGACAGGTTTGATATAATAATCAACCTTTACATTATATCTATAAGTTTCACCAGAATAACTAAACTCGAAACCATAATTCCCAAGATCACAATCTTCATCTAATGGAAAATTGAAAGACAGGATGCCAAATTCGTCAGTAACAATATCTGTCCAAAATATCGCAAATTCATCTGGATTATATATAGTTAAGGAAATCGGGGTATGATGTAATGCAGTTTTAGATTCATTCATAAAGGAGTACTGCAGCACTAATGCTCTTAGAAAAACATTATCACCCGGGTTATAGATTGTTTTATCCGTAGTTACAACATATTGATATTGTTCTTGATTAGTTTTTTGCTGTCCTCCCCACCTACAATAATAGTAATACTCCCAACTCTCATATAAAAATGTTTGATACTCAGCTTTACCATCAAGGGTAGATAATGTTAGTCTAAGGACATGATAATTATCAGCATCTAACGGAATATCTGTATTAAGAATCGAATATCCTGCATTATCGGTTTGAATTAAATCTGTTGTCAATATATGCCAACTGGTAGTAGAATATAGATAATAAGAAATTGAATAATTGAAAAATGTAAATGGTATACCTGAAAAGTCGGTGAGATTAACCATATGAACAGCAGCGCGGTATTGCTGATTAGGTTTATAATATCTTGGTCCTTTATAGAAAATGCCAACCTCACCTACGGTAAAGTCTTTATAAATTCGATAATCTTCGGTGTAGGCATAAACGGTATATATTCCTTCAGTAGACGTCGAAGAGAATGTCATTGAAGCTTGACCATTAGTATCAGTAGTAAGATTTTTCGTATAAATTGGTGTTGTAGTCTCATAATAGCTTGGATAATAGTAATAATAATTGCGGTAAAATCCTTCATATATTTCTACGGATATAATCCTTCCTGGGGAAGCAGATAAATTGCAGGTTAAACCTAAGTTTAATGTTAGAGTTTCACCGATTGTAAGAACGAATTTATCTAAATTGAGTGTTAAAACATAATCATTATTATAATAATTATAAGCAGTTTTGAGATTTTCATCAGAATCTACTTCTTCTAATGTTTCTGTCATTAATGGGGATGATCTATTAATTGGAAAATAGTAAGGAGATGAATGTGACACGCCTTCATTTGGAAGATCGTTTTCTTTAGGAATTTCCTGCTCATTTTCATTAAAGGAACTGGTTCCCATAATACTAAAACCCATTAATACAAATTGAATACAAACCAATAATAAGAAGATACTCCCTTTTCTGTGTCTATTCATTTTTATTCTCCTAATTTAAATTCAACTCTATAATACACTATATCACCAAAATTTATTATACTAAAGTTTAGAACACCATCAAAAATTTCAGAACTCCCGCTGAGTTCTCAATGATAGATGTGGTTTTTACTAAATTGGCTTCCGTTTGAATTGTAAGATCACGTCAAACCATACATAAACTAAAATTAGTACTCCAAACATTATAACAAATAAACTATCTTTATTCCAATATGTATAAACTAGGAATAGATAACCAATAAAAAGAAAAGTAAAAAAAATAGCAGCGAAAATAACCCTAGGGATTAGTTGTTTCCCGATCAAAACCCAAGAAGTTAACAATGGCAAATTCGCTTTTCTTTCAAGATGATAAATACCATTTCTATTCTCTACAAGACGTAAGTCAACCAATTTCTCAAGATGGTATTTTGCTACGCTAGGACTTGAAAGTTCTAAATGTCGCTGTAAATCGCGTACACCGATAAATTTTTTATTTAAAAGTGCAAAATAAACCATAAGCGTACGACCATTTAAATTTTTAACAATTTCATCCCGATCTAAATCCTCCCCATTTTTAACCTTGGATTTCTTCTTTTGCCCTAAACGAGAAGTAAGTTTTTTCTTTGTATTTTTTTGTGCCTTCAATTGTATCTCAATAATGATATTATCAATATCAGTAAAAAATATTATTGAAATCTAAGAATAAAAGCTAAATATTCATCAGTTTTACAATATTTTTATCTTTTAATGTGATTTGATCGAAAACTTTTGTTCTTATACCTTCTAATTAGAATTAATCCCAGAAGTAGGAAAACTGGGTCGAAAAGCACGTCTTTAACGAAAATATTAATTCCTGTATAACCCAAGAACAACCTTATAATCATGGTTATAATCCCATATAAAATCGAGAGTGAACCAAATAGAAATAACGTAATACCAATGAAATAAGTTTTATCAACTTTTCTCTTCATTTCTTTGACTTTTAATCTTTCATTTAAGCTTATACTTTATAAGAAGAGAACTAATTATTTAACAGATTTCCTTCCTTAAAATTTATGAATCAAGTTGAGTTGCTTCTCTTGCTAGATCGAATACAAATTATAAAAAGAAGAGCTTACTAACCCAAATCATTCTGCTCTGCAAAGAGGCATTGGGTTAAAAATAGAATTGTATAAGAATTTGGATTCATTTTATTTATCATGGACCAAAAAGATAAAGAGAAAATTGAGAGAATCATATCTGGTAGGAAAGAAGCACATGAGTTATTATTAAATAAAAAGTCAAAAGCATATCAATCCTTTCTTGAATTGGAGGGAAACACCTACAAGGATAGCTACTTAAGCAAAATGTATAAAGAGCTCATTGCTCTCGGTATCTCTGTTGTTATCAATTGTGAATCTTGTATGGAGTGGCATATTAATCAAGCGTTAAATTCTGGGGCATCTGAGGAGCAAATAATTGAAGCACTAGAAGTTGCAATTGAAATGGGAGGTGGTCCTGCAACTGTATCAAGTAGGTTTGCATTAAAAATTCTTGACTATTATAAAAAGTGAGAAATACCAGAAGAGAAAATTCGATATTTAAAATGTAATAATGAAATTTGTGAATAAATATGGTGGAAAAAAAAGCGTTTCAAGATTACTATTCCGAACAAATGAGTTACTGTTATGGATGTGGAAGATTGAATGAAGTTGGTATGAAGATTAAAAGTTACTGGAATGAGGATGAAAATACGAGTATTGCCCGATTCACACCTAAATCATACTATATTGCTTTTCCTGGATATGTGTATGGGGGATTAATGGCATCTTTAATTGACTGTCATGGAACAGGAACTGCTGCTGCCGCTGTTTATAAATCAGAGGGGCGAAAAATGGGAACAAAACCCGAATTACGATATGTAACCGCTTCTATTCAGGTTGATTACTTAAGACCAACCCCGATTGATCAAGAACTAGAGTTAATTGGAAAGGTAAAAGAAATAAAAGGGAAAAAAGTCATAGTAGAAGTTAACTTATATGCTAAAGGGCAATTATGCGTTAAAGGGGAAGTCCTCGCCGTTAAAATTCCAGAGAACATGATTTCTATATCATAGAATTAACCTAAGCGATAAATATGAGTAAATTATCCGATTTGTATATCGGAATCTTCAATGTCACCAAAGTTTATAGAGAATCTGACAAATCAAGTTAAATAAATATATAAAATGGAATAGGATAATTTTCTCATAAAGAAGCTTAATTTTATTTAGGTTTAAATTCAATTAGAATAGAAGGTGATTTATTTTGGTATTAAAAACGAATATAACTGAAATGTTTGGAATTAAGCATCCAATCGCAAGCGCCGCGATGGGACCTTTCAGAACAACCGAATTAGCAGTAGCTGTCGCAGATGCAGGCGGGCTTGGTATGATTTCACATACAAACGTATCTATGGATGGTTATGAAAAGAATTACATCGATGCGATGCTGAAAAATCTTGATTTTGTTGTTGAACATACTGATGGGATTTTTGGTTTTAACGTGAGAACTTCCAGAAATGAAGTAATTTGCGACGAATTGATTTCGGAAACTTCTAAGCATATAATGGCAAATCCCAAATTGAAAGAACAATGTTTGTATGCGCTTAGCAGTGCGGGTTCAGCAGCTCGAGTACCTAAAAACGAAGATTTTCAGAAATTAAGAAAAGATTCAAATATTAAACACTTCCATGTTGCCCCAGCGCTCTGGCTGGCAGATAAATGTGTGGCTGCGGGTTGTGACGGTCTTGTTGTAACTGGTTTTGAAGGAGGAGGCCACCAATCTTATGAAAAAGTTGGTGGGATGGTATTATTACAACAGGTACAGCAGAAGCATCCTGATATTCCGAAAATCGCGTGTGGAGGATTTGCTACAGGGAATGGGATGGCGGCAGCTTTAGCCATCGGTGCTGGAGGGATCGCCATGGGATCAAGATTCATCGCATCTATAGACAGTGAATTTCATGAAAATTATAAAGGTGTAGTGCCACCTGCGAAAGCTCAAGATACACTTGTGAGAACAGGAAGTTTAGGAACCATTAGATTATGGAAAAACAAATATTCTTTATCAAAAGGTTTAGTGAAAACCAAAGAAGAAAAGATCGCGGAAGAAAAAGCATTGGTGGATCACCGCACAGCAATATCAGAGGAAGAATTACGTGAAGAATTAAGAAGAGATGCCAAAGCTGCTTTTGCTGCTTATCAAGGAGATATGGAAAACGGAGGAGTTTTATTAGGGCAAAGTATAGGAATCATAAACAAACTTGAGAGTGTTTCAGACATCGTTGAAACAATCATAAAAGATGCAGAAAAAGCTTTAAAAAAAGCAGCATCATTTGTTGTTTAATGTTTTTTATATTCAATTCTTTTTTTTTTATAATTTTTAGCACAGTATTAATCATAAATTTATTTTCCTATTATTGTCCGCTCCCACAGATTTGTCCTACTTTTAATTATTATTATAATCATAAATAATCCCATAATCAGATTAGACAGAATATTCGCAATTAAAAATCCTAACTGTATATCACCACCCGTAGCAAAAACAAGAACCAATATTCCAACAATACTGTAAATATCTACGATTGGTCACAGAATTAGACTATATGGATGCATTATTAGGTCTAATACGATGTGGAAAACATTTCCAAGCATACATGACAAAATAAGAACCGGAGTTAACTTACACGCTTCTTTTAAATTACCCTTATCAAGTCGAAATATCAGAGACGCCAAAATTGGATAAAAATAAACCGTAGCGAAAATTGAGATTAAAGTTCCGATAGTTAGTGCGCCAATCAAGCTGTGTAAGATGAAAAGATCGGGGAAAACTCCGTTAAAAAAAAGGAATAAAATTGGCACCTCAATATCGGGTATGAATGAGCCAACAATTAAACCTGGTAGATTCAACCTTTTGTCTAGTTTCGATAATCCCCATGCGACGGGATAATGAAGCGGTGTGACAGGCGTTTTTAAAACCTTTAGTAGATATTATTTGATTTTTGAATTTTTAAATATTTTGTTGGTCTTTTCCTAATTTACGGACTAGATTATGTGTTTTTATATATCTCATCAGATAAAGAGTAATCTGAATCAGAAAAAAATCCCATAATCTTCGTGTAAAGAAAATTCGATGGCAATTTGAAAATTAAAAATTAAAAACCGAATGTTTGGAATCTTGTTATTTTCCAAAAGTTCTATCCTCTTAATGCAAATTTTATGAAAAATAACAGTTTTGAATAAATATTTAATAATAATAATCGCGAAAAGATAATTACCAATTGAATAATTTATAGAAGTGAAGATGTATGAATAGAGAAATCAATAAAAAACTTATAATCGGAATAGTTATTGTAGCTGCGGTTGCCACTACAGGAATTATCTCCGCTGTTATTATATTTCAGCCTCAAGATCAAGAAACTATTGACTCAAGGATAAACAATTTAATGTCTCAAGGTGGTATCCCTTCTTTCGCTGCTGGTATAGTTATTAACGATACTCTCGTATGGTCTAAGGGTTATGGCGATCAACCAGACTTAGATATTGTTTATATGATTGGCTCTGTAACCAAAATCTTTACAGCGACAGCTATAATGCAACTGTATGATAATGGCTCGCTTGATCTTGATACTGACATTAACACCTATCTTCCTTTTAACGTTCGGCATCCGAGCTATCCAGCCACTCCAATAACACCGCGATTGCTTTTAACTCATAGATCCGGAATAAGCAATGATGTTTCTGACAATGAACTCTGGGATTTTGATTGGGAGATGCTTAATTGGACTAACAATAATTTAGGAACAACTTTCCCCCTCTGGATTTCACGTCCTACATTAGGGGAATTCTTAAATGGGTCCTTAAATCCTGCTGGTCCTTATTATGTTTCAGATAACTGGGATACACAACCTGGTGGAACAGAAAGGCATTATTCAAACACAGGATTTCT
>JAEOTR010000037.1 GCA_016839705.1 Promethearchaeota archaeon | reverse complement strand
TCCGGCATGATAAATTCTTTTTTGCCCTTTATATTTACCAACATTTAGTCCAAAAGCATAATTTGATTTTTCTCCATTGTTCAATTTACCGGGAGTCTGCATGATTTTGATTAGATCTTGCCCCTTTTTTCCTAATTTGTTATTATGATAATTTTGATCCCATAAAAAAAGATCCTCTAAATTTGAATAAACCCCACCAGGTCCGCAGTGCCTATGGCTAACCAACGCATTGAAGTATCCTTTGTTTCCATTAGGTATGTAACCAAAAGCCCGGTTTTTAATAATATATTTATTATCGTCAATAAAATTAGTATTTTTCATACCAAGAGGTTTAAATATGTGTTCTCCTGCAAATTCTCTTAAAGTTTTTCCAGTTACATTTTCAATAATGGCTGCTAACATCACATAATTTGAATTACTATAAAGTTGTTGTTCTCCTGGAGTAAAATTAAGTTCTTTTTGTTTAAAGACGAGACGTAAGACTTCACGCATTGGAAGGTTTGTCATTTCTAGAGTGTTCATACCTTTTAAACCCACTAAACCCGTATAATCCCGAATACCACTTGTATGATGAATCAAATAGCGAATCGTAATCGTTTGCCCATAATCGGGAAATATCGGGAAATATTTTCTAATATCATCATCAAGGGATATTCTATCTTGCTCAGCGAGAAGGAGTATACACATGGCTGTAAATTGTTTTGAAATTGAACCGGGTGTAAATATAGTGTTAGGGGTAATGGGAACGTTATGCTCTAGATCGGCCATACCATAACCCTTTTTATAAATAATTTTTCCATCCTTTATAATAGCGAGAGCACATCCGGGGGAGTCTGGTTTATCCCATTGCTTAAATAATTGATCAATCCTAATAACATATCTTTCGTCTAACATGCCTACACCCTATATTTTTGTATTTTGCATATATTTTCAATTAAATAATCCTACAACCAATTGAAATTCGTAAGAATCTTATCACAGATATCAGATATCTATTAAGTATTATTCAAGAATTATTAAATATTTAAATCTTTACATTCATCGGGGAAGTGTGCTTTTTTCCATTAACTTTGCATGGATATATTTAAATACTAAACGTTCTTATTATAAAACAGGGAAGAATTTTTCAATATGATCAGTAACTCTTATTCTATAACCTACAATACCATTTTCTTAACCTTCATGGAAGAAATAATCTAAGGTTTTTAATTTCTCAAAAACCAATATTTTTAAATTGATGACATGATTAGGATTAGTTAAAACTTATATGGGATAGATATGACATATTCAACATCAGAAGAAGAATACACTTTTAAAGTAACTCTTATATTCTGGAAATTTTATGAATTAGGTCTTTATTTTGAACTCCCTGAAGTACGGAAGTTTTTAGAAAAAGAAGGAACGTTAAAATTATATAAAGATTACATCGAATTCGAGAAAAGAAACTAGAGAAATTGGATTTTTTTTCTTATAATTTTTATTAATTAAAATAAAAGAAAAAAAGAGAATATTTAATATCTGGTTCTGGTTGCTTGAACTCGAATTTTAGCTTTTATGTCTTCATCTGCATCTTGGACTATTAAGTATTCAGTTTGTTGGGGTAGTTTTATTTCTATATCTTGCTCTGCTACAGTCTGATCTTTTTTCAAGTGATCCATTTCTCTTATAATTACTTTAATGTGCTCAACGACTTCTTCATTCCTACGGACTGTCTTAAATTGACTCCATAGTGATAAATCTGCTTTACTTGTAAAGGTTTGATTTTTTTGGAGTTTAATGACTCCTTTATTAGGAAATCGTGCTTTAAAAGTTTTAGGTCCATCTATCTTAAAATAAAATTCCCCCACTCTTCCTAAAGCATCGTAGTCCTTTCGAGTTTTTAAACTCATTAGATCAAGGCTAATTAAAAATCGTTCTTTCTCTTCTCCAACATTATCTTGAGTAAATGTCTCTCCCTTTGCGTGAGTTTTTTTACCTTTTACATATATTCTTCGTGCGATAATCAAACACCTCAATTTTTAATTCTAAAATGAAATTTTGATTTAAATCTAGTATAAATCATATCTTTATATGTTTTTTTGTTAACCCCTAAAAAATTTCTTATTTTTCCAACTTCAATTTTTGAAAATCCTTCATTTAGAATAAATTCAAGCAAACTTTTTTTATTTATAATTTATTATAAGTACAGCAATTAGTACAATAATTCCTCCGATTATATTCCATAATAGAATCGTTTCGCCTCTTTTAAGTAAAAATGAAAACAGAAGTGTTATAAAAGGTTCAATATACAAGAATGATGCTGCTTTTGAGGATTTTAACTTAAGCTGCGAATTTTGCCAAATATAATAACCTAGAATGTAGCATCCAATACCAGTATATAAAGCACTTAGAAGCACAATACCATTAAAGAGATTAATCATAAAATTTGATAATTCATTATTTAATAACACAAAAACGAAAAGCTCTATAGTTCCAAGGTAAGCGATGTATTTTAGTGTTTTAATGTTTGATTTTTTTTGAATAATTTTTTTTGTTGCTATTGAATATATTGCCCATAATAAAGGAGTTATAAGTGCAAATAAATATCCAATAAAACTTGGAGATTCAGGGCTGAGGTTTGCCAAATCCCCGCCAGTAATTAAAAGAAATCCCCCCACAGTAGCAATTAAAAAGCCAATAATCTTCAAAACTGTTAGTTTTTCATTAAAAAAGACTAATGCCAAAATTGTAATAATAACCGGAGCTAGTAGACATACGAATAGGGCAGGGAGCGAAGGACCTATTATTTGTATTGCGGTGTATTGAGCAAGGAAGAAAAAAGAAATCCCAGTAATACTTGCAAGGATCATTAAAATCCAATCATTCTTGAGGAATTTTAAAGATTTCTTGCTCTCGTTATTATCAATAGTTCCTTTATTTTTTCTTATCTTTAAATAGAGATCAATAATTAAAAATGTAAATGAAGCAATAACAAATCGATATAATGCAAATGATAAAGGAGAAATAAATTCAACAGCAATATCTACAACAACAAATGAAAAGCTCCACATGATAATCATGAAAATCAATTCTAAATAAACCAGAAGCATTTCATTACCCAAATTTATTGTTGTCAGAAATCTTTTTAATAGAAATTATTCACTAACATGATTTATTAGTAATTATAAATTTAGAACAATAATAATTGTTTTCGGAAAGAATCTAGTTGAAAAAAATTAGTTATAGCCTACGAATAGGAATTGTTGGTAATGTAGATTATAATACAGATATTTTTTTAAACGACATAAAGCAATTTGCCATAAAACCTATCTCATCTGAAAGCTATTCAGATTTCTTAGTTGTTGTCGAGGATATTCCAATAAAAATTAAAGTGTTTTTGGTTGAGAATATTGAGGAATTAATACATAAATTTGATGAGATAGAGAAACTTGATGTAATTATATTAGCTGTAAATTTGTTTAATCCCAAATCTATTTATCAATATTCTAAAGATATTATTGAAGAATTTAATGAAATCTACTACTTTCAAGGGATTTCAATACTCGTTGGATTAGATCTTGAACAAAACTCCAAAAATAATCCTTTAAACAAACTACGAATTAGTCGGTTTAATTTGGAGGAAATTTCAAGATATTTAAACGTTATTTATTGTTATGAAATTTATAATAAAAATAAGGATATCATAAAGATTTATAAGAAAATGTTTAACGATTTTATTTTTCGTTTCAGATATTCTAGTCCAGAATTATTTGAAGAAGCTCAACTTTATGGAAAATCACTTATCAAGGAATATAATGGACAAATTAATCAATTTTGATCAATTTTATACCATTAATTTATAATCTTGTCATAGTAAAAAAGAGAAAAGTTATAAAAATAATATAATACATTTTAAGATATAATTTGGAAAAATGAGAGTTTTGCAAATATGGAGTTGATAAATATCAAATGAGTGAAGAATTGAACGATATACTCA
The DNA here is from genome assembly GCA_016839705.1 of Promethearchaeota archaeon. Lineage (GTDB taxonomy): Archaea > Asgardarchaeota > Lokiarchaeia > Sigyniarchaeales > SOKP01 > Loki-b32. Next base: position 41,397 of record JAEOTR010000037.1, on the reverse strand, counting down.
CAATTGAGAAGACTGAGGGTCGGCGAAAATGTCCAAGCTGTGATGAAGAAAATAAGTATATGATTCATGAGACTACAGATAAAACAAATATTATTAGTGATTATCCCAGAGTGTATGGAAAGAAGTTTAGATGTGGAAAATGTGGGCAAGAATGGCGCGAGAAATAACCTAAAAAAGGTTTATGTTAATTATTGTTTTTTACATCTTTTACAATTAATTTGCTGAATAAAAAGTCAAATAGTTCGTTCTCATCGTTAACAATAAGATTTGAATCATATATCTTTAAATTATTAGAAAACAAAATAAATAGTATTCCTTATTAGACAAAACTACATCAAATTTCTTTTTAAAAAGGGGATACAGTAATTATGGATTTAGCAAGATTCCTACAGATTTACGTAATACAAGGAGGTTTTGCGATTTTCTTTTTTTATATGGCAGTTATATCCTAAAAAGAGGTAAGAAAAGAACCAATCTCTACTTAAGTGGCTTTTTCATTTCCACCACTATTGGTGGTTTAATTAATATCATCTATGCGAATATTTTTGTAGAGAATATTGTTTACATTTTACATTTTATAACTTATTACTTAGTTTGTTATTCTTTGATCTTATTGTTAATCTTTACATTAATTCTTTTAAAACCAGTTGATAAGTTTAATACAAAAATCCAAATTGCGTTGTTAGTTGTCGTCGCCATTGTTCTTTTAGGATTACTTTTTATTCCAAACGGGATTCAAATAAATCAAAGTACTAATTGGAAACCACATTGGAGTGGGAGTTTCTTTATATATTCAATTATCGTTTGTAGTACTATATTGATTATCCCTACAAGTTATTTTTCGTTAAAAATTTATTCTAAATTTGAAAATCTACATTTTAAAAAAAATGGAAATACTTTTTAATTGGAGTGCTTGGTTATTTCTTTCTTTATTATGGTACATCATTTTCAAACACTTTAAATAGTGATATTTTTAGATTAGTCTGGTCAATATTGTCTCTCCCTACGTTAATATCTTTATTCCTCATTTATTATGGGGTCGGAAGACAACTTGAATGAATGAATTCATTATAATTAACTCTTAGAATTTATCATCCTCATTCAATCATAAAACAGCAATAATAATAAATAGAGAAATGCAAATAGTTACAATAACAAAACTATTTTAAATAAAAAATAAATAAATGAGTGAAATATATGGTCTTATATCAATTAGACGCAACTCGAGCTTTCACAATCTATGGTGCTCAAGGCATACTATTCGCATTTTTCCTCTTTTTAGCATATAAGATTCTTAAACGGGATAGGAAAAGATTAAATATCATTTTTTCACTGTTTTACTTGTCTGTAGTAGCAGGATTATTCATTAATTTCATTTATGCTCCGATTGTAGATGATACTATTGTTCGGATTTTAAATTTTTTGACAAATTTCTTTATCTATTTTGCTGTAATATTTTTGGTTATTTTTGAGCTAATACTATTGAAATCTGAAAAAGTCATAACATTCCCCAAACAGTTACTAATAATACTAATTTATGGAATAGCGTTATTTTGCATGATCCTCCTTGTTTTCGTTGAAGGATTTGGTGTAACTCTTAATGCTAGCTTGGCACCTATTTGGAGTGTACCATTTTTCATCTATGTGTTACTGGTGGTTACTCTCGGAGGTATAATCCCAACCTTGTATTTTGCTATGCAAATTTCCAAAAAATTCGAAGATGAAACATTGAAAAAAAGATGGAAATTTTTTATTGTCGGTGTATGTGCTCTTTTTATTTTTATGTATGGAATATTTATATCTAATACACTAAATAATTCGACTTTCAGAATCGGAATGGGGGCACTCGGGTTAATACTAGCATTAATTGGTGGTTATTTAATTTATTATGGTGTAGGAAAAAGCATAGAGTAATTAGATATTCTTTTTTTTTTTTATTTTAAACAAGGTGATTCCTTTAAGTAACACTTTTGAAAAATATATTCCTAAATCACTCCAATAAGAGCAGTATTAATAATTACAAAAAATAATTACAATAACAAAAATTTTTAAATAAAACAAAATAAGCTTTCTAGAGTGATTTCAAATGGTTTTTTTTCAATTGGAAAGTCCAATACGTATTATAACCATCTACGGCGCTCAAATGCTTGTTTGTTTATGGGATGCTTATTTAGTATATCGTATTCTTAAGCGAGACAGGAAAAGGCTAAACTTTATATTCGCAGGATTTTATCTATTTGGTGTTATTGGGCTTATAATTAACTTTATTTATGGCCCCATCCCTAATGTAGATGTTGTACGGGTTTTAAACTTCTTAACGAATTTTTTTATGTACTATTCCCCGATTTTTTTTGTAGTATTCGAATTAATGCTGCTCAAATCAGAAAAATATATCAATACGAAGAAACAATTGTTTATATTAATTGGTTATGGTATACTTATGTTTTGTATGATTTTTTTTGTCCTACCAGGATTTATCCAACCAGGTTGGGGTGTAACACTTGATGAGTGGTCACCAGTTTGGGGAATATCTCTTTTTGTTTATGTAATCTGTATTGAATCAATATTTGCTGTCGGTCCGGTATTATATCTTTCATATCGAGCATACCATAAATTTGAAGATGTACAATTAAAAAAGAAATGGAAAAATTTTATATATGGTTTCTGTGCTTTTATGATCTTTTTATACACAATAGCAATTTCGAATTTCTTAAATGATTCGATTTTTAGAACAATAGCAGTAGGGACGGGCATTATTTGTGCTATTGTGGGAGGATATTTAATGTATATTGGTGTAGCGCGTCAACTCGAGAAATAGATCTTTTTTTTTATTCTTTCAACTTAAATTTTATTTTAACTAATTACAATTATATTATATAGAATAGTTGAAATTAAAGATTCATAACGATCTAGATAAAGATTTTTTTAAAGTCATATATACATATCCTTTAATTTGGGTTATTTATGATTGAGGAATTGGTACGTGTAAGAGGAATTGGACCTACTGCTGCGGAAAGGTTAATGAATGCTGGTATTAAATCAATTGATGAGATAGCAAATTCTAAACCTAAAGAATTGGCATGGATTAAAGGTATAGGCATGGTATCCGCTGAAAAAATAATTGAAAACGCGGTAGAATTAATAAAGTTAGAAAAAGGAATTCAAAATGTTTTAAATTCAATTAAAGATAATTTTGCTAAGAGTTGCCCGAAATGTGGTGGGGATATGACAGAAAGGCTTATAATCTTAGGCCCAGAAAGAAGATTAAGAGCAAATCAGTGTAATTTATGCAAATTCTATATGCCTAAATAACCACCTTTCATTAAATAGCATACTATTAAATTCTCAAATTATTATTTGAAAAGTATTATTCTATGCTTTTCATTTAGTTTGGTAACTTTATGAAGTACGAATTATTATATCATTTATTTAATTTTTGATTATCAAGTCGTAGGAAAGTTAAGAATGTCTTCGGAATTTGAACAAAATTTAGAAAAGTATGCAGAAGTAATTGTTAAAGTTGGATTAAATCTACAACCTGGACAACGTTTATTAATTGGTGCCCCTTCAGCATCCAGATATGGTATACCACTTGAATTAGCTCCGTTAATAAGAATGGTTGTCAAAAAGGCTTATCAAGTTGGGGCTAGGTTGGTTGATGTACTATGGGATGATGATAAGATACGCTTGATTCGATACCAGAATGCTCCCAGAGACTCATTTGAAGAGTACCCAAAATGGAGGGCAGATGCGGGATTTAATATAGCTAAAGAAGCTGATGCAATGCTTATCTTTCCGATTTTAAATCCTGATTTACTTTCAGGGCAAGATTCTGATTTAATTTTAACTGCTCGCAAAACCTCTCTAACATATAATAAACCTTCAAGTGACTTACGTAGGAAAGGAATGGTAAACTGGACAGCTGTAGCCGCCCCTATAGATGGCTGGGTAGATAAAGTCCTTCCCAATATCCCTCAAGAGGAGCGAAAAACAAAACTTTGGGATATTATTTTTGATATTTGTCGGATTAAACATAAAGATCCAATCTCAAAGTGGCAAGATCACATCGATCAACTAACAACAAAGTCATCTTATTTAAATCAGAAAAGATATCGTTCACTTAGATTTAGAGCACCTAAAACCGATCTAACAATAGGGTTACCTCAAAGACATATTTGGAAGAATGCTTATTTTACTACTCAAGGGGGGATTAGTAATGTGGTGAACATTCCTACAGAAGAAATATTCACTACACCTCATATGGATAAAACAGAAGGGACAGTTACTGCAACTAAACCACTAGTAACGGATGTTTTAATCGAAGAATTAAGTTTAACATTCTCTAAGGGAAAAGTTATCAAAGCTACTGCTAAAACTGGTGAAAAATTCTTACGTAATTTGCTCGAAACAAATGAGGGAGCATCTCGATTAGGTGAAGTATCGTTAGTCCCCCATAATTCTCCCATTTCCCAGTCTGGTATACTGTTTTATAACATTCTAATTGATGAAAATGCATCCTGTCATATTGCTTTGGGTAATGGTTTAAGAACTTGCTTAGAGAACGGTGAAACCATGTCGGATGAGGAATTCTCTATCGCTGGTGGTAATAAGTGCCTATTTCATTTAGATTTTATGATAGGATCAGAAGAAATGAATGTCGACGGAATAAAGGAAGACGGAACTGTTGAACCTATAATGAGAAAAGGAGAATGGGCTTTTAAGACCTAAAGCTTATTCAATTTTCTGGCAGATGTTCTCTATTTTTTGAATGGTATCATCGATAATCTCATCAGTATGAAGCATACAGGTGTAAAACCGACTTCCCGCAACAGAGATTAACTCTTGGTCCACTAGTGCCGCACCTATCTCACCCATAAAGTCCTTTCGAATTGGTATTTGCCCTGATTGTTTTGGATCGCTTAAATCTAATCCAAAAACACAACTAGTTTGGAAATGTACAGTACCACCAAAATTATAGGAAAACCAAGGTAAGTTATATTTAGCAAATGCTTCATTTAAACCAGTAGACAAACGAGTTGCTGCTTTACCTGCTTTTTCAGTGGCGTTAGTTTCCTCAACAAACTTTATAGCCCAATAGGCTGCTGCACATGTTAATGGATTGGCCGCTATTGTACCCCCCGAATATGCTCTTTTTCCACCACCCACTCCTGCACCACATATAGCCATTACATCCGCACGTCCACCAATAGTAGCAGCAGAGGGGAAACCATGACCTACGATTTTCCCAAACACAGAAATATCCGGAGTGTATCCGTAATAAGCCTGCCCTCCGCCCATATGAAGCCTAAAAGCGCACACAACCTCGTCAGAAATCATTAATGTTCTATTTTCATGACACAATTCCTCAACTTCCTTGTTAAAACCAGGTCTTGTGGGTATCGCGCCACTCTCTCCACCCATTGGCTCTATGATGACAGCTGCAATTTTACGTTTTTCTTTAAACATTCTACGGAGTTCTTCAATGTCATTAGGGGGACATGAATCAGTAAATTTAAACACAGGTTTAGGTATCCCGTGGGATTCTAAAAGCTTAGTTCCTGGAACATGCATGTCATAAGTAAGCTGATCACTCCATCCATGATAACTACCACCTATTTTAATAATCCATTTTCTGTTTGTAAATGCCCTGGCAATTCTAATCGCCAACATATCTGCTTCTGTACCTGTTTGTAACCACCTAATTATTTGACATGAAGGGAAGTGTTTTTGCAATTGCTCTGCTGCCAAATATTCATATTCGTTTGTAATTCCGTGGCAGGGCCCTATTTCTTGAATAACATTGACTACTTTTTCGATTAGTGGAGGATATTGATGACCAAGTATAATTGGTCCCCCACACATCAAATAATCTGTCATAATTATATCATCAACAGTTTCCATGTAACATTCATACACTTTTTTACTCGCTATAGGGAAAGGATGGTTAAAGGCTAAATTATGCTCTACACCCCCAGGGATAATCTTTCGCATTCTTTCATAAATCTTTTTTGATTTTGGGTGGTTTTTATGATACCTTTCAATTATTCCTTTCAATTCCTCTGGTTTAAATTTTCTTATTGGATTATTGACAATATTTTCGATTTTAGCTTCAATATCTTCATATTTCATAGTTAAGTTCACAATCTAAGTAATCGTTTATTTTAATAACTAAATTATTATTAAAACAGTAACATCAAAAATTAAGTTTATTTTTAGTCAAATTATTGATTATACGGAATAATTAATTTTTTTTCGATTAATGATTCTATCGCATCAATAACCGAATTTTCATTCCTTTCATCAAGTTTTTCTATGATATTCAATAATCTGAAAGACAACTTCTCCCTCAAAATTAAAAAAACCGTATTCATAATTTGAACTTGAATTTTAGACAGTTTAAAGTCTTTTTTAATTCTCTGAATATCTTTTTCATATAATTCTGTGATGAAATTTTCCTTATAATGCAATTCAAAGTACTCGTCTAAAAGTGGAATTATTCTTTCGGGAAAGCTACTTATATCGTTATCAAAATTTTTTAGATCTTCTGAGACGTTCAGATATAGTGCTAATGAAAAATTAAACATAATTCGTTTTAATCTTTTTGAAGATTTCGACTTTAAAATAAGCACAGTGCGTAATTCTTCTATATCCAAGATGAGACATTGAAATTTCTTTAGATCAAGTTCTGTTGTATTATGATAGTCAAGTTTATCAATGGACTTAATATCTTTCGATATTGTCTGATTTTCTTTAGAAAACTCCTCGCCAATGATTGAGAGTGCCTGAATAAACCCTGAAAAGATAGTCTTCTTACCCTTCATTAATGTAGAATAGCTATGTGAGAAAATGGGAAGACCGCTTGGGTGATGAATTAAAATAATCCCTTGGATGTTGTTTATATCCTTAAACTTTTGGGTTCTTAACCGTAAATGGGATAATTTTCTCCGTTTGCGAGGTTGGAATATATAAGATCTTAAACTTAAAGATGCTAATAATGCGATAACTATTAATGAAATTATAAACGCAATCCAGATTAAATTATTAGTTGAAGGTGGCGTTTCTGACCAAGCTACATATGATATCTCAAGATAAACATCATCAATTGATATTATAATTGGATGATTCAATGCAAATTCATCTGCGATAAAGATTTGAATGGAGAGTGAAATATTTGTATTTTTCAATATATTTGAGGTAACATCAAATCCACCTACCTTAAGTTCTTGAAATTCGGTGCTAAATGAGCTTAGTTTAATGAATCTATCAATCTCATAATTATTGATTAAGATCCTCATCTCAGAATTAAAGGATAATGATAAAGGCCACATTTGATCAATCTTATATTTGAAGTTAAGAGTAGCATTCTTTATTTCTATCTTGCTTCCACTAATAGCATCTCCTATTTGATTCCATGAAATAATTGTCGCTTGGTCTATTTTCTTTTCATAAGTGAATGTTAAATTAACGGATTTTATTATTAATTCGTTAAATTTATCATAATCCCAATTATCAGCAATATTATCTTCAAAATGAAGTCTAATTCCTAAGGTTAATGTAAAATTGCTTTTGTCTGTGTTTAAAACCGAAGTAAGGTAAAAGATTAAGACTTCTTCAGGAACCGTTATCATATTAGTATCGGGTAAAATATCCGTTCCGGGAGGATCTCCTGATCCTAAATCTTCTGGTTGAAGATGAGCAACTTCGTATACAATTTCTTTCTCCAAATCTGAAATTAATATGTAGAATCTGACATAATCTCCGATATCATATGTATCCATTGAGTCTACGTGATCGTTTCTAGCTTCAGTATCGCCAGCTCTATCTATATTTAAGCTAGCGTCTGCATAAACAATGGAGTCAATAGATGCAGAAGTAATTATATAATCCGTTAAGTTAACTGGTAAGGTAAAATTTCTATCCCAATGTGCACTTGGGTTTTGCACAGCAGTTTGATCATCATATTCATGACTAACTCTACATCCATCAGAGGTAATATATGCATTTTCAGGAAGAGTTGGATATTCAGTATTACTTACTGCAGTCCAATTTGAATCTAAAGGAGGATCCGCAATTAAAGAAAAAAGACCTTTCTCCCCTAAAATTTCATAATTTGCTTGTTCAGAAGAAATTTTTGCACTTACATCTGAAATATCTCCATTAATTACGGGGAACCACGGACTAGTTGAGTTAGTAAATTCAGAATCATTAATCCAATGTTTTTTATAATGAGTTTCCTTTAATGCTTGAACATTTGATTGTAAGTTGAATGAAAATAAAATAATTATTGAGATAGCGAAGTACATCTTAAGAGTTTTGTATTTTCCAGTACTTTGAAAATTGAAGAAGTATCCTCGTAGATTTTGCATGTAATCCATTATTAAAATTAACTTATAAATTAACTTATACCTATATGTATAAAAAAAAATTTGGTATTTAAAAGTAGGTTAAATTAGTCTTAATTTAGGGGTGGTAGATTTTAACCATCATATAGAAAAATTCTTTTATGTTTTATCATGATTGCTATACTCTCTATATTCATGTGTTTCAAAAATCTTTATTTACTTTAACAACATAAATATTAAATATGTCAGACTCGGAATTAAAATATATTTTAGCAATAGATCATGGAACTGGTGGTCCTAAATCCGCAATTGTATCTACGCAAGGTGAAGTAATTGATTGGGCTTTTCAAGAAACACCAGTCCATGCACTCAAAGGAGGAGCCGTTGAACAAGATCCAGAAGATTGGTGGAATGCTATTAAAAATACTGCCAAAAAGGTGATAGAAAGTGGTAAAGTTAAAGTTGAAGATATTGTTGGTGTGTGTAATACTAGTCAATGGAGTGGAACAGTGCCGTTGGATAAGGATGGCAATCATTTAATGAATGCTATTATTTGGATGGATACACGGGGGGCTAAATATATAGAAAAACTCAATAAAGGATTACTGAAAGTAGCTGGTTATAATGTAAGAAAAATAATAAGCTTTATAAAGAGAACCGCTGGGGGTCCAGCTCAACATGGTAAAGACCCTATCGGCCATATTTTAACGATTAAGAGCGAACTTCCAGATATTTATGATAGAGCATACAAGTTTCTAGAACCACAAGATTATGTTAATATGAAATTAACTGGAATATTTGCCGCTTCTACGGCATCAATTCATCTTCATTGGGTTACAGATACTAGAGATCTAAATAATATTCACTATTCTAGAAAATTACTAAAATTATTCAAGGTTGACCAAAACAAGTTACCTCCAGATTTAAAAAGCACAACCGATATTTTAGGGCCAATTAAGAAAGATGTTGCAGATGAGCTTGGCTTAGATAAAAACACTAAAGTCGTTATGGGGGCGCCGGATATACATACTGCAACTATTGGGTCTGGTGCTATTGGTGATTATGAAGGACATATTTATGTTGGCACAAGTGATTGGATTTTTACTCACATACCCTATAAGAAAACAGATATTATTCATAATTTGGGGAGTATACCTTCTGCTATACCTGGAAGATATATGGTGGGAAATGAACAACAGCTTGCTGGTGGTTCTTTATCCTATCTCAGAGACAACATTTTGTATCATAAAGACGATCTTTTAAGAGAAGAAGCCTTACCTGATGTTTACAAGATTTTTGATAGGATAGTAGAGACCGTTCCCGCGGGTTCAAACAACCTTATTTTTACACCATGGCTCATTGGGGAAAGATCACCTGTAGATGATGCAACCATACGTGGAGGCTTGTATAATTTATCATATGAAATGTCTCGAGAACATATTATAAGAGCTATCTTTGAAGGAGTAACTTATAATGTAAAGTGGTTACTCTCTGTAATTGAAAATTTTATCAGAAAATGGGTTATAAACGAACGAGGAATTTCAAAGAATAGTCCTGTCATACCAGAACTTAATATAATTGGTGGGGGTGCTCAAAGTGAAATATGGTGTCAAATTTTTGCAGATGTACTTGACAGAAAAATAAAACAAGTTCATGATCCAATTCAAACAAATGCTCGTGGTGCCGCTTATATTGCTTCGGTTAGTCTAGGGTATCTTAAATGGGATGAGATCGAAAAATGTTGCGAGATATCAAAAATTTTTACACCTAATCCAGAGAATCGGAAAGTATATGACAAACTCTTCAAGGAATATCTAAACATCTATAAGATAATGGGAAAAACTTACAATCGTTTAAATAAGTAAGATTCCATATTTTCTTCTTATTTTTTAAAAAAAATAAAGAGATCCCATTAAAGGGATGAATAATAGTAAATTTATTTTATTTTTGCCGCAGCGTTCTTTATTAATCCTTCTGCTTCTGAAACAATATCATTGATTATATCGGATACACTTTCGATGCTATCAATTACACCAATACTCTGGCCCAAAAGAACCGCTCCTGATTTAACGTCACCCCTATAAGCCGCTAGATATGCATTTGCAGATGCAATGTATTCTTGTATCAGTTCTTCACGAGTCATCTGGGCAACTCTTTGTTCTTCCGCTATTTTTTCATCTTTATTAGCTACAAGTCCATGGTGAAGACTATACTCATTCTTCCACAAACGAATAGGTCCTAAAGCACCTGTGACTAATACTGTATCCTGAGCTTTAGATGGAGGTACAACCCCTTTATACCCTTCATGAAATTCAGCATCTTTACTGGCAATAAAACGTGAACCCATTGCAATACCTCCCGCACCCATACTCAATGCTGCAGCTAAACCCGCACCAGTAGCAAAACCTCCACAAGCAATTATTGGAAAATCAGGATGCTTTTTATGAACTTGTTGAAGCAATACGAGAGTACTTACTTTTTCGTATGATTGATGACCTCCCCCTTCCCCGCCAGTTACAACCATTCCATCCACCCCAGATGCAACACATTTATCCGCTAACCATAAAGCGGGAGCAACATGAAAATGTTTTATCTCAGATTTTTCTTTTAGTTCTTGAAATGATTTGCTTTGAGGTAATGTCCTAGACGAACCCGCACTTGTCAGAGCATAAATACACTGATCTCTTAATCTTTGATTCTCCATAATAAATTTAGGAATTTCACTGCACATTATAGGTGCCTGTACCTCATTTCTGGAAGTTCTGATATTAAAACCGAAAGGTTTGTCTGTATGTTCTACAACAAACTTCATGTTCTCTTTCATAGCTTCTACAGCATCAGCACCCAATCTTGCTGAGCTAGTTGTAGTTTCAGAACCAATATCCGCACCGCGTTTTATTGTAGTATGGGATAAAACGCCCAATCCACCCGCCTCACTAACTGCCACACAAAGATCTGTGGTATAAAAAGGTCCCATCGCAGCAGAAAAAATGGGGTGTTTAATACCAAACATTTTGGTAATATTTGTTTCTATTGTCATTTAAATCACATTTAATTTTATTTCTTTTCTTAAAATTGTTTTAAGTATTTTAATTTGGATTAAATTTTGTTCTTTATATTTTTTACTATTCAAATGCTAGATTTCTAACTGATTAAGTATTAAAATTTGGATTTATTTTTCTATTTAGTTTTAAATTTTTTAACTCTCACAGAAAAGTAAAGAAATAAACCATGTCAGACCATTTTTTACACGGTTTCCTTAATCCCGCAAGTATTGCCATTTACGGTGCTAATAACACTTTCGGTACAACAATGGGCACCATGCTTCTCCTAAGAATTATCAATTCGAATTTCAGAGGTAAAATCTTTCCTATACATCTTAAATTGGATATAGTTTTGGGTTATAAAGCTTATAAGAAAATTGCGGATGTTCCCGAAATCCCAGATCTGGTTGTTATTGTACTTCCACCCAAAGTCGTACCTCAAGTTTTTAAAGAATGTGGAGAGAAAGGGGTTAAAAGGATTGTGTTAATCTCCGGAGGTTTTAGGGAACTCATAGGAGATCGAACAAATACTCTAACAGATGAAATTATTGAAATAGCTAATTCTTATGGAATTAGATTTACGGGTCCAAATTGTCTAGGACTCTATAATAGCTGGATTTATCCAGAAGGTGACGGAAAATTCAATACAATGATGTGGCGAGAACAATTGAAACGGAGCAAGTTTTCTATTGCTTCTCAAAGTGGAACACTAGCTAGTCAACTCTGGTTAGATCCTGAATATCCGGATTTTAACGCGGGTAAATCGATATCATTAGGGAATGAAGCTAATATAGATTTAGTAGATTTTTTAGAATATTTTAAAGATGATGATGAGACTAAAGTAGTTGGATTATACATTGAAGAAATTAAGAGAGGAAAAAAATTTATCCAATTAGCAAAAGAAATCACCCCAAAAAAGCCAATAATAACAATTTATGGAGGGGGTTCGGAAGCAGGAAATCGTGCCATCAAGAGCCATACGGGGTCAATCGGAGCTAATATGAAAATATTTGATGCTATGATTAAAGAAACTGGTATTATAAAAACGGATAATGTTGAAGAATTCTTAGATATTTCTTCTATTCTTTTAACTCCGAGTTTTCCATATCCCAAAGGAAAACGTATTGGGATAATTACCCATTCAGGAGGACCAGGAGCTCTTATTGCAAACAATGCAGAAAGAAATGGATTAACTGTACCGGAGTTTTCAGATGCTCTTCAAGCAAAATTTAAAAGTATGTTACCTCATACTGCAAGTTGGAGGAATCCTATCGATATTACCTTTGACATGAACATCTTTAACCTATATATAAACTTTCCAAAAATATTAATGAAATCTGGGGAAATTGATATAATTATAATATATGGGGCAATGGGATTTGGATCTCTTGCAGCATCTGAACAACAAAATAGTCGTATTTCTCAATATTTAGAAATGAGAACTGATATGGAAGATAGAATGCAAGAGATGGATACATTTTTGATCCCTCCAACAATTAAAGCGTCTCACAAATATTCTGTTCCTGTAATATACATTAACCCTCAAAGTTATGCAGATGAGTGGTCAAAAAAGATAAGAGAACACGGTGGGATTGTTTTTCAATTCTGGGACCGCCCTGTTAATACGTTAACAAAAATATGTGATTATGCTAATTATCGTAGAAGATTTGAATAAAAAAAAGTAAAATAAAATATTATAATCTTTTTTATGTATTAAAAAACAAAATCAGAATCGCCGACGGCTTCGTTTACTATCCTCTTCTTTTTCATGATGGAGCATTATTACTATTCCTAAAACAAGCATAGCAGAGTCGTCATCCAAATCTGGATTCATCTTAATTCCATAGGTTCCCTTGATTATACTCTTAAATAATTTCTTGTGTATTTCTGCGACAACCTTATCATCCTTAAGTATTTTGTATTTCAAGGCGAAAATATTGCCTTTCATGGTGAAAACTTTGTTTTCATCTGGATCTTCGAACCAAAATTTTGGCTTTACCGATACAATTTTCTTCTTCATTTTCCCGATGAGTTTATCGTCATCTTGTTCACCACCCTTATAGAATGTATAGGCCGAGCGCATTGAAATTACTTTTTCATGTATAGTCAAAAGAGGTGTATCATCAAGGTCTCTTATTCTGTATGTATTACCGATTTGTATTACTTTACCTCCAAAGGTTCCAAGGACTTCTTTATCTAAATTCATTATTTTACCTTTATCTGTTAAAGAAATCATTTTCTCTTGGAGAATAAATTCTCGAGTTTTTTGTAATGACATTTTCTTAAGCAATCATCTTTTTTATTATTATTAAACTGATCTCAATCAGGTCTTAAAAATTTACTTAATAAAACGAATTTTCTTGGAATTCATTGAATAAATAAGAAAAAATAAATATAAAAAAATTTTAGGTTATAACAAAATAGATCTAGCCTTTAATGGGTTTTCCTTCCTTGAGTTTATCTATATCCTTTTCTTGTAGTTCACGTCTTTGAACTTTTCCAGTCATGCTAACAGGCATCTTCCGTACAACTTCAATCAAGCGAGGAGTTTTCCACTTTGCCATATTATTTAAAGCCCATTGCTTTATATCTTCAACCTCTATATTCTTACCAACTTTGTAACCTTTCTTCAATGTAATCCATGCTTTAACTTTTTCCCCTGTATTTTCATCAGGTAGACTTGCGACAGCAACTTCATCGATAGCTTCATGATTTCCCAGTAAATCTTCAACCTCCTTTGGGAAAACAGAATGACCAGAAACCTTAATCAATGATTTCTTACGATCGCGAATTTCTACCCATCCTTGCTCATCCATAAATCCAATATCACCTGTTAATAGCCATCTTTGTCCATTCCACATTTTTAAGTTATCCTCTTGTTCTTCTTGAACTCCTAAGTATCCCATCATAACATGCGGACCAGCAATGCAAATCTCACCCGTGTTTTCGACTCCAAAACCTCCTCTTTCCTTAGTTCCGTCACAAATGGGTCCTGCTTCAAAATTTTCGGAATCAAAAATAGCCCAATCTGCACCAGGCATTGGTAAACCTAATTTTCCCGTTTTAGTTGGTCCCCAAAAAGGAGCTACGCTATGAATAGGTGATGTTTCTGTTAATCCATAACCTACTCGTATCGGGCAAAAGATTTCTTCAAATGGAATCCTCACATAGTCATGTAATGGTCCCGCACCAGAATTAGCGTATGTTAATTTTTGCCAAAAATCATATTTTTTCTTAAAATGATCAACTCCCATACTTTGTGCGAAATCTGTTAGCCTCTTAAATAGCATTTCAACTCCAATATAAATGATTCCCTGAGGAGCTTCCAATTTATTTATTGTTTCACATAATAAATCATCAGTAGGTGGCTTTGGAAAAAGGACCATCTGCATACCCAAATTTAAAGCACCATTCATGACGCAAGTCATCCCAAAGCTGTGGAAAAATGGGATACTTCCAATAGTAATCATTCCAGGAGATAATTTGACCCATTCTTTAACCATATATATGTTAGCAACCAGATTTGCATGGCTAAGCATAGCTACTTTAGGTAATCCTGTAGTTCCACCAGTCATAAGATACACAGCAGGAGTTGTCCAGGGATCAATATCAACTTTTATTTCTTTAGGTTCTGTATTCTTTATTATATCCCCCATCCAATGCACTTTATAATCTTCAGTTTCATCAGGAATTGCATCTTTCGCGCTTGGAATTCCTAATCCTTCAATAGTTCCTTGATCTGCAGTTAGAAATTCCGCAAAATTTGTAGCAATTACATTTTTTACACTTGTTTGAGGTAATACATCTTTAGGGCCAGTGATATAGAGCATATCCATCATAACAAAAACCTTTGCATCAGTCATTTTTAGAGAATGTAGTAATTCCATGGATTTATAAGTCATATTAATACCTTGTGCGATCGCGCCAATATATTGGCAGCCCATATACGCAACTACAAAGTTGATTGAATTCGGTACATCAATTGCAACCACATCCCCTTGTTTTATTCCCAAGTTATCGGAAAGAAAAGTCCCAAACCTCTTGCCATATTCAAAAAGAGTTCTCAGTTTCACTCGCTCTATGTATGACTTATAGACAAACACACAGATATCATTATCCCACGTTCCATAGTAATCAGCGGTATGAAGATATCCCTCCCACATTGTAGTGATTTTGACATCATTAACATCTTTCAACTGTTTTGGTACTCCTTCTGGCCAATAGCCTTCTGTAAACCATACTTTATTTTCGTCAACTATAAAATCATCTAAACTCGGCATAATATTTCACTTATTTAACGAATCTTTTTCAAAATTATTAATTTTAGATAAATTTACTATTAGTATATTATGATTGATTTATTATAATATAATAATTTACCTTGATTCAGAATTAGGTCAATTAACAGAATATTATAATTCTAAATACAAAAAATAGTATAAGAAGAATAAAAGTTTATGAGTTTTAAAAAGAGGCTAACAGAAAAGTTAAGTGATGTTTTAACTGAGGAAGAACTTTCAATTCTCCCACGCGGCTTCCAAACTTTAGGAAATATTATTATTGTGAAATTAAATCCAAAATTGTTGGAAAAAAAAGAAATTATTGGTCAAGCTTATTTAGATCTACTTTCCAAAATAAGGAGTGTCTATATTAACAAGGGTCGTATTATTGGGTCATTTAGAGAACCAGAGAATATCGAATTTCTCGTTGGAGAGGATAATCCTATTGTAGAGCATAGAGAGCACGGTATCATATATCGATTTGATATAACAAAAATTATGTTTAGTCAAGGAAATCTTAACGAAAGGAGATTTTTAGCAACATTGGTCAAAAAAGGGGAGAAAATAGTAGATATGTTTGCCGGTATAGGGTATTTTTCATTACCTATAGCAAAACATTCCGAAGTAGGGCAAATTTATAGCATTGAACTTAATCCCAAATCCTACAAAACTTTACTCGAAAATATAAAACTCAACCATTTGGAAGAAAAAATAATAGCAATTAATGGAGATTGTAAAAAGGAAGTCATAGAATTAAGTAAATCTGGATTAAGAGCTGATCGTGTAATTATGGGGGTTTTTCCTGCACCAATAGATTTTATTAAAGAAGCACTAAGCTTAACTAAAAAAGAAGGCACAGTTTTTCATTTTGAAGGGGTGGTTGAGAAAGATGATCATAGCTCTCTGTTTAAAGACTTTGAGGAAGTTTGTCAAGAAGAACAATATAATTGTAATTTAAATTCCCATAGGCTTGTAAAAAGTTATGGTCCAAATTTGTTTCATACAGTTTTAGATATATTTGTGAAAAAAAATTAGATAATTTTATTTATAGGATAAGAGAAGTATATCTTATAGGAAATAAAGAGATTTTTTCTTTTTATTCAAGTTCAAAATTAAGAGGAATGGATTGACTTGCCAGATAAAGCTATCATTGGTCTTGATAATAGCCACAGCAATATTTTAGCGTTAGAAGCATCCAGTTTTTCGGAATTTACCCAATTTTTGTTTACTTCTGGATATTCAGTTTCTAAAATTGAAAAGGGGCTGAGTTCTGCAAATGATTTAAAGAAATATACTGCTATAATCTTGTCAACGCCAAGAAATGAAAACTTGAAGCCAAATGAAATTAATACCCTCAAAAGTTATGTAAAAAATGGTGGAAATCTTTTAATAACAAGTTCTAGTGGAGGAGATCATACTAATAAAACAAATTTAAATGAATTGACAAGAAATTTCGGATTTGAATTTATATCAGATGAGATAAATGACTCTGTGAATTTCGTTAAACTTCAAAAAAGACCCCTTATATCAAGTTTTATACCCCACGTAATAACAGAACAGATTAAGAAAATAGTTTTTTCAAGCTCATGTTCTATAGGAATTTTAGATTATCTTGAAGATGAAAAAAATATCAAAGTCTATGAACTGTTACTATCTGGATTAAATAGTTGGCATAAGATTTTTGATGGAAACGACTGGGTTGAAGAAGATTCCCCTAAAATTCCACTGTTGGTAGCTGTGGAATATTATTCAGGAAGGGTTGTGGGACTTGGGAACTTCAGTATTTTTTCTTCTCTTACAAGAGAATATGGATTTACATCCTTTGATAATGATATATTAATAGCTAATATTCTAAGTTGGTTGACAACCGGAGTAGAAACAGAAGGAAAACCCGTAACAGTTGAATTAAACTTAGATTTATATTATTGGGTTGAAAATATTATAAAAAATGAGAATTGGGAGAGTTTTTCAGATTTTATCAATGTAAGTTTAAAATATTTCAAAGATAATTATGAAACTATAATTAAGGAGATTAAGGACACGCAACAAGAGAAATTGGAAAGAAAAAAAGCTTTTGAGAAAACAAAAAAAGAAGTAATAAAAGAGGATTCTGAAGAAACAGTTCTTGAGAAAGTGCCTTTACAAGAACGAAAAAAAGAAGATCTTGAAGATATTATGAGTGCGCTTGAGGAAATTACAGGAGAACATTACGAATTATCAATAGATCTTGAGGAAGGTGAGAAAGAAACAGAGATACTAGAATCATCTTTAGATGATCTGGAAGAAGAGATAGAAGAATTCGAAAAAGGCTATCAAAAAAATGCCATTTGGCATGGAAAGCAAACTAAAGCTTTTAAAGAATGGTTAGATAAAAAGGATGGAAATTAGATTGAAGAATTTATATCTCAGTTTATTCGAAAAATAGAAATTATATCGAATATTCTAAACTTTACAGAATTTTTTGTTCTTACTTATGGAAAGATTTTTATTCGTTTTAGGTTCAAATTGGCAACTTTCAATTGCAGAGCTTGATAATTATCTGAGGTATTCCAAGAACAAGGGAAAGATAATAGACTATTCAGCTAATATCGCAATTGTAGAGTTCGATAAATTACATGAAGAACCCTACTTTATAAATGAACTTATGGAAATCCAATTCACATTAGGGGGTTGTCAGAAAATAGCTAAAATATTAGATTTCATTGATATAAACACAATTGAAGCAGCATTTCCATTCAATATTCACAAATATAAAAACCTAGAGCAAAATCGAAAAAAGATTGTAATGGTTATCGATAATTCTCTAACAGGGAAAAATAAAATCTTTCCCAAGATATATGAGAGTATGTTCTTCGCCGTATCAATATATCCAAATCTTTATGATGAAGAATATTACTCTAAGATTTTGGTAAAACATTTTTTGCCTTTTTTAAATAAAGAAATAATGGAGCTTCTAAAACAAAAGGGAGCGGTAAAAGTCCTTTATTTTAAATATCCAGAAAAAAACATTAAAGAGGGGAACTTAAATCCTATATTTCCTCATATCGTAATTAAATATGAGTTACTTACCCAAAATAGAGCTGAAATAATATTCGGATTTACAGATGAGGGTGCTTATTTAGCTAGAACATTCATGGTTGATGATCCTAATTTTAAAAAGAAAATTGATGAAGAGCGACCTTTTAAAGAATTTAAGAGTAGCATTTCCCCCAAACTCTCATTGATGATGTTAAATTTTTTAAATTTATTTAATAGCAGGGAAAATGTAAAAATCCTTGACCCATTTGTGGGAAATGGAACAATTTTAATGTTTGCATTATTGCATGATTTTCAAATTTATGGCTCAGATAAAGAGGAAAAGAAAGTTAAAAACACCTTACGAAATTTAAACTGGATGGTAGATGTATTAGAAGAAGAATCTCCTATGTTTTTAACAAAACAAATATTAAAAATTGATATAAAAAATCTCTCAACTATGTTTAAAGAGAACTTTTTTGATGGGATTTGCACAGAACCAGAACTAGGACCTTTTTTTTTAAAAAGACCATACTATATTCAAGCGAAAGAATTAGTGGACACAAAATTAGAGCCCCTCTATAACGATTTCTTTAAAGAATCATATAAAGTATTAAAAGATGAAGGAAGAATATGTCTTGTTGCCCCTATCATTAACACCGTGGATGGAAATGATATTCAATTAAACCTCGAAAAAATTGTTAAGAATTATAAGTTTGAACTAGTCCCAATACTAGATTCTAATAGATTAATAAAAAAATTAAACCCAAAACTTCAATTTCCTAATACTCCTATTAAAAATTTAATTGATGCTAAGAAAGGCCAAATTATTAAGAGAAAAGTATATATTTTTGAAAAACGAGCGAAAAAATGAATTTTGAAGAAATTTTAAGTAAAATTGATTCTGCGATTGAAGGGGAAGCTCACTTAGATGAATTAGCTAATAAAAAGCAAGATCCCTTTAAAATCTTAATATCAACTATACTTTCAGCTCGAACAAGAGACTCTAATACTAGAGTTGCAACTGAAAGATTATTTGCCAAATATAATACCCCTCAATTAATAGCTGAAGCAGAAATAGTTACACTTGAAGAACTAATCAAAGTCTCTGGTTTTTATAAAGTAAAAGCAGCGCGAATAAAAGAAGTTTCAAAAAGACTTTTAGAAGAATATAATGGTGAGGTTCCTCCTGATTTTGAAGAATTGATAAATTTACCAGGAGTTGGTGCAAAAACAGCGAATTGTGTGTTAGTTTATGCCTATAAGATTCCCGCTATTCCAGTGGATGTTCATGTACATCGTATAAGTCACAGGTTAGGATTGGTGCAAACGAAAAGTCCTGACAAGACAGAAGAAGCTTTAAAAAATAAGATTCCTAAAAATCTGTGGATAAAGATAAACCGCTTATTTGTGAGATTTGGTCAGCAAATCTGTTTACCTAAAAATCCAAAATGTGAAATCTGCCCATTAAACACAATCTGCCCTAAAAATTTTACAATGGAAAATAAGATGAAAAAAAAGAAAAAATGATGTTGGTCTAATACAATTACCTAATACTATTTTTCCTAGAATAGAATAAATAGCCAAACAGAAGCCCAACCACTAAACCAAAGATATGTGCCCAAATATTAATTCCGGGCATAAAAGAGGCTATAATAAAATACACTATATATAAAAGGGCGAAAGGTAAGAGAGCGCGATTATCTGTTATTACAATGATTAATGCGACGCCAATTAGGCCAAATATCGCTCCTGAGGCTCCTAAACTAATTGTATCGAACGGTAATAAGAATAATGAGAATAAGTTTCCAATAAACCCAGAGATGAAATAAATTAATAAAAAATTTAGCTTTGAAAATTTTGGGTTAGTCTCCACAGTAGCTCCGAACAATAACAAGGCAATTGTATTTGAAAACAAATGTAATTCATTGGCATGAAAGAATATTGGTGTAATAAGTCTCCATATCTCAAAGTTGTTTATGATGCTTCTATTTATTTGGACAAAAAATAAAAGAAAATCTATTGGTAAGGTCCAGTTAAATATCAAAAAGATCATAACATTCAAGAACACCAAACTTAATGTGAATTTGGCGTCTTTTATATTTTCTATATCTAAAAAAATCATTCTTATAAATCCTTGTTTATATATTGATCCAAGGATATAGAATTGAAAAAAACTGTTAAAAGTTATTATAACAAAATATAATAAGTTACTTTTATATTACTTTTTTAATAGGATAAGTTGATAAATTTGGATAGAAACAATAAACTAAAAGACAATTTAAAAGCCAAGAAAAAACGGCTCCTAGATGCGTTAATATATAGAGAAATCTTAAAAGATAAAAGGCTTATCAAAGCATTCATAGACATTCCTTTAGAACATTTTATACCTGAAAAATTCAAGAAGATAGCTAAATTTTATGATGATGTACCAAATCTCTTTTATTATGATGAGAAGAATCCTAGAAGCTATAGAACAATTTCGGCTCCTCATATGATAACAATTATGCTCCAGGGGTTAAGTCTTGAAGAAAATGATGATCTTCTTATATTAGGAGCAAAGAGTGGATATATTGCTGCATTAGCACATCAATTAGCGCCTAAAGGTGAGATAATAATCCTTGAAGCAAATCCGGATATTGCAAAACTCACTACGGAAAATTTAAAAAAGTTAAAACTCGATGATCGAGTAACCATAATTATAAAAAATCCTCTGAATGGAGCACCAGATTTATATCCATGGCAAAAAATTCTTGTGACTGGTGCAATTGAGCAACAAAAAATTTATCCTTTATTGAATCAACTTGATAAAGAAAGTGGAGTGTTATTTGCGCCAATTGGTACGGAAATGGTTCAAGATTATACTCAGATTTTAAGACAAGGTGAAGAATTTTTTGGAAAAAAACAACTACAAGTAAGATTTTCACCATTAATAACTCAATTAGAATTAGATGAATTAGAATTAATAACCGATTTCGAGGAATTTGGGACTGATAATTCGGTAGAAGCAGCAAATCATAATCGGTTAACAACCGAATATGAAAGAGGGCTTTGGAACAAAAAGGTAGCGATCAAATATATATCCAATATTCTCGATAATATAACTCCAGAGGAAATTTTTAAGACTAAAACACTAAATAGAAATCAACGAGATTTGGTCATATCTTATTTTGAAAGTATCGCAGAAATAGCAAAGAGCTTGAAATTAGAAGAAGATATTAATAAAATGTTTACTAAAATTGATGCTATAGATAATATTTTCGGAAGATTAAGAAATTATAAGCGGGATTTTGAGCTCACCATAAAAAAAATGCAAAGTAGGTTAAATCAAATAAGATCCTATAATATCGTAAGGAAAGAATTAGAACACTTGACTTTAGCAGATCCAGAAATTTTAGAACAAAAGGTTAACGTTATAAACCAACAACTTTTCGAGATTAATCATTTATTGGATCTAATACATAAAGAGATAATAAGGATCAAAACAGTCTATTAAGAATCAATTTAATTTTTTACATATTTATACAGATATTGCGAACCTAAAATCCTAATTACTAAGAGTTATTATTAGATTTTTATAAATCTAGATATATTTCTTCATTTACGCCTTGATATTTAAAATATATACTCAAAATTTATAAATCCAATATAAACTACAAAGATGGCTATAATAACGAGTAAGTAATTGTAAGGTGGAGATATTATCCTATAGGGTGTTTTCTGTTTATAAATTTCATAAATTTCACCGAACTTAGGATACAAAATATACTTCTCTCTTAAAAATCCATTTAGTTGTGTCAATATTACTAATATAGGAATTAGAATTAAGCTAATAATTGAATCGAAAATAAATGTGGTCCCTATAAATATCAATAACCAAGCCATACAATTAGGATGTCTAACAATCTTATACACCCCTATAGTAAACAATTTGTGTTCTTTTTCTTCTCCTTGCTCAAGTTTTTGAATTCTTTTTTCAAGTGAATATATTCTAAATCCTACGGTTAAGAAGATTACACCTAGTAGAAAAAACCAAATCCAGTAATGCCAGAAGTAACTTACATTCTCATTAAAAAATGGTTCTAAAAAGCTTGAATTGATAATTGGGATGGTATTTATACAAATGATCGATATAATTGGAAAAATTTTCTTATAGAATGAAAGGGAACTACTTCTTTGTTCTGTAATTTTTATCCATATAACCCAGTAAGTGAAGTAGTTTAACAGGAATATGATTATGAAGATGAAACTTAAAATTAACATAAAACTTCTCTATTAAATGAGATTTTATTTTCAATATATTTGTAGCATATTGGATAATTTTCTTTTGTTAATTTAATTTATTGAAAGCTTGTTTTCCCGCCTAATTCTCACAACGTTAAAAATTCTATTCGAAACTCAGAATGGACTAGTTAAAAACCTAAGAATTTTATCCATTCGTTATTCAAATGAAAATATTAAGAATTTAATAATTTCTTAACCGAAACTTTTTATCCTTCAAGTAACTTTTACTCTATATAGAATCTTGATTGATTTTTGGTTATCTCTTAAATGCCCGAATTAATATCTCTTAAATGTTTTTATTACAGGAAAGGAAAGGATCCATCTGTTTTAAGATCATTAATTGCTCCACCATATGATGTAATTTCAGAAGAAGAAAAACAAAATTTGAAAAATAAAAATCCTAATAACATATGTCATGTGATTCTTCCTGAGAGTTATGAAGGTGCGGGTAGAAAATTAGAAGAGATGATTGAAAATAGTACTTTAATCTCAAATAAAAACAGATGCATTTGTATATATGGAATAGAATATTTAAGACCTGATACTGAAGAAAAAATAACTAGATACGGTTTTGTCGGCCTATTAAAACTGGCAGAAATTTTTCCCGCGGTGGATGGAATTGTTCCCCATGAAATGACTTTCAAGAAGTTTACGGAAGACAGGTTAAATATTATTGAAAAAACTGATGCAAATTTTTCGCCAATATTTACTATATATAACGGAAACGGATCTGCGATAAAAATATTTAAAAAGTATGTGGAGAAAGAACCGTTTCTTAAGACACTTGATCGAGAAGGTTTCACTCATAAAATTTGGATGGTATCAAACGAAGAGGATATTAAAGAATTTCAAAATATCATAAAAAACCATCCCGTGATTATTGCTGATGGTCATCATCGGTATATTACATGTCTTCGTCATAGTCGGAATGGCGGATGTAAATATATCATGGCACTCTTTATAGATTTCAATGATCCTGGGTTAATTATCTATACAAGCCACCGTCAAATTCATAAGCTCCCCGTTAAGAATCTCAAAGAATTTAGAAATAGGGTTAATACTTCTTTTACTATTACAGAAAATATCAAAAGTTTCCAAGACCTTAGAAACCTAATGGAAATCAATAAGGGAAATCATGTTTATGGATGTTATTTTAAAAATAAATATTTCTTTTTAAAGTTAAAAAAAGAAATTAACATTGAAGATTATATATTAGGAAATCACTCAAAAGAGTGGAAGAATTTATCACTCCCTATATTGCATGAAATATTACTTAAGAATTGTCTCAACGTTAGACATGAAGATATTTCTTTTATAAAAGATGGAGAAGAAGGCTTGGAAAAAGTTGATAAAGGAATAATCGATGCACTTTTTATAGTTAATCCGACAACTTTAGAGGAAATTCAGAGAATTACTCAACTAGGAGAAATTATGCCTCAAAAATCTACCTATTTTTATCCTAAACCATTATCTGGTCTTATAATACATCGTCATACAGACAGCATTGAGTAAAACTTATTTAAACTTAGAAAAATTTTAAATTAAATACATTTAAAATATATTTTTAAATCAAAGATATTAACATTCTCAGTTTGGTTATTGAAATGGAAGAAGAAAATAGTTTATCAAAAGAAGAACTTGAAGTGTTCTATGAGGTCTTGTTTAAAAGAATTATGGACTTAATAAAAAAACCAGAAATTGACGTCGATCCCTTTGGGGAAATGATAAATAGGTTGTCGGTTTTATCTGGTATATTTTCCTTTAAAGGGATGGTTTCTTTAATACCAGAACTAATTGCAAGCGCTATTAGATACGGGATGATGGTTGAAAAAGCGTATGAACAAGAACAATTGAATATAGACGAAGACCAACAAGGAGTAAGCGTTCAGGAAGAACAAGAAGGAAGAATTTCTAAAATGAAAGAAGATTTAGACAAGGTTAGTCTATATCTCTAGAAAAAAGGCTTCCTACTATTTTTTTTAATTCATTTATTAATTTGTTAAGCCTTCAGAACTAATTCTAAGAATTAGAAAAAAAGAAAAATTTTTTTTAAAAAAATTTAATTATATTTGCTTTTAAAATCCTTTAACTTATTTAAAACATCATCTCTCAACGAACCAACAATTATTTTATCTCCTATATTTTTCAGTTCTCTGGCATACGCTAATATCTGGTGAAGAACTGGCCCAGGAGGTAAAACACTCTTAACATCTTCTAGAATTTGACTTAGCTTTTCTGCAGTTATAGCTTGGTCAACCTTTTTAAATAAATCAATAAATGTATCATGTATTTTTCCTGCTTGTGAATCTGCTACATGTGCTTTTGGTGTTTCTGTACCTGCTGGAGGTGTTCCAAAGGACTCCGACGACTCTCCTCCTCCTCTTCCCAATACAATAATAACAGGTTCTGATCGTGGATAATCACCAGACCCAGAACAATTGTAATTAATGCTCACAGAAGAACCACCTTTAATTTCAGCTACCTTTATATGTAGTTCTGAAAGATCACCTACTTGTGCGACTTCGTGAGTTGCTCCTTCAGGAGGTGTGAATTCTGTCAAACTAAACCCTGTGGGAATTATATCTTTAACTAACACATTTTCTAATTCAACATCTCCTTTATTTTGAACTCTTACTCCAATACTAAATTCTCCTTCAGTAAATCCAGGTTTGATACTTTTAAGTGTTTTAAGTTTACGCTTAACATATCTAACTTTTAATTCTGGTTCTTCATCTGGTGTCTTAATGAAATATTTTCCCTCAACGGGGCTGTTAATATCTATTTTTACGGGAGTCATATACTTTGTTTCAGTAGGTGGTCGTGGATTTCTCGCTAAAAGAGAATAGGAAATTATTATGGTTTTTCCAGGGAGAAATTCATTTGAAAGGTTATACAACTCAATGTAAATTGAATGACTCTTAGAAAAATCTTGATCGCTTGGATCAATTAGAAGTTTTTTGACAAATTCTTCCCTTGAGCTAATATCAATAGGATCCAATGTGATAGACAAATCTTTTACTAAAGGTGGGACAAAATCAGGTGGAATTTCATCCTTAATAAACACTTTTTCAATATTAGAAGAACCATTGTTAACGATTGTATTAACGATTTTCATATCAGTGTTAGCGTATGCATCCACTTCAGGCGGAATAATTTCTTTCTCAATTGTAGCACTCAAAACTGCGTATATAGTTGATTCTTTTACAATTTCACCAATAACTCTGGGAATTAAAACATAAAGTGGTGTAAAACCTATTTCAGAACTTAATTCAGGTACATCCTTAGCCTCCACTTGAAAATCAAAATCCCATGATTCATCAGGATTTAGAACCTTCTCCGGTGTTTGGGAAGCAACAGTTTCTACCCCTGTTGGGATTTTTTGAGTAACTTTAGCATCTTCTAGCTTTACTTGAAATTCAGATTCATTAATAAATTCCACATTACAATCCCACATACCTGGTTGAGAACCTTCATCCCGATCAATTCCGCTCATCGAATCAGTTAATCCTCTAACTTCAGGATTTATCATTGTTAACTTATAGTTATTAATTAAGTATTTTACATTTAATGCTCCAATTGCTTGAGGAGATAATTCATTTATCTTCACTGTAAAAAATATTTCAAACTCAGCTGTATTTTGAGCATCCAATGATGGTAAATCCCAGGAGAGAATTCTATTACCTCCTTCTTCTTTTAGGGTTGCCTCCCCAAGACTTGGATCTCTCATCTCAATTTCTTGAATAAATGAGGGTATATCTCGCTGTAATTTTATTTCTAATATAGGTATATTCAATCGGTTGGTAAGTATGAGCTTTAGACTGCATTTATTATCTTGATTATAAAGAAAGGCATTGTTTACTTTACCAGTTATGGATTTTTCTGCATCAAATATTTCCTCTATTTTCAATGATGATTCCTTGAGCTCTTTTATCTCATAGTCTTTAGTAAATTCTTGTGAAGGATTTAAAGTGCCGATAGATAACTCCTTAGAATCGATTGACGTGTTTAGGTTTTCTTTAATATCACAATTCAAATTCCACAGTCTACTTTTTTGAGTAGGATTTTTTATAACAAGAGTACCATTTCCAGAGATTTCTTTCAGATTTTGTGATCCATCGAGGATAATTTTTTCTTCTTCTGTAATATCTATGATTATTAAATTACTTGACATTTTAAGATACTCATATAATTTTAATTATACAAATTTTGTTATCAAAATTTACTAAATAATAAAACTATGGTAATTTAAACTTATTTAGAAACAAAAAATAATTAAGTGATACCCACTCCTTATGATTAAAGATATCTATTAAACTGTTATACATTACTGTGGTTGCCGACAAATTTTGGGATGTTGTTAAAAAATTTAATTCTTTAATGAAATCAGCAATTGAAGGTCCAGATTGTTTGGATATATGTCATGGGGATTGTTGTTCAATAAAGATTGACATACCTAAAATATTAGCTGAAGAATATATTAAGCAAGGATTTGCTAAGAAGAGTGATTTTATTAGAAGTGATGTTTTTAGCTTTAAATTAAGATTTGATGAAAAAAAAGCAAAATGCTTTTTGTTTGATAATAGTATTAATGGTTGTCATGTTCATAACTCTGGGATTAAACCTCCGCAGTGCTGGATTTATCCCACTAATTTTTCTAATCCTGAAAATAAAGAGATAAGTTGTAAAAGAGCAAGTGGGTGGAAAATTATTGATCCTGATAAATCCAAGGAAGCAGAGGCGTTATTGCAATATTATATCTTTCTTTGTAAACTTGAAGCTAAAAAAGAAATGAAAAACATTAATGAGAGACTTTCAAGAAGCATTTCAGAAGGTCACTTAAGAAAGTCATTGAAAAAAGCATCTCCACATGAAATCTCAGGATTTAAAGACAATTGGGATTACATTTCAATTTTACTTGCGGAGGGATATTCTTTACAATTAAAGAAATATTGCCAAAGGGTTAACAAACAATGTGATTTTTTAAAATGTAGTTCTGTTTGTGATAAAGTTACAACTGTACTCATTAATTTTTTACAACAAAATTTATTTGACTACATAAAAAGTGTGGATTATGGGCCAGATAGCGGAGGAGAGTATCCAATCATTAAATTAAAAAAAGTTAAAAAAGAAAAGTTAGGGAAAAAAAAGGAAGTATTTTCTGGATAATACTTATTTTTAAGTAATATTATTGAAATAACATTTACATAATACTGAAAGAATATGATAATTTAACTGTTGTGTGTGTAAATGACATTTTCAGATAGAAGTTTAACAGATTTAGCGAAAAATGTTTTTTCCGAGAAATATGAATTTGTAAAAGGTCCAGTGCAGGTTAAAGGGCAATCTGGAAAATCTTGGTCTTTCGATGCTGTTATTAAAAGCAAACTGAACACTTTTGGTGTGTTTATAAGGGATTGGAAAAGAGAGATTTCAATTACGCAGCTACGACAATTACATAAAGCATGCATTGATACTAATATCGAAGGTGGTATAATGGTGTGTAATATCATTACTGATTTTTCTCGGGATTATAGTTCTCAATTCGGAATACAATTACTTTCTAGGGGTCATTTAATTTCTACTCTAAAAAGAAGGCAGTTTCAAAATAATTTTTAAATGATATAAATGATATAAGAAACTGGTATAAATGTGTAAAGGTTTTGAATGTTTAGATTGCCCGGCAATTAGCACTGAAAATTGTTATTATTACGGTAATGATTTTATGGACTATTATGAAAAAGTGCAGTTGGAAAATAACTATATCATATCAAATAACATTCTATAAGTTAGGAAATTATTGAATTTATCATCTTATTCTATTTTATAATTAGCACGTGAGTGTTTCATGTTGTTAAGGTAAAGAAATTTAACGAATTCTATAATCTACATTATAAATTCGAAAACAGTTATATGATCCAAGATCTAATATGTGATTGAGGATTAATAATGGGAAGGTGTTTTTTCCTAAAATTACGTTTAAAAATTAAAAATTTAAATAGTGCTTATTAAAAATATAATCATATAGAAAAAGAAATTCAACTGATAGAAATTTGATAATTTTATATCAATTTGACAATGATAGCGAAGAATTTGCAGAAGTAAAAATTAAGGAAAACATCCCTTTATTCGATTTGCTAGACTCGGATAAAATCCTAATTTTTGTAGATATGCATGGAAAAAAAGTGTGGATGTGGGAAGGTAAAAACACTTCTACTCGAATGAAATTTATTTCTGGTCAAGAAGCACCCAAAATTCGAGATAAACATGATAGGACTTTTACTCTCAGTTCTGTCGACGATGGTGATGAAACAGCAGCCTTTAAAATATTAGTTGGGCTTTTATAGTCTATATCTATAGGTATATTAAATTATACGATAGCAGAAATTCTAAAAATTTTTTCTTGTTGTTTTAATTATTATACCTAATTAATGTTAGAATGAATTCACTTGTCAAAATGGTTGGAATATCACATTGAATGAAAGAAAAAATAATTCTGACGAAGAATATATATTTGAGTTTTATGACGAGGATTATGCCAGCTCTCTGGAAGAAGAGATTTCTATTATTAGAGGAGACTATAATGAAATAAACTTTAATGAGGATTTAAATGAAGAGCAACTAAAAATTATTAACAATATCAAAGGACCGATGTTAGTAATTGCCGGGGCAGGAAGTGGTAAAACGAGAACGATTACTTATTCAGTTGCTAAACTTTTATTATCTCGAGTAAAGCCAAGTGAAATTATGCTTGTAACATTCACTAATAAAGCTGCCAATGAGATGATCAAGCGTGCTGAAACTCTTTTAGGTAAACGTCCAAAGGGGATATGGGCAGGAACATTCCATTCTATCGCAAATCGCTTCATACGAAGATATGCAAAAACACTAGGCCTGAAAACAAACTATACAATTATGGATGAAACTGATGCAAGAGCTTTAATAAAACTTTCAATCGAAAAAGCTAATGTAAAAGAAATCGAAGAACGCTTCCCTAATGCTAAAATGACTAAAGCAATCTTATCATTTTCAATAAATTGTAATAAATCTATTCGAGAGATCCTTCTTTGGAAATATTCTCAATTTGATAGTGAAGATGTAATGAAAAAATTAGAAGAAGTCTATAGAATATATGGAGAGAAAAAAGCACAGGATAATTTGGTTGACTTTGACGACTTACTAATCTATTGGAATCAATTATTGGATGAAAGATCAGTCGCTCAATTAATCGCAAGGAATATAAAATATATACTTGTTGATGAATATCAAGATACCAATTATATCCAAGATGAAATTATATATAAGATTGTCAAACAAAACCCAGATCACAATGTTATAGCAGTAGGAGATGATGCTCAGAGTATATATGCATTTCGAGGTGCCAATTTTCAAAACATATTAAATTTTGAAAAGAAATATAAGAATTGTAAAAGATATACCATAACTTATAATTATAGGAGTGTACCTCAGATATTGGGTTTAGCGAATAACTCAATCCAACATAACGTAAAGCAATTCAAAAAAGCTATGCAAGCAACTCGTCCCAGTGGAGTTTTACCATTCCAAGTAAATGTGGGAGATGACAAAGAACAAGGTTATTTTATTGCCAATCAAATTTTAAATTTACGTTCAGATGGTTATAGGTTAGAAGATATGGCAATTCTAGTTCGTGCAGGATTTCATTCACTGCGAATTGAGCTTGAATTGAGAGCAAAAAATATACCATATGAAGTAAGAGCTGGTGTCGCATTTTTTGAGAAGGCACATATTAAGGATGTGATTGCTCATTTACGAATTGTTGAGAATCAATACGATGAAATTTCATGGTCTCGTATTTTCACAATAATTCAAGGAATAGGATCTTCATCAGGAACCAAAATTTTTGAAGAAATTTCAAAAGTCGAAAATCCAATAGATCTATTAATCAATAAGATGTTCTATGCCGAAAAATTAAAAGGATCGAGAATATCTAAGGAAGGAATAAAAAATATAATATCCCACGCAAAGAAGTTGGTGGGATTTAATCCAGAAGACACACCCTCTGATGCAATTAAAGAATTAACGTCTATCTTAGAGGATCATATTAAATCTAAATATGATAATTGGCAAGACAGGATAGATGATCTAAATCAATTTAGTATATACGCAAGCAATTTTCCAACCATTCGAAAACTGCTTGAAAATCTAAGCTTGAACTTATCCAATTTAGAATCTAAAACAGTTTTAGCTGGTAATCGACAAGAAGAAGAAAAACCTTTAATTTTATCAACAATTCACCGAGCAAAAGGCCTTGAGTGGAGAGTTGTATTCATACCCATGCTATGCGAGGATTTCTTTCCATCGTCAAGAGTTAAAGGAGATTCTGAAGGTCTTGAGGAAGAACGTCGTGTATTCTACGTAGCTGTAACAAGAACTAAAGATAAACTATATCTAATATCTCCATCTTTAGTTCAAGGCTCTAGAGGATATCAAACTATGCGAATCTCCCCTTTTATATCAGAACTGAATCCAAAAGTCTACAAGAAATCATCAGTGCAAATTAGAACAATGGTGAAAGAGAAGATAAAAAGTTTAAACCAACCACAAAAATCTCTCTATAAAACAGCAGATGAATTAATAGGAGAAGGAAAAGTATCAAAGAAAAAAAAGTCGTAATGAATGATTAAAAGTCTTGAATTGGATAATTTTGTATTAAAATCTAATTTATTATAAAAATTCTTCAATAGACATTACTGGCCTAAATCCAGGACTCGAGTCGTTCTCGTTTTTTACCCAACTTAATTCAAGTTTAATCTCTTTTTTAATTTGGTCTTTTAATTGGAACTTTTTAATTTTTAAAAATTTTAACGAGTTATATAAGATATGATACTTTGCATTTTAATTCATAAATTGGATTCAATGAAGAATAGAAGTATAATTTATTATATAATTTCTTCAATTAGTGAAAAATAAAGATTTTTGATAGAATATAAAAACTGATGAATTAATCAAAACCGAAAAACCATCAAAAAAAAAATCTGGGTAGTTAAATATATGAGAAATATGAATTCGATTATAAAATTTATAAAATAAGAATTAAAAAAACTTTTTTATTATTTCTAAAAACCGCCAAA
This sequence comes from Promethearchaeota archaeon, assembly GCA_016839705.1. Taxonomy (GTDB): domain Archaea; phylum Asgardarchaeota; class Lokiarchaeia; order Sigyniarchaeales; family SOKP01; genus Loki-b32. Next base: position 9,322 of record JAEOTR010000037.1, on the reverse strand, counting down.
GAAACTGTTATTAAAACCTGGAGTTATTCTTGATGCTTCAGCTCTATTTTTCGCTTCCTCAAGAGAATATATCTCCTCAAAATATCTTGGATTTAAATCTCCAAGTAATTCGTCGGTTTCACTTTCTATAAGAATTTGAATTTCAGGTTCCTTAATTTCTTGGCTTGTTATTTCCAATATTGTTTCATAAGTTTGGGTCATTTTTTTTATCACTTTTTTGTTTGCTAAATAAATATATAACAAGGTTTAATATATAGTTTAGTATTGTGAACTCGAAGTGGACTCTTAGATTACTTTTAGATTATAGTTAATTCAATCATTTTGAGCTTTATTAAATCTAAGGTTTAAAGAGGATTACTCACAAAGAACAGATCTTAGACTCTTCGAAAACTTAAAAGGTATTATTACCTTCTTTAGCAAAATTTTCAATGAAGTCCATTAGTAAATTAAACCAGTCTAGAATAGTATAAATAATATTTTCAAAATTACTTTAGAGAAGAAATTAATTCTCTAATTAGAGATTAATATAATATTTTATTTACCTGGTAAAGCTTTAGCTATTTATTACAGATTTGAGATAAAAGTGAACGATATTTGAATGTAATTGTTGTCGATTGTGAAACAACGGGTTTAGATCCACATTATGATCTTATTCTAGAAATTGGGATTGTCGAGTTAGATTTAATGACGGGTGAAACCAAAGTTTTATTTAATTCTGTTGTCAGAGAACCGATGTTTGGAGAGGAACATAAATATTCTTGGATTTTTGAAAATTCAGATCTTAATTTTGATGAAGTGATGAATGCTCCTTTATTAGATGAAGTATTACCGGAAATTCAAGCAATATTTAAAAGGTGCAGTGTAACTGCATATAATAAATCTTTTGACTTAGGTTTTTTGAAATCCCGAGGTATTGATGTACCAAATGAATTACCTTGTATAATGAAAACTGCCACAAATATACTTAGGATTCCTTTTTTGAGAGGGAATAAGAAGTATAAGTGGCCAAACTGCCAAGAAAGCTTTGAATACTTCTTTCCAGCAACAGATTACATTGAAAAACACAGAGCAGCGGATGATGCTACCCATGAAGCGATGATTCTGTATGAGATATTTCAACGCGGTTACCTTTCTAATCTTTGATTTAAAGTTTTTTTTTAAACCTTATGAACTACAAACCACATTTTTCTCGAATTTCATTCTCTGAATATGTATAATCACAATATTTACAGTAATATTTCCGATCAATGTTTACTTTTAACAGATCCCCACAGTTTGGACATTGAATATAAATTTTAAAATATTTGAAGTTTAAATTTAGTAAATCAATCGGCTTTTTGTTATTATTTCTTCTATTCGATTTTACACTCATTTTAAGTCAAAACACCACTTTTTTTAGGTTAGTTATTTTCATAATTAAATCATACTTTTGCTCTTTATATTTAAAAGAAAAAAACTCTTTTGATAGGAGAAGACTCAAAGATGAAGCAATTATAATGATAATTTCAAGATCTTTCTTTTGTAACCCTCGTTACATGATTTTCTTTTTCAAAATGGAAAATATCAGTTACAAAAGAATCAAGATTCCTTTCGTGAGAGATTATTATCATTTGAGAAGTGTTTAATTTTTCAAATATTGGTTGCATACGATTAATTTGTTGTTGGCTAAAACCATCAGTTGGTTCGTCTAAAATTAGAAGATCTTTTGTTTTTACCTCTTGATATTGCTCATTAATGATTTTATTTAAAGCTAGTCTGTAAGATAAAGAAAGAGCGCTTTTTTCCCCACCAGATAAATCTTTAAATGGTGATTCATACCCGTTTACAAAAATTACGGGTTGAAAATCATCAGGTCTTATCTCGACTTCTATATTTTTATCTTCAATTAATTCATGAAACCATTCTTTAAAATAGGAATTAAAATGGTGAGCACTTGAACCGAGAATTTTCTTTTCAATATCTCTTATAAGAATAGGAAATTCATCACTAAGCCAACCTTTCAGTTGAGAGTAGTAGGTTAGATTATATTGTAAGTTTTTTTTTAATTCTATATTAGCTTTTAAATCTACCAAATCCTTCTGTAAAAATTCAAGACTCTTTTTTTGACTTACTAGCTCATTCCCAGTTGATTCCTTGTTGAATTTAAGTTTTTTTAATAAATTTTTTTCAGTTGTTAGTTTAACCTTTATTTCTTTCCCTAATTCTTTAAACTCCAGTAAGTCAGTAATTTTATATTCTGATAAAATAACAAATATATCATTTTCATTCTCTTTCAGTTTAGTAGCTAACTCATTTATATAGTTCGTTAGATCTGCTTCTCTTTTCTTTTTTTCTGAGATTAAATTCAAAAACGAATCTCTTTTGTTTTCATATTTCTGAAATTCACGTAAGTTTTTGAGTAATTTCCTCTGTCCATTTACCTTCTGAGTTAAAGATTTTATTTCTGTAGATATATTTTTTACTTTTAACGAAGCTGCTTTCAATTCTTGTTCAAATCTATCTTTTTCATGAATAGCTTGTCCACATAAAGAACACTTACCTTCTTTTAATAAGCTATCGACATCCGACACATTTTTTGTAATAATCGCTAATTCTTTTTCTCCTTGAGACTTTAAATCTTGTAGATTGTCAATTTGTTTTTCTAATTCATCTTCACTAAGTTTTGTCTTGAGCTCAATTATTTTCAAATTTTGAAACTCATTATCTTTATCAGAAATTTCTTTTTGAATACTAGTCAATGTTAAGCTAGTTTTCTTCTGTTTTTCTTTGTATTCCTTACTGCTGGACTCCTTATTTTCGATTTGTACTATTTTTTTTGAATAACTATCCAAATCCAGTTGTATTCTTTCTACAATTTTTTCTTTGGACTTTAGTTCTGTTTCTTTTTTTTTATTTTCTATTTCAAGATTTTTAATTATTTTATTTACTTCTTCTATTTCTTTTTCCTTTTGGATTATTCCTTCTTCTGGTAGACCAATTTGTTGAATTTTAATTTGAAATTCCTTGATTTTATCATTTAAGAAATCTTTAATAATTTCTAGATTCTTAAGGGTAATTTCATATTTTTCGATATCAAACACTTCCTTTAGTATCTCAAAACGCTCTTCTGGATCTGCTTGAATAATTTCTTTTACTTGTTCTTGAGGAGTATATACCGTATATCTGAAAAGAGGGAGTTTAGTTGCTTTTTCATAACGAGAAGTGGAATATGAGAGTAAAGATAAGATTTTTCTTCTCATGTCTGTAGGAGCATAAGATATTTGTTTTCCTTCGTCATGGTCAATAAAGACACACTCTTTCTGAGAGACTTTTCCTTTTCTATCTTTTGATAAATTTCGTTTAATTGAATAGCTTTTACCATCAATTGAAAATGTTAAGCTGACAGAAGCTTTGCTTCTTCCTCTTCTTAAAAGCGAATCCCCACTTAACTCCCCATGAACAAGAGTCCCGAATAAGGCAAACTCTATGGATTTTAAAACAGATGACTTTCCACTTCCTACATCCCCAAAAAATAACATAGTTGATGAAGGAAATTCTATCTTTTCGCTTCTAATGCTCCTAATGTTTGATATTTCGATTGACTGCAAAATCATTGTTTAGGCTCCTTAGACTTTTGAATTTCAAATATCCCCAAAAATGCTTGCTTTAGAGATTCATTATAATTCATTACTTTCGTACCAATCTGCCTTTCTGTACCAAGAGCACCTAAGAGTTGATAAATTTTTTTTTCCATCTTAGCTGTTGGAAAGTCACTAATTCTGACCTTACTCGCATGTTCTTTAATTAAAGTTGTTTCTATTTCTTCCTTAGAAAAACCTGTAGAAACACTTATGGATTGGTACTCCACTGTTGTAAGAGCATTTTTATTAACTAACACTTCAAAAGCACCCAAATCCTTTAAATTTTGAATTATTTCATTAGATTTTATATCATATGTCTTGCCTGAAGATATGGGCCCAAAGAGCCTAATGGTTACAATTTTGCCTTTAAAATTTTTGCTCGAAAGACTTTCTTTTAGTAAATCTTGAACTTCTGTCACTGATTTATTTGTACAATCAAGTGAAATATTTTCCACATCAATAACCCTAACTGGAATATATTTAACCTTTAAACCTAGCTGATTTCCATTCATTTCTCCGGAGATAATACAAAATCCCCCAGATTTAATTGTTTCAAACTCTCTAAAGTCAGTTGGGAAAATGCATCCAGAATAGACTATGTTATTTTTCCTATCAATGTCGTAGTAAAATTCTTTAACCCTTAATTTTTCAGGTAGAGTTTTATGGAGATGCCCACCAGCATAGTAATCGAAATTTTGAGGTAATAACGATTTGGGAGCAGATTCCATATCCTTATACTCTTTTGGTTTTAATTCGCTTAACATGGTATGTAAAATGAAGATTTTTGGTCCTATTTCACTTTCAAGAGATTTTATATCCAATATTCTATAATCTTCAATTTCCAAACTGCGTTTTCTTGCTCTTAAACCTGTTAATTTAATTTGAGTTTTTTGATCCTGGTAAAAATCTAACTTCAATTTCCCATTTTCCATCAAATTTCCTTCTGAAACATTTATAAATAATCCCGCTGTAATTAATGGTCTAATCATAGATTTGTTTGATGGAGAAAAGTCATGGGATCCGCATATCCCATAAACGGGAATTTCCCGATCTTTTAATTTCTTCAGCTCTCTTGTTGCTAAATCTATCACTTCTACTTTTGGATTAGTCACGTCATATAGGTCGCCACTAATGATAACAAAATCAACACCCTCCTTAATGATAATGTTGACGGTTTCTTCAAATGCCTTATACCCTAGTTCATTTATACGTTCATTTCTCCATGCTCCCAAATGCGCATCAGAAATATGAGCAAACTTAACTTTCATTATATTGTTCTTATTATTTTGGTTATTTTAAAATCCTGGAGATTGTTTTTTAATCTTTTTATCAGATTTTATTTGTACTGATTTGCCTTTTATTAAATCCTCAAATAAAGGGATCTTAATTGGAATAGCAAATTTAGTAAAATTTGAAGTAACAATAGCTTCACCTATATCTAAACTTGCAATTGTCTGACTATCATCTGAGAGATCTTGAGCAGAGCTCTCTATTAATGTTCTTCTTTCGGGTCCCATTTCATTTCCAAGGATGATTTTGGTATTCATATTCGCTAATATTTCTCTATCTATTAAACTTGGTAATTGAGTTATTCCTATTAAACCAATGTTAAATTTCCTACCTTCTCGAGCAATTTTGCCGAAAACATTATCTCGAGTTTCTAATACTTTTTTTCCTATGACTCTTGGAGCTTCCTCCAAAACAATTGTAATGACTGGTTTATCTGTTAATTGATCTTTAAATTTTAACCTCTTATACTCATTAAAAATATTCTCTACAATAATAGTTGCTACAAATATTTCTCGAGCACCCTCAAATAAAGAAGTATCAACAATAACGGTTCTCCCTTCTATTAATGAGTTTACAATATTGCTGACTGTTGATTCATATCCATTTATGGTATAGATTCCATTCTCGATTATTTTATTTTCAGAATCAAATCCAAAATTTAAAAGTATTGCTAATCTTCTCCTAATTACATCCAAAGTATTAAGATTAAGCCCTTGGGGTCTTTGGTATGTGTTTTCATCATTACTAAAAATGGCTTGAATCCAATTTTGTCTATGTATTCGAAAAAAACCAATTAAAGCTTCTATCTGTGGTTGGCTAAAATTAATACTCCCCATTGCATGCTTAGGTTCGATTAAATTTACGTTAAATCTTAGATCAAGCTTCCCAGGAATGGATCTAATAGTATAAAAATCGATATATTTTGAACTTTCAGGGTGCTCTTTTAAACCTTTTTGAGAAATAGTTCCATAATACTCATTATGAGGATCGAAAACTAATTTACCACAGTTATCATTATCCATTAAATTATAGAGAATAGTTTTTACGAGGTTCGATTTTCCCCTACCTGTAGTGGCAGGGATTAGAATGTGGTGCTTTAAAACATCTTTAGCCTCCAATTTTACCTCAGTTTTTAAAACTTTAGAACCAGAACGAATGCTACCTAAATTTAAGGGATTATCTATTTCTTCTTCTTTAAAAAACTCTAAATGATTATCATCAATATCGTAAGTATCTGAGAAGAATGATGGTAATTTCTTCGGTAAAAATAATTTATTATTCTTGACATATATTAAGGGTCTTGCTAATGCTAATACATAATTCCGTAATTCAGGTTCATAAATTTTTAGATCAGATCTTTCTCGTTCTAATCCATACCCCGCCATCAGCTCAAGAGCAGCTTCAGGCATTTGACTTCCATAAAGAAGATCCTTAATTTGATAAATACTATACTCATACTTATCTTTACCAGCGATAAAAAGCTGTCCGAGTTCAAATTCTTGGTCAGATTTTTGTCTTAATATTAATTTAACTAAAGATCCAGTTACAAAACTTCCAATTTTATTTCCTAAATCAGCCATTTTTTTTACCTTCCCAAAATTATCTTCTAATAATATTTAATAAATCATGAGCATTTACCGAGCGTAGACGTGGTAAAATATACTCATTATAATCCTGTTGATCAAATTCTGCAATCAATTGTATTTTTTGAGGTTTCAGTTCTCGAAGACTAACTGCTGCAAGTTGATCTGCTTTTATTAATCCATATGGATATCCAGGATATGAAAGATCATTTGAATTATACGCGATATTAGAAATTATGAGTTCACGCTGGTCTTGTGTCATTTTTTTAGCCTGATCTAATAAAATGTCAAATCTAAATGAATAAGCTGAATTTTTATGGAATTTAGCAAAATATAAATCTGCTTGTTCCTGAGCTTTTGTAATCCTATAGATAGGATGATAATACCAACTGCTCTCTGGGAACTTATTGTTTCCTATATGCATTATTAAAGAGTTTAATGAATTACCGGTTTTTGTTATTAATCTACAACTTTTTGAAAGACCAGTTACCGCTACTTCCTTTTTAATCGCAGTTTTGTATAATTCATCCGCAATTTCTGTTTCTCCAGTATACCCCGTTTGAAGAGAGCCATCTCTAACAAAGATACCGCCTTTATCTAATTCATTTGAGATAAATTTATTTGCATATGTCCATTCTGCAAATCTCATTGCTATTCCCCCAAAAGTTTCAATCTTGGGTAAACTGAACAACCGCTCTCTTATCGAAGGATCATCAATAGAAAACTTCAGTTCTTTCTTAGGAAGATATTCTGAAAATTCTGGTTCTACTGGAAAAAATCGGGTAATATAAGCTAATTTATCATTTTCAAGAAGATCCAATACTGTAGCACTATAAAATTCTATTTTTACCGGAGTTATTTTTGGTTCAGCCCATTCATTAGAGGAATATAACACTCCAGCAACTCGGTTTAAACTTATGTTAAAGTCTGCACTTCTCAGTAAAGGTCCGTTCCCACCATCTACAAAACCAATGTCTTTTATATCATCACACTTAGGAATCTCAAATATTTTATCTTCTTCAATCTCAAAAGTTTCTTCTTCGGGGCTGCTAGAATATGGTTCGTCTTCTTTATGATATCCTAATTTACGCTCTTCTATAAACTCTACACATTCCTTCAGAGGATTTCTTCTTTTTTGAGAACTCATATTAGAAAAGTGGATGCTTGTTTTTCATTAGTTATCTTTTTTAATAATAAACGATTTAGACTCAACAGATTTAACAGTTTTCAGACTAATATTTAGTTTGTTATTAATAGCTTATTGATCTCTTATTTTAAATAAAAAAATTTAAAAAACTCAAATATGTCATAATAAAAGAGAATATTCAATAATTCAATTTAAACCTCGAATCAATCATATCTAACAAATGTAATATCTCTGCTTCGGCAATTTGAGGTTCAACAACAGAGTCCCATTCTATTTTACCATGATGACTTAAAATCATATGCCGGATATTGTTTTCTAGATCTTTCGGAAAGCCATCAATTCTTTTTAACACCTTTGAAACATGCTGATCACCCAAGATTAAATGTCCATATAATTTTCCCTCGACAGTTTTCATAGGTAAATCATTATTTAAATCAAATTCAAATATTTTCCCAATATCATGCAAGATAATTCCCGTGTAAATTAAATCTACATCTAACAAGGTATTTCTCTTATAATAGCTTACAATTTGATCAAAAATGTTAATCATTCCAACTGTATGTTCTAAATTCCCATACTTGTAATTGTGATGATGAATTATTGAAGAAGGACATTCGATATATTTGTTTTTTATATCTTTCTCTGAAAAAATTACTTCTAATATTTTTTTTAAGTTGGGATTCTCCAGGTTTTGAATAGTATCTTCAATTTTGCCTACAAGGGTAGATATATCAACTGATATTGGTTCGGAAAAGTCATTTAAATTAAATTCAGATTTATTTAATTTCTTAGATTCTGAAACATCTATAGACCCAAACTTTGATTTATATCTGCCATTAAATTCTATAACATTTCCAACTTCAAACTTTATCATCTCTTTTTGATACTCTTCCTCATTATTTGTCCATTTATTGAAATTTGGTAATTCACCAGTTTTATCTCTAAATGTAATACTAAAATAAGGTCTTTTGTCTGAAGTATACTTCTTAGTCTGTCTAATAACCTGCAACTTAGCCCTAAAACTGAAATCCTTGTTAGCTTCCTTTATTTTCTCAAGGATTTCATTAACCTTTAAGATTTCACTCACTTTAGGACCCTGTAAGAGTAATTATATGAAATTAAATCTAATTCAAATCTATTATGATGAATATGAAAATGAGAACTTAAAATTATTCTATTAAATTAATAATAACAAAATATTGCAGAATAGGTTTAAATTTTATTAATTTGAAGATTTTTTAAGATGTGAAATAGAATCTTAATTTATCTTTCTTATAAGGAATTGTTATATATTGGCTACAGTTTTTACATTGAAATATAATTTCTTCATCGGTTTCATCCCAATATTCGATATTTTCACTCCTACATTTAATACACTTTTTAGGTATTTTTTCCAAAGCCTGTCTCTTCTGTTCTAAAGTTCCCTCTTTTTCCCAATTAGATATTATTTTCTTCAAATCAAATCCTTTGGACACGTTTGCATAACATCTCTGAATTGTGATAATAAAAACTGTTTCTCACTATTACAGCTGTTTATATTTAAATAAAAAAAAAAGGTTAGTTAAAAAACTCAGTGATTACGAAACGATTTGATCATGAATTGTTTCCAATTTCTTGAAGGCGATAATTTTCCAATCGAAATAAAAAGGTCAACCTTGATTTCTTTGGATAAAAGGTTTTTT
>JAEOTR010000036.1 GCA_016839705.1 Promethearchaeota archaeon | reverse complement strand
ATAATAGAAGGATTTTCTTCCTCATCATAATAAGGAGTTATATTAATGTATACTTTAATATTTTTTTTCTCACTAGCAATAACTATTATAGAAGTAAAAAAAGTGTTCAAAATTAAGGTGAAGTACTCTGCAAAATTTAAAAGATTTAGGGGAACCAGCAGCCATGTGGGAGTATTTTTTTAAAATATGTGAAATTCCTCGAGGTACGGCTAGAGAGGATCAAATTAGAGAATTTATTAAAGAGGAAGCTGAAAATTTTGGATTTCAAACGAAAATTGATGAGATAAAAAACCTCGCTGTTATAATACCTTCTAGGAATAAATCTCTGGATCAACATACTAAGATAATTATACAGAGTCACATGGATATGGTCTGTATAAAAGACGATAATATAGAACATGATTTTTCTAAAGATCCTATAAAATTACAATCTTTTGAGATTGATAATGAACAATGGATTACAGCTGAAGGAACAACGTTAGGGGCAGACAATGGCGCAGGTATGGCAATCCAGTTAGCATTAATGAAAAAGATATATGAAAATGAACTGAACTATGATGATACTGATATCACATTATTATTTACCGTGTGCGAAGAAATGGGAGGTGACGGTGCTGCTTTCATAAATAAGGACTTCTTAGAAGGAGATTATTTAATTAATCTCGATTCTGAAAGCGATGATGTATTTACAATAGGGAGCGCTGCAATTCTTCTTTACAGGGTAGGATTAAAAATGAAAAGAATTTCTTTCGCTATAGAAAAAGAACTTTTAATACCAGTAAAAATTACTGTAAAGGGATTAATTGGTGGCCACTCAGGTGTCGATATCCATGAAGGTAGGCCAAATGCAATTAAAATTCTTTCTCAACTTCTATGGAAATTAAATAGTGAACATGATATTTATCTAAATTCTATAAAAGGTGGAACTTGGCCGACAGCTATTTCAAAAAGTTCTGAAGCCATCGTGTTTATTAGAAATAATAAGTTTTTTGAGATTAATGAGTTTGTAGAACAATCTTATAGTGATATACGACATTATTATAGTGGAATTGAAAAAACTATTGAAATATCCATGGAAAAATTGAAAGATTTCACAGACTACACATATTTCTCAACAGAATACCAACGTAAACTCCTAAATATTTTATTTTCAATACCATATGGACCATATAGTTATCACTCAAAAATGCGAAATCTAGTGCATACCTCCAATAATATAGGCCCCATTCGATCGATGAGATCTAGAATTGAATTTGATGTGAGTTATAGAAGTTTCAGTCAGTATGGATTACGCATTATTCATGAAAAAGTGATATCATTACTAGAGCTTTCTGACATAAGATATAAATTATACAATTATATAGAAGGTCCAGAATGGGATCCAGACTTCAATTCTAGGATATCAAATCTCGCCAAAAATACATACAAAGAATGTTTTGGAGATGATATAAAGATAAACGCAATTCATGCAGGATTAGAATGTGCGGATTTTAAAAAGCACAACCCTAAACTAGAATTAATAGCTATTGGACCAATTATCTTGGGAGCTCATTCTACGGAGGAACGCTTGAAAGTCAGTAGTGTACAGAAAATATGGAAATTTTTGGTAACTTTCTTACATAAACTCGGATAACTGACTCTCCTCCATTCCTAAAAGTCTCCGTTTTTAGTATCAAACGATCAATGAAGATAACATTTTTCTTTCAAAAATGTTAAATAAGATTCTTTGTTATTGATGATTACAATTTAATATTTTTTCGAAACTTAGGTGAAATCATAATAAAGTATTAAATAGTAAAAAATTATACATAGGTGAAAAAAATTACAAAAAGTTTTATTAAAAAATATAGATATTTAATTTTCCTTTTGGTTTATATTATAGTTTCTGCACTATTGGCATTTTTATTTGTTGGAGCGATTTCTCAAAATATAGGGGTAGATTATGGGCAAGTTTTTATGGAAGCATATTTCTTAACTTTTTTGGCGGTCATATTAGGTAGCGCAGCAGTTCTATTTGCTGTAGCTGTAATTTCACATAGTAGAATTTTTGAAGGGAAGGGTGGTTTCTTAGCATTTGTCATTGTATATGCTATAATGGTTGTTATTTTAGGACCAGCGATCTATATTTGGCTACTAAATGTTTAAGTTTAATAGGAAAAGTTGAAACTATAGCTAATTAATTTGAAAATAGCGCTTAATTAAGAGTGTTCTAAAAAAAAATAGGAAAAAAATAGAGAAAAAATGAATTTAGTCTAACTCAATATCCATTTTCTTGCGCTCTTCTAGTAATACATCAACAACTGAAGGATCAGCTAGAGTGGAAACATTACCGATTTCTGTGCCGGAAGCTATTGCTTTTAGAATTCTACGCATTATCTTACCGCTACGCGTTTTAGGCAAGGCGTCAGCAAATTGAATGACATCTAAAAAAATACTCAGATATCATCTGGTAAAAATAGAATGAATAGACAACAATCATCACCTTTCATCAGAGTTTTCGGTTGTTTAAACCTTACTTTAGGATTCCAAGCAGGATGATCCCACCACGCAAAGTCTGAGTGGCAATGAATTTCATAGCCGATTTCAGGATATCCCAACTCGCGCCAAATTTCAGCATATCGACAACGTGTTATTTTATTTACAAAACGATTATTCGTTGCTTCTACTGTTTCAATATCATGTAATCCATATGCTTCATTATTCTCCCATCCTTCTTCATTTATTAATTCTTCCCATTTAGCAAAATCTTTTAAACTTTCAGGATTTAGATTAAATCTATCAAATGATCCAAGATCTTCTTTTCTTCTTTCTTCTCTGGACTCTTCTGCCATGTTAAGAACAGCATTGAAATATACTT
>JAEOTR010000003.1 GCA_016839705.1 Promethearchaeota archaeon | reverse complement strand
TCTGTTTCATCAACAATTCCATCTTCTAACACTGGAAACTCACTTCTTTTTTTTGGTTATATAAGTTATATTTACTCAATTTATAATATATCAGTATCGAAGATACCAATGAAAAATCATCTTTTATACTTTTTATAATGAAAGCTTAATATATAACTTTTTTCACTATTGACTTATTCTTTAATAGTGATATTTGTTTAATAAACGAATCGTTTATAGTTAAAAAAACTATAGTTTAAATACTATTTTATATTTTTTATCTATAAAGAGTTTCAATTTGTAATTTAATTTAATATTAAATTCAAAAAACTAGAAAAAAAAACTAAAAAGGTTGAATAAAATGGTTGAAAAAACATTTGATTTTACTGGCTTGAGATGTCCAATGCCGGTATTGAAAACGAAGAAAGAGTTGAAAAACTTCACTTCGGGGCAAGTTATCGAAGTAGTTGTTGATGACATTGGAGCTAAAAAAGATATTCCTGCAATGTTGAATAAAACTGGGAATGAATTAGTTGAGCTTAGGGAAGATAACGGCAATTTAATTTTTGTTATTAAGAAGGGTTAAAACATATAACACGGAGTTAAGTAAAACTATGGCTAAATATGTATTTTTTATTAGCACTGAACCTTACAAGTACCAAGCTGTTGATACTTTGGTAGAAATGGGAAAAGCAGTACTTCGAAAGGGGAATGAAATAGGTGGAATATTTTTCTTCGGAACTGGTGTCTACAATCTAAAGAAAGAGATTAGTTGTGGAACTTCGATAAGAAATATACCTGAGAAAATTGAGAAATTTAGCACTGAAAACAATATTCCAGTTGCAGGTTGTAGTACATGGGTGAGTATAACAGGTTTAAAAGAACAAGAATTCATTGAAGGGGCAACTGAGGAAGGATTAGGAGATTTTTCAAATTGGGCAATAAATGCTGATAAAATGATTGTGTTTGGAGCAGGTGGTTAAAAAACTATGATAGAATCTGTAGTGATTATAAGTGATCAATCCCCAATTGGGAAAAATTCGGCAATTGAAGCAATTCGAATTGGATCTGGATTTACAGCATTAGGAGAACATATAGATTGTAAAATCGTACTTACGGGTAATGCGGTATATTTATTTAATAAGAGTTGTAATCCGGAAACAGTGGGAATGGATTCATTGGATGAAGTGTTGGAAATTGCGGATTTGTCTGATTTAGAGGTGTATATTATCGAATCTGCATTAAAAGATGCGGGTATGACGAAGGATGATTTAGTGGAATATGAGAATTTGAAAGTCATTAATTACGACGAATTAACGGATTTAATAGAAAATGCAGATACAACTTTTAGATATTAATGGAGGATAAAAAAAATGGCAGACAAACTTGATGTAATATACTTATTTGGATTTAGTGAAATGACAGGGAATCATCTAAGAAGATTATTACCAATTTTAAAAAGTCAACTCAAAAAAGACACGAAACTTGGGTTAGTTTTAATTCAGGATGGAGTAATAGGAATATCAACAATGGGAACAATACCAAAACTGATGGAAGAGCTCCTTAATTTAGATATTGTTGTATTTGCGATGATTGGAGATATTATCTCACGCGGAATTAGACCAGAATTTATTCATAAGAAGGTGGAATCAATAGAATACGATGATCTTATAGATATTATCGACAATACCCCAAAAGTTATATCGTGGATGTAGGTTAACAAAAATTTTAAAAAAATAATGGTCAATTTTTTGACGTCAAAAATAGAAAAAAATAATAAAATAAAATAAAAAACCAAATTTTCGAAAAAAGGTGGAAAGTATGGCTGAAAATAATGGAAACGGAACAATAAATTTTATTGTTAAGGATAAGTCATTCGAAAAATTCGCAATGATGATGATCCTTGGTACAACGGGAGACGCTATGGATATGAAAATGAACTTTTTCTTTACTTTTTGGGGTTTAGAGCTTTTGAAAAAAGGTAAAAAACCAAAGGTTGCTGGAATGCCTTTCCCAATGAAGGGTATGGCAGCGAAAATGTTTACCAAAAGGCTAAAGAAATTTGGAATTGAAGATCCATGGGGTTTAATTAAGGAAGCAATTGAAAATGGCAATATGAAGTTATATCCATGTGAAATGACCATGCAATTAATGGGAATTAAACATAAAGATATAATCGAAGAAGCCGAAGACCCTGTTGGTGCCGCATCGTTTTTAGAAATGAGTGAAGGCGGAAGAATAGTCTCACTATAAAATAAATAACTAATAAACACAATTTTTTTTTTTTTAATTTCAAGCAAAGGTGATGATAAACGTCTGATGTAAAAGAAGAGGCAAGGGAATTTAAGACAGACGAAGATTTTGATAAAGAATTTTTTAAGAATATTGAGAGAAAATCTAATATCTGGCAGTGCATTCAATGCGGGACATGTACGGCAAGTTGCGAAAGTGGTAGATGGACTGCCTTAAAAACTCGATCGATTATTAGAAAAGTTGTCTTGGGAGATTTATCAGTATTAAAAGATCCTGATATCTGGCTTTGTACTACATGTTATCAATGTTATGAACGATGTCCGAGGGATGTTCGGCCAACTGATGTGATAATGGAGCTCAGAAATTATGCTACAAAATTAGGCAATATTTCGAAAAATCATAGAGCCGTTGTTGGGTATCTAAAGAATTTTGGTCATGCGGTACCCATAAATGACGAAGTAAGAAAACGAAGAGTTGAATTAGGTTTAGACGAACTTCCTCCTACAATGTTTAAGTATAAGGAGGAAGAAGATAATGATTTAGATAAAATAAAAAAGAATTTTTTTGATTTACCTCCTGAAGAGGAGGAAGAGGAAAAGTAGGAGGAAATTATTATGGTAAAAGATAATACATTTGCTTTCTTTCTGGGATGTCTGATGCCAAATCGGTATCCAGCAATAGAGAAAGCAACTAAATATGTTATGGATAAGTTAGGTTATGACCTTCTAGACATGGAAAGGGCAACATGTTGTCCAGCTCCGGGAGTCTTTCGATCTTTTAACAAGGTTGATTGGATGGTTTCAGCTGCAAGAAATTTATGTATAGCAGAACAATTAGATGCAGATATACTAACAGTATGTAATGGATGCTTTGGTACACTTCAAGAAGTCAACAAATACTTAAAGGGAAATGAAGAGCATCGAGAAATGGTCAATGAAAGATTGAAACTAATCGGAGATTATGAATTTAAAGGAACAATTGATGTAAGACATGTAGCTGAAGTATTAGGTTATGAAGTTGGACCATGGGGAATAGAAGACTTATTAGTCAGAAAATTAAATGCAAAAGCAGCGATACATTATGGATGTCATTTCTTAAAGCCTACGAGGATTAGAGAAATTGAAAGTTCTGAAGGGCCAACAATCATAGAAGAATTCGTGGAAGCATTAGGTATTGAATCTGTTAGGTTCAAAGAGCAACTTACATGTTGCGGTGCTGGTGGAGGAGTAAAAGCATACGATGGAACTGCAAGTATGACGATTTTCGGAGAAAAGATGAAGAATATTGATGAAGTGAAACCTGACTTTATACTTGACATCTGTCCATTTTGTCATTTACAATATGAGACGGGTCAGGATTATCTAAATAAAAATAAAGAATGTAATTATGATTATCCAGTTATTCATCTCTCTCAACTTACTGCTTATTGTATGGGTATGGATCAAGAGTTTGTTGGTCTTCAATACCAATTAATGGGTAAGGAGTATATTTTTGGGGGAGAAGAAGTACAAAAAGAAGAGGAGGCAATTTAACTTGACTGTAAAAGAAGGAAAAGTTAAGGAAACCGAACGTTTAGGGGAAAAGGTTGAGACTGGAGAAGACGAAGAACCACGAATAGGAGTATTCGTGTGTCACTGTGGACATAACATTGCCGGCACTGTGGACGTTGCTAAAGTTGCGGACTATGCTTCAACATTACCAAACGTGGTAAAGGCTGAGCATTATATGTTTATGTGTTCCAAACCGGGAGTACAGATGGTTAAAGATTCAATTGAAGAATTGGGAGTTAATAGAACAGTGGTTGCGTCATGCTCAAAAAATCAACATGGAAGGACTTTTGCTAAAGCTATTGAAGAAGTTGGATTGAACAAACATCGTCATCAGCAAGTTAATGTGAGAGAATACGATAGTTGGGTTCATCAAAAAGAAAAAGAAAAAGCAACTGAAAAAGCCATGAGATTAGTTGAAGCTGGGGTAAATAGATCGAGAAAATTAGAAGATGTTGAAACGAGAAGAGTACCCACGACTAAAAAAGCATTGGTTATCGGAGCTGGAATCGCTGGTCTTAGATCAGCTTATGACATGGCAGAATTAGGAATTCCTGTAGTTTTAGTAGAAAAAAATTCTACTATAGGAGGACATATGACTCGATTAAATAAAACATTCCCAACTTTAGAATGTCCACAGTGTTCAATTTCACCACTAACAAATGGAGTTGCGAACCACCCGTTAATAGAACTTTATACCAACGCTCAAATTAAGACTGTAGATGGTTCATTAGGCAATTTTGAAGTTGAAATTGAAATAAAACCAAGATACGTGAAAGATAATTGTACGTCTTGTGGAGAATGCGCAGCCCACTGTCCTGTAGAAGTACCAAGCGAATGGGATAAGGGGATGTCGATGAGGAATGCTATTTATAAGGCTTATCCTCAAGCGATACCAGCGACATACGTGAGAGATAAAAAAAATTGCATTGAATGTAATACATGTATTAACATTTGTCCTGTTCAAGCAATCGATTTTTCTATGGAAGCGGAGACAAAAACCGTAAAAGTTGGCTCAATCATAGTTGCTGCTGGATTTGATGAATATGATCCGAGTGAAATTGAACCGTATCATTACAATCAAGAAGGGTATGAAGATGTTATTACCCAATTAAAACTAGAGCGGATGTTATCACCAACTTCGTTGACTAATAGTCAAGTATTACGACCATCTGATGGGAAAATTCCTAAGAGTGTTGTTATGATTCAATGCGTAGGAAGTAGAAACGACCAAGTCGGGAATAAATATTGTACGGGTGTATGTTGTAAATTCGGAATCAAAAATGCGAGAATTATTAAAGAAATGTATCCTGAAACTGATGTTTCGATTTGTTATATTGATGTAAGAACACCTGGATTAAACTTTGAAGAATTATATAAATCGGCCCAAGAAATTGGAGTCAGATTTATACGCGGAAGACCATCAGAAATCGTTAAAGACCCAATTTCGGGTGAATTAAATGTCATTGTTGAAGATACGCTAACTCAAACTCCTTTACAACTGAAGGCGGATTTAGTAGTACTTTCTGCGGCTATGGTTCCTCCAGAAGGAATTGGTCCACTTGGCTCTAAGCTTCATATATTACGATCAAAAGAAGGTTTCTTAAAAGAATTCCATATCAAGATGAATCCTACGTTAAGTAGTAAGGGAGGAGTTTTTCTTGCAGGTACAATTCAAGGGCCTAAAGACATCTCTGAAACCGTAGCTCATGCTGGAAGTGCTGCTGCGTTAGCTGCTGCCCCCTTAGTTAAGGGTTACATTGAAAAAGAAATGTTAGTGCCTTCAATCGATTATGATTTATGTGTAAATTGTGGACTTTGTAAAACCATATGCGCTCCAGCAGCTATTGATATTGATGAAAATGGAGTACCAACTGTAAATGAGATTGCATGTAAATCGTGCGGTATGTGTATGCCGGCATGTCCTACAGGAGCAATTCAATTAATAAATTTTAGTGATGATCAATTGTTAGATGAAATAATTGCCGTATCTGGCGGAGGTGCTATTTGCGAATGAGTGACTGTGAAACTATAGATGAAAATATTAGAGAGAAGATTCAGAATTTAGTAGTTTTCATGTGTAACGAGTGTGGTCAGGGATCGGCAAATACAGCAGGAGTTGCAAGAATGGCATATGACCCAGCGATTAGAATTATTCGAGTTCAATGTACTGGTCAGGTTGGACCTACACAAATAATGGATGCTTTAAATAATGGTGCTGATGCAGTAGCATGTGTGGGATGTTGTTTAGGTGCGTGTCATTTCTTTAACGGAAACATCTTATCAATGCACAGAATCAAACTTATGAAAAAAGTATTCAAAGAATTAGGATATAGTGATCAATTCGTAAATCAATATACCTCTAGAGCTGCTGAAGGAGAGACTTCTGTAGGAGATTTTGAAGATATTGTAGAGCGATTATCAAATGCTATTAAAGAGGAGGGTACGATAAAAGATGGATGTTAAAATTTTTCAATTTAATGGATGTAATAAATGTTTTAATGAATCCTTACTGTTGAAATTAAATTCAGAATATAATGTTGAATATATAAAAGATCCTAAAAACTGGAAAGAAGAAAAAATAGAAACTGCTGTATTAACAGGATATTTATTACCGAATGATAAGGAACAGGTACTTAAAATAAGATCAAATGCGAAAAAAGTTATTGCGTATGGGAGTTGTACAGTCACCGGTGGAGTTTTTGCGTTAGCAAACCAGCATGGCCATGAAGTTACTCCCTTAAGAACTTTCGATAATGATGTCATTGAAGTGGAAGGATGTTTAGGAGAAATCGATGAATTACTTTCAGTAATTAATGAAGAGGTACCAAAGAAACCGAAAAAGTTATGTGATTTATGCACAAGAAGAGCCACCTGTGATTACTTGGATGAAGTACATCGTCAAATTGAGCTTGAAGATGAAGAAACATGTTTTAATGACTTAGGATTTCTCTGTAATGGTTTTGTCTCTCGTGAATGTAAAGAAAGATGTATTAATTACAATACACCATGTAGGGGCTGTAAAGAATTAGTAGAAAGATCTGGTATCCGTATGTTAGGAATGTTTGGAACTCTTATGGGAAATATTGAAGTTGCTACGGAGCATTCTGAAAAAGGAGCGACAGATAAATTAGCTGATGAAGAGGATGATGTCACTCGAAGTCTACCTGATATTTTAGGGAATTTCTTTAGATTTACATTGCCAACATCTGGTTTACCTAAAGGAAGGATTCCCTCTTCAGGATCTCTCTTAGAAGATTTATTTTCAGGACGATTGATTGAAGAATTACCCTTAATAACGGGATTATTAGGTGGTGAGAAATCAATTTCACTTACTCTTAAGATCATTGAAACATATGAAAAAGCAAATCAAATTGAAGTCAGTGAACAAACAAAAAGATATCGAGAGGAGCTGTTAAAGTTAGAAGAAAGACTTCAAAAGGCAATAGAGAATGAAGATGCGACACAATATAAAGAAATCACGGAAGAAATTCGTCAAATTGCAGGGAATATGAACCTTTCCAACATATTTTTTGGTGGATTCAAATCGCAAATAGATGATAATGATAATTTTGATGATTATAAAACCCACATTTTTGAAGTGGTAGAGGGGACCTATAAAAACGGTTCTGTAGAATATAGTATAGACTCTGAAGGAGTAATTAAAGAAGTTAAAATAACAGAGGGATAATTATGAGTTTTGAATTATTAGAAAAAGAAATTATTGAAACTGGATTATGTCAAGGATGTGGATTGTGTGCTGGTTCATGTAAGCATATACAAATGGATATACTACGACCAACACTAAAAGATTTTTGTATCCTTGAAAGAAATGGGCAAGATTGCGGAAAATGTTACCAAGATTGTCCTCAAGTTATTCAGAAAAAATTTAAGCAAAAACAACCGAAAGCGATTTATTCATTAAGAAGTAAAAATCCTGAAATATTAGCAAAAGCGGCTAATGGTGGTGTGGTTACAACCCTAGCAAAGGAACTACTTGATACGCAATCACTCGCTGAAATTGTGATGGTTCAAGATACTGATGATAAACCGGAAGCAGATACAGTTTCTGATCCAGATGATGTCGTAAATAAGGCAGGTGTTGTTTATGGACGTTCAGGCGTTCTACAAAAATTAGTAGATCTAGTAGGAAAAACTTTTGAACCGGTAGGGATTGTTGGTGTCCCATGTGAAATGAGAGGTGCTGCTGAATTAGAGGAAGAGATGAATAGAGAAATCTTGAAAATTGGCTTATTCTGTAATTCTCAAATGCGAACAGAGCATACTGATAGAGGATTAGCATGCTCACCATGCTGTAATGGTTGCCCATCAGGAGTAAATGCCCAAGGATATATTTCTTTGATTAGGCAAGGTAAGTATCAAGATGCTGTAGATTTAATTCGTGAAGCAAACCCGCTTCCATCGATATGTGGAAGAATTTGTACTAATGAATGTGAGCATGGGTGTACTTTGATAGGTAATGACCATCCAGTTGCAATTCGGGAATTAAAGAAATTTGTTACCGAATGGGAGATTAAACAGGATATCAAATCCAAGTCAAAATCTACAATTAAAACTAAGAAGAATGCTAAAAAAGTGGCAATTATTGGGGCAGGTCCAGCTGGATTAACCGCGGGATATTTCTTGCGAGGGATGGGATATGTTCCAACTATATTTGAAAAGACTGATCAGACCGGAGGGATGCTAAGATTCGGTGTACCACAATTTAGATTACCAAATTATGTATTAGATTATGACGTTAACATGATTAAAAATTCAGGAGTAGAAATAGTCTTGAATAAACCATTAGGACCTGAAATGACTCTTGATGATTTAAAAAATGATGGATTTGAAGCAATTTTTATCGCAACAGGACAATATAAACCACGAACTTTACATTTAGAGGGAGAGGAGCTTCCTAATGTTCATGTTGCAATTACATTTCTTATGGATAGAAAGTACAGGTACTGGGAAAATAATGAAGAATTTAAAGACAAAACAGTAGGAATAATTGGTGGTGGTCCGGTTGCTGTTGATGTAGCTCAAACAGCTCTCAGATTAGGTGCAGCTAAAGTTCATCTTGTTGATATCATGACAGAAGAACAACTTGAATTAGTGTTAAAAGAAATACCGGAAAATGAGCTTGAATTTATGGAATATCATTTCACTACCTCAACATCTAAAATTACTCAAAATACCGATGGTAATTTAGTGCTAAACTCCTATAAAATAGAATGGGGATCACCTGATGAAAATGGAAAAAGACCGATAAATAAGGTTAAAGATTCAGAATATGAAATTGTAACCAATTCGATTGTAATTGCTGTTGGTCAAGCTGTTGATTTTGATCAAATTGATGCTGCGACTGAGAATAAACTAGAAAAAGAACACAATAAAATAAAAGTTAACGAGATCAGTTTTGAAACAAACATTCCAGGAGTATTTGCGGGAGGAGATATTATTAATAACTCAAAAGCAGTGGCAATTGCTGCAATAGCTCATGGAAAAGAAGCGGCGTTTTCAATTGATAGGTATCTTAAAGGTGAAGATTTAATGGAGGGAAGGTATCTGCAAAATAGAATGTTCTTTACTGGCCCAAAAAAACCCCCAAAAGATTATTCACCAAAGCCTGAAACTTTAGAAGAAGCTACTCAAGAAATAGCGTGGAGTTTTGAAGAGATCGAACACCAATTTAATGAAGATATGGCACTACAAGAAGCACGTAGATGTTTAAGTTGTAATAATTTCTGTTCTCACTGTCAAGATTTTCCTGCCATTTATTCTGATATAACTGCCGGAGAAGTTGGTTCTGAAAAAGGATATACTACAATAGTTGCGTGGACTGATAAAGGAAAAGAAATTTTAGATGATGCAATTAATAAGGGATTATTTGAAGAGGGAAAAGTAAACGAGGAGGTAATTAATGAAGCAATCAATCTTAAATCTAAACGCGAACTCCTTACATTTGAAAAAACACCAAGACAACAAGTCTTAGATTATATTACTCTTCAAGGACCAACGACTATAAGTAATATGGCAAAAAACTTAAACTTAGAAGCTACAAAAGTACGCTATGAAGCCCTTCGATTGACACAATTAATGCAAGTTGAGATGAATGTTGATCCTGAAATGGACGAACCAATATTTAGTTTAATATGTGAATAAAAACGAAAAAATACTAAAGAGGTAAAAATCATGAAATTTGATATGGAATTAAACGCCTGTGGACTTGTATGTCCTGTTCCTGCTTTAAAGACTAAAAAACAACTCATGAAAATGAGACCTGGAACAGTATTAAAAGTCATTACAGATTATAAACCTGCAAGTGAGTCTGTCCCACGAGATTTGGCTAAAACAAAGCACAAACATTTAGGAACAGAATACCTTGATGATGACGAAATATGGTATATATATTTTGAAGCTGTAAAATAAGTGTTTATACCTGAAATTAATTTTTTTTAATTTCTTTTTTTTTAGAATTTTATCCTGAGCATTGTTCTCTTTTAGATAAGTCTCGAATCTCAAAAATTAGGTAAGTTCCCAAATGAATAGATGGAATCCAAAATTCGCTTAGTGAGAAAAATTAGAGATAGGGATCACCGTAATAAAGCTTATTACTAAGAATACCGTCCAGATAAATAATATATGTATATCTAATGGTCTTTTAATAACAAAATGTAGTAATACAGCCGCGATTGCACAAAGAAAAATTGGGAGGAATGGATTTGGAGTCAAGAAAGTTTGGGCCCAAAAGGTAAATATGAAAACACTTGGAAACATAATGAAAAAATTGAGGTAGTATAATATTTTTCTTCTTAAATCTTCTTGGTGATCGATTTTATACCAGATTATACCTAACCAAATAAAAACAAGCCACAATACCAATAAATCTATTATATCAAAAGGATTGAATGGAACATCCATTCCATAATGAGTCCCCCACCACATAGTGATCATTGCATATCCCAATATCTGGGTGAGTAATATGTGATATGTTGATTTTCCAATTAAAGATATAGTCTTGGAGATTCTTGCTTTTGAAGTTTTAGGTAAAAAATTGAGTGCAAGCAAAACTAAAAATGCAGAATAGGGAAAAACCAAAAAATGATAGTCTCCTCTAATGAGAGGAGTACCTCCAAACCTAAATCGAAACTCAAAAAATTGATAATAAATTATGTAGTATAAACTAATCGGAAATAATATCCACATAAAGAGATTTCTTTTTTCTGTAAGTTTATGACCAGAGGAAAACCATATGCCCAAACCAACTGCAGAAAGATAAAACAAGATACTATTCATGAATAATCCTAGGTAATGTAATTCTTCCCAAGATGTGATATCACCAATAACGAAAAAAACAATAACTTGCATTGTGATTTCCACCACAAAGGTTAAAATTAGTGTAAGTACTGGTTTTTTAGTAAAGGCCCAATATAATATTGGCATGATGAGAATTGATTGGAATAAAAGTGGGATGAACCAATTCCCAGGTCCCCAAAAAGGCAATATTAAATAAAACAAGTTAATAAATCCGTGATCAGGGTAATATTGATTATTATACATGGCAGAAAAATCGAATCCATATAAAAATAAACCAATAAAGGTTGAAACTGCGTACAGAATAAGAAAGGGAACTACATAACGTAGGATTTTTTTCTTGAAATACTCCCTTGAATACAATTGTTTTAACGAGAGATCACCATGTTCCTTAAAAGAATGCCCCATATTAAATCCAAGTATTACTAATAAGACGGGGATGGAAATTCTTTCCCATAGAGCGACCCCAATATCCGTTTTAATATTCCAAGATACGAAATGATCAAAAATGACCAAAAATATCATTGCAGCTTTTAGAAGATCAATCTGAAAGAAATTTGTTTTTCTAGAAGAGGGTAAATACTCTTCCTCAACAATTTGAAAATTTTGATCATCCATTCTTTACATCATTACTTTCTAATAATAATTTTATAAGAAAATTGTTAATACATTTAAATTATATTATATGTTTATTTGCTAATTTCAAGATATTAAAAATTCTTTTTTTCTATTCTTTCATTTCCTTCGTTACATTTAAAATTATAAATAGCTTAATATTATGTTAATTGTACTTTTAAGGTTATAATCCAAATTGAAAGTTATTCTCATTCAGAAAATATGGAATTGATTAAGGTAGAAAAACTTATTGAGGAAGGGAAAATCGAAAAAGCGCTTCAATTGCTAAATGATTTTGGAAAGAAAAAAGATCTCCCTTTCCATGAGCGAATATCTTATTATATACTTAAAAGTAGAATCGCTGTTTATTTTTTAGATTGGAATGAATGTACAAAATATGCCGAAAAGGCTTTTCAAGAAAGTCAAAAGCTTGAAAATTCCCTATTATTGCTTGATGTCTATATTCAAATGACAAACACTTTCCTGTGGATTTTGGACAAGCCACATGAAGCATCTGAATTTATCAAACAGAGTGAAGTACTACTGAAGACGCTTCCTCAAGACATATCCACAGAACTCACAAAAAGAAAAGCAAATGTATTGTTGCAAAAAGGCATATATTATCAGCAGAAAGTAGAATTTGAAAAAGCCAAAGAATGTTGGGAGGAATCTCTAGCAATATACGAAGACCTCGATCAAAAAGCAGATATTGCCCTTTGTCTTGGCACACTTGGGCGGTTTTTCTGGGCAATTGGAGATTTAAACCGTGCTCTAGAATATACTGAATCATCTATAACCATTATCACTAATCTTGGCTTAATACGCCTTCTTCATCAGCGTTATTGGCAAATTGGAGGTATTTACCATATGAAAGGTGAACTAGATCGAGCTCTTAGTTATTCTGAAAAAGCTCTAGCATTTTTTGAGAAAGAAAACGATTTGTTATTTCGTTATGCTACAAATATTCGCGTTGGAGAACTCTATCAAGAAAAAGGAGACTACGACCGTGCGTTAGAAAACCTGGAAAAAAGTATGAGTATTGCAGAAGAATATAGAGAGAAATTAGGTGCTGTGCGAATATTTGGTGTTTCTGATAGTTTGTTTCACTTAGCTCTTGATATGAAAGATCTTGAAAAAGCACAGCGATATTTAAATCGAATGAAGCAAATCGTCGATCAAGAAAAGAATCAAGCATATCTTTATAATCTACTATATAGCATAGATAAAGCAATATACCTGAAATATAGCCCCCGAGCTCTCAATCGGGGTAAAGCTGAAGAGATATTAAAACAATTAATTGAAGAAGGAATTCTCGAAACTGAATTTTTAAAAATGGTTCTCCTTAATTTATGTGACTTGCTACTATTTGAATTACATGCTACTAGCGAACCAGAAATACTAGATGAATTGCAAGTTTATATTTCTCAATTATTTGACACTGTCAAAAACTCTCGTTCTTATTCTTTATTAGCTGAAACATATTTATTAAAAGCAAGATTGTCATTAATGACATTGGATGTGATAAAAACTCGGCAATTCTTGACTAAAGCTCAGGAAATAGCAGATAAATATGGTCTTAATCGGTTAGCAATAAAAATTTCAAATGAACATGATGAATTACTTAATAAATTAGATATATGGGAGAAATTGAAAGATTCCAAAGCATCCTTATCTGAACGCATGGAGTTAGCACGTATAGATGAGCAGATGGAAGGAATGGTCAGAAAACGAGAGATAGATGTTCCTGAGCTATCTGATGAACACCCTATCTTCCTTTTAATTATTTCAGAGGGAGGAAAGCCAATCTTCTCTCATTCATTTAGTGAAGATCAAGACTTTGAAGATCATCTTTTTGGTGGTTTTTTAAGTGCAATAAATTCTTTTATTAATGAAATGTTTTCTGAAGGACTTGATCGTGTGATTTTTGGTGAACATACTATTCTAATTAACTCTTTATCATCTTTCTTTATATGCTATGTTTTCAAAGGTCAGTCATATTCAGCTCAAATTCGGATTACATCTTTTTTAGATGAAATACAAAGTGATAAGGCAGTGTGGCAGACATTTGAGAAGTTCTACGAAATGAATCAAGAAATTCAATTGAAAGATATCCCTTCTCTTGAACCTTTGATAAATGGGATATTTATTAGTAAGATAAGAGTCTAAAAGAAAATCTTAGGAGTTATATTTAAGATCAAAAATCCCATGGAAAACCGTTATTAATTCTATTTTCCTATCAATAATTACTAATAAATAATTAAAGAGAGATTCAAATGCAAATTGTAGTTTTAAATGGAAGTCCCAAGGGTGATGAAAGCGTTACTATGCAGTATATCTTATATATCCAAAAAAAATTCCCACAGCACTCACTTAAGATAATAAATATATCTCAGCAAATTAAAAAGATTGAAAAAAACCAAGAAAAATTTCAAGATATTATAAATAAAATTCAAGCCGCTGATGGGATAATATGGGGAACTCCTGTATATTATTGCCTTGTCCCCTCTCAATATAAGCGGTTTATTGAGCTTATCACAGAAAAAAATGTTGAAAGCGCTTTCAAAGATAAATACGTTGTGTCTCTAACGACGTCAATTCATTACTTTGATCATACCTCCCATAATTATTTACGAGCAATATCAGAAGACCTTGAAATGAAATTTATTAAAGGTTTTTCTGCTGATTCAAGAGATTTAATGATACCAGAAGAGAGAGAGAGATTAATAGCCTTCACGGAAAATTTTTTCCATATTATTGAAAACAATGTTCCAACTTCAAAGCATTTTCTAAACTTAAACCCTCGTGAATTTAATTATTTACCAAAAGAAAAAGTAAGTGAAGAAAACAAAATTGATACAGAAAATAAAAAAATCCTTATTCTTACAGACTCCTTGGATGAAGAAACAAATCTAGGTAAGATGATTAAGAGATTTCGAATAGCTTTTTCTGGGAAAACTGATGTTATTGATATTAATGATATTGACATTAAGGGAGGATGTTTAGGTTGTCTTCAGTGCGGTTATGATAATCAATGCGTCTACAAGGAGAAAGATGATTTTATGGAAGTTTGGGATGAAAAAGTAAGAAAATCAGATATTATAGTGTTTGCTGGAAACATAAGAGATAGATATTTATCTTCAAGATGGAAAATGGTCTTTGATAGGAGTTTTTTTAATAATCATGTACCGACTTTGTTGGATAAACAAATTGGCTTCATTATATCTGGACCCCTAAGTCAAATTCCTAATCTTAAACAAATTTTTTCAGCGTACTCTGAATCCCAAGGATCTAATGTTATTGATTTTGTTACTGATGAATATGGAACTTCAGAGGAGATCGACTCACTCTTACAAAATTTTGCAGCCCAATCAATTAGATTTTCAAACTCCAATTATGTTCAAACTCGTACTTATCTTAGTAAAGGAGCTGAATTGCTTTTCAGAGATGCAGTTTTTGGCGGAATGAAATTTATTTTTAGGGCAGATGATAAATACTATGAGCAACATGGTTTATATGACACGTTTCCTCAAAATGATAAAAATGCAAAAAAAATGAGTGATATGCTTATACCCTTAATTGAAAACAATGAAGACTTTAGAAAACAGTTTTATGCTAATATAAAAACAGAAATGGTGAAACCTCTAAAAAGAATCGTCGAAGATCCAGATAAATAAGAATAAATCTCTTTTCTATTTTATTTCATAAGGGTCAAATATAATTTTAATCATGACGGATTTAATTGAGGCTCGTTATAAAGAAGCTAAGGAATCTAGAGATCCTGAAATAATCAATAATTTTTTAATTGAATTAGGTAAGAATCCAAATAAAGAATATCTCAGCTTTTTAGATTTTTTTATGAATAATTTAGAAAAGCAACTCTATGAGAGAGTCAAACTGAATGTGGTTTTTGTTTTAGGGGAAATTGGGAAGGAAATACAAATTTCAGAGGCATACTTACAGAAATTAATTGATATGTATTATACGTCTGATAGATGGATTAGATATGAAATAATTCAGGCAATTATCAAGATTTCCAAACATTCAAAGCTAAATGAAAAAATAATCATCTTAATGGGAAATGCACTAAATGATGATTATCTTCCTGTTAAAAGGAGTGTTTTGACCATGTTAAAAAATCTTGAAATCCTCCCTGATTCTATTAGAGCTCAATTCTTTCGTGTTTTAAATTCAAAAGAATCAGAAATCTTAGATCTTTGTAGACAGGTTCTTGAAAGGCTATTTCTAAGTACTGAAAATATATTTAAGTTGTTAGATTCTTCTGAAATTTATAAAATTCTAAAACCACAAGGAATAAGATCACTTCTTCTAATGAAATTTACTTCAATTTCGAATTTGGAGACATTTCGAGAATTTGTCATCAATGCGGGATGGGATGTTAGCTATAAAGAGCAGTACTTGAAAGAAATAGACACAATGCAGAGAATTCTTCTAAAAACACTGTAAGTTATGTTTTAAATATCATTGATACTTTTCAAGTATTTTATCTAATTTTTCATTTGAAATGATAATATCATTAAAAATTTTAATCAGATATTTTATAACTTCTCGAGGATTACCATCTGCTTCTTTAAAAATATGTTTTAAAACTGCTTCATTTAATGGAAAGTAGGAATGTGAGAAAAATTTGGCATATTCATTGTAATTAGCTTTTGCGAAGAAGAATTCTAGATTTTCCTTATAGAACTGGAATAAATCTTTTTCTTTGAAATCAGATATGATAAACGGTTTTTTAAGCATGATTAATAACTTTCTATTTTTTCTCCTAATCTTCTTCTTTAATTCTTCAAAGTATTCAGTGGATTTAAGAGTGATTATCATTTTTAACCCTCTTATTTTATGCAACTCAAGGATATTGTCTAATGTTTTCTCTGCAGAGTATTCTTCTGGAACTTTTTTCGTTCCAAACCATCGAGGATCAAATACTTCTTCAATATCTTCAGTATGTTCAGAACTTTCATAGATATCCTTCTGAATTGGGACAACCTTTTCGAAGTCATCTAGAAATAACAAGCTATTTTTATTTGAGTTCTCAATAAATACTCTTAACATTGTGAATGCATGGCTTCTTTTTCTAAGATCATGTTTTAAATTCAATCTGGAAAGATCTCTCACATCCATCAATTCACCAATGAGCCATCGTTCCGCTTCAAATTTCTTATAAGGTTCTAATTGGTGGGCTGTAATTGCGCTAATGATATCTATTAAGGCATCTTTATTTTCATATTTTTTAGACCATTTTTTGAATGCTATTTCCTTTATTTTTTCCATATCCGCTAGTGGAAAAAAACCAAATTTTCTCTGATTTGCACCCCATTCATTACACAACTGTTTTGTCATATTCCTTAATGGTTCAATTCTATCCTCTGAATCCATCTTATCACCAAGTTTGACTGCCATACTTTCGATGAACTCTGAATATGTATGATAATAGAATTTCTTATAAACTGTTTCTAAAGAAATATAAACTGAATTATAATTATGTAGGACATTCTTTAATACCCAAAATAAGTGAGTCTTCCCTTGGCCTACCTCCCCTACTATTGGCAAAATAAAATTTTCATCACGTTTGATGATATTAAGAATATCGGCTAAAAATTCTTGTCTGGAGGGAACTAATCCAATATCCTCCTTAATCTCCCCCGTACTGACAAATTTCTTAAATGGGGAACCTATAAATTTTAGTGTATTAATTATTTTCTGTTCTTTGTTTTCAAATAGAAGCATTATCTTAAGATTCAATTACTAAAATAATTATAAAACACTATAATGAGTCTTCAAAGAATAATAAAAGTTATTTTTACATCAAATATGTTTTTCTAAAAATTCATAAAAGAAAAAAAGAATATCATTTTAATAAGGGCTAAAAACATAGATTCCCTCGAATAGATAAGTACTAAAGATTATGAGTGTTAGGGCTTCGATAACTAGAATAACTGTTTTTTCTGTAATTATTAGAATTAAGGATATTATAAAGCTATCAATATGAGATCCATTATAGATGTAAGACATAAGCAAATATCCTATAATAAAATTTATTGCAAAGAATCCTAAGTTGATAAATGTAAACCAGAAAAAATTATTTAAATAATCTATAACCAGTGCACTGAATATCATAGGTAAAGTGATTATCAAAACGAGGCTAATTCCCAGCATTATAAGTAGCCAATAAATATTAGTTAAAATACTCTTTTGGAGATTATTCTCCCATTTTTTATGATTTGCCAACCATAGCAGTAGATATGATTTTAGGATTATAACTACTATTATAAATAAAATATCAAACAAAATTACGATTATGTTCATATTTTTCACCTATTTTTTTATTCAGTATTGGAAAAAATAAAAGAAGATGAAACCTCCAGTAGTTAAATTGAATATTATTGCTAGAATGTTTGTCGCGATAATTCTCATGAGGATTTGAACTGACATAACTTGAATCGCCATGAAAATCGAATCTTCAAAACGAGCTTTGTAAAAATATTTAATGAGAATACTGATAATAATTAATTCAATTATTATAGTTACGATCGCATGTAATGTCATAAAACCAGATCTCAAGGGAGATTCTAGAAGAATATATGAGGAAGATATATAACCATAGAGATATGTTAATCCAAAATAGAATATAATCGACCAAATTATATAAATGAAAACTGCTGGCTTGTAGGAGTTATTTTCAGCTTTTCTTTGTGCAAAATACCTTAGTAATGCGATACCCGAGATGGTAATCAAAATACCAACAATTATGTTTGCTGTTGTTATAACCATAAACATATAATACGCCAAAGAATTAAGCTATAAAAAAGTTATCTAATTGCTTTAATGGAATTATTAAAAGAGATTCATACCTTCAATTCTTCAATTCCTAAAATAATAATGTATAAAACATTTTTATCATCAACATTAACAAAAAACTCATAACTCGCTTTAATTTCATCATCATCATCTCTGCCAACGATGATACAATCATAAAAGACAGGATCTCCCTTCTCATTAATCACTACCCGATCTGCCATTATAATCCCATTTTCAATTAACGACACGGGATTTTTAAGGATCTCATCTTTAAAAAAATCAAGATGATCAATTTCTCCTCTCGCATTGTTTAAATATAATCCAGCTGTATGACATAAACTAATGGTAAAGGGAAATGGAAACTGTTCTTTATTATATTGCTCCATTATATTTTCTGATATCAATACTGCGTATTCTAATGGAGAATCTTCTCTAATTTCCCATGAAAAATCAGCCTTTTTGGATATCGCAGATGGTTTCTTATCCCCATTTTCGAAGCCTACAATAAGACCCTGTGATATTGATATTCTCTCAGAATCTGAAATAGTTAGATTATCAGAAAAGATTATTTTATCTTGACACTTTGAAATAATTGAACCTGTAAAAGTTCCAATGCTAACCTTTTTTTTCAAAGCGTCGTATAATACAAAATCAGTCAATTCATTCATTTTAAATGTTTTAACTTCACTTTTTTTAAGAGTTTTTCAGTGATCTTTTCCATGTAATATCATTAATCTTATATATAAATATTTTCTATATATGCTTTGACTAGAATATATTGGTTCTATCCGGAATACTAGTTAAAATGCGAATATCATCTCAAACCCAAAAAGTTTCTGAGCTAACAAAATTGGATTTATTAGATAGAGCAAATCAATTCATTTTTTCCACAGGTCTGAATGATGGTGCATCTAAACTATGTAAAGCAAATATGAAATATGGACTTGCTCAAATGCATCTTATCCAAGAAAAATACGGATTTGAACCAAAAGCAACATTTATTAGTTCTCCAGATGAAACAATATCGAGAAATAAATTTCGATGGAATTCTGGATTAGGATACGGGGGTCGCTTAAATTGGGGGGAAGGAGGGGAAACAATTATTTTTTTAAACGTAAAGCCCAATTGTTGTGGATTACTTGTTGGAGGATTAAAAGAGGTACCAGATCCTTACGACTTAATCAAAAAGATAGATGATGTTAAATCCACTGAGCTCTATCATAGTGATATTCTGATAAATTGGGATTATGGAATATCTAATCACTTCATTAATTGTTTTGAAACAAAGAATTTATCGGATTTAGACCTTCCACCTTATATTTTCTTGATTCATGGTTCCGCTCCCGAATTTCGAGACGATAATGAATATGGTGCGGGGCTTTATATTGATAAATCTAAATTACTGAAAGAGCAATCAGTAGAAGTAAATACTAAACTTGGGAAACAATATATTTTACTGGATTCTGAAGCAAAATCTTTTCTTAAGATTCATAACCAAGCTTTAAAATTCTCTAATTCAAAAAGAGAGATAATTGCAAGTAAACTTTTTGATTATGGATACGATATAATTTGTAACCAACCCCATCAATTTCTTAAAGACTATAATAACATGTACTTAGGAAGCAATTGTACGGATACTAGTTGTAGCATTATTACTTCGGATATATTTCCAACAACATTAAGAGCAGATATTTCTGCTTATCTATTTAGAGGGAAAAAAAGTTTTTCAATGACTACATTAAGAAATGAGAAGTTTCTAGGAAGAGCAGAAAATTTAGAGCTAGTTGATACCTTGACTAATGCCTATCTCCTCCCTCATGGTGGAGGGTATGAACTAACAGATATTGAGGATGTATTAGATATTTTGGAGTATAAACATCAAAGGTATTTTGTAACTTCACTAAAAACAAATACAAGTAGGTTAAAAATAATTAGAAATGTAGGGGAATTACAATTTGAATATAGAGGAAGAGACGTAATTTTAAAAACACTCCAGTTAAACTTAGGAGAAATTGTTGCTCGTTTAAATCCCTTATTTTCATTGAAATTATGAATTATCTTATTTTTGCACCAGGCTCTATATCTTTATCTGGAACTAAGACAGATACTATATCTCCCTTTTCAGCGGCTAATAGCATTCCTTGACTTGTAATTCCTCTTAATTTCCTCGGTTCTAAGTTAGCTAAAATGACAATCTTCTTTCCCGCCAATTCGTCTATTTTATATAATTCAGCCAATCCCGCAACTAAGGTACGTTCTTCATCCCCAAGACTTACTGTGAGTTTATACAATTTATCCGCTTTAGGTACTTTTTCAACTTTTTTAACTAAAGCAACTCGTATATCTAATTTTTGAAAATCATCATATGAAATCGTTCCTCTCTCACCTTCTTTTGGTTTTCCTTCTTTTAATTTTGCATACTCGTTTTTAATTTCTTCAACATCTAATTTTTGGAAAAGAGGTTTAGGTTTCTTAATATTTTGCCCTGATTTTATCGAATCTTCATTAATACTATCCCATAATATCTCTGATAGTTTTGGGGCATTTAGATAGGATAAAACTTTCTCGGAAGTTTCGGGAATAAATGGTCCTAACAGCACGGATAATGCATATACAGCTTGAGCGCATATGTTAAATACATGCCCCGCGGCATTTTTGTTTGTTTTAATCAAATGCCAAGGTGCTTTATCATTTAAATAAATATTCCCTTCTTTTCCAAAATTTACTATATCTCTTAAGGCTTTTCTTAGTTTAAAATTACACAAACTTTCTCCAACTTCAACACCAATAATATTTATTTTTTCAATGAATTTTTTATCTGTCTCATCATATTCTATTTTTTCAGGAATTTTTCTATTAAATTGCTTTTCAATGAATGTTAAAGTCCTGTGTATGAAATTTCCTATATTATCATTAAGGGTTTTTATACTATTTCCAAATTCAGACCATAGAAACGATGTATCACTAGTTTCTGGCCGATTAAATAGTAAATTAAATCTCCAATAGTCAAGAGGAGCTAATTTTAATGCTTCGTCAATCCATATCCCAATCCCTCTTGATTTAGAAAACTTTTCATTCTCATACATCAAGAATTCTGTAGATGAGACATTATATGGTAAAACAAGTTTTTCATTATCTTTCTTATCTTCATTATATGCTATTAATAATCCTGGAAAAACTATTAAGTGAAATATAATGTTATCTTTTCCGACAAAGAAGACAGTTTTTGTACTTGGATCCTTCCAGAAAGAATCAAATTTGTCAGGTTTATTAACAAGTTTATCTGCCCATTCTTTAACTGCGGTAATATACCCTAACACGGCTTCAAACCATACATAAATAGTTTTTTCTTCAGCACCTTTGAAAGGTGCGCGAATTCCCCATTCTATATCACGAGTAATTGCTCGTTCTGGTAATCCTTCGGCGATACTATTTAAACACATTTGTCGCGCGTTAGAGGGTATAATTTTATTTTCAGTAATTAATTTTTTCAATCGATCCTGCAATTTCGGTAAATTTAAATACCAATGTCTTGTTTCTCTAATAACAGGTGTATTACCACATATTGCACATCTTGGTTTTATCAATTCTAAAGGTGTTAGTAATTTTTGACACTTATCACATTGATCTCCTCTAGCATCATCATCTTTACAGTGAGGACAAGTTCCTTCTACAAATCTATCGGGTAAGAATAAATTATCATTTTCACAATAGAGAGATTCAATCTCTTTCTCTTTTACATACCCATTTTTTTGAACATCTAAATACATCTTTTTTACATATTCAATATGAATTGGATTATGAGTTATCGTATAGTTATCAAAAGATATTTGCCACTTTTCATGAAGATCTTTAATAATCCCATGATACTTAAATGCTAACTCCTCAGCAGGTACCTTTAATTTTTTTGCTTCCACTGAAATGGGTGTTCCATGAGAATCTGATCCTGAAACAAACACCACTTCTTCTCCTTTCATTCTCAAGAACCTTGCAAACACATCTGCTGATAGTGTACTTCCTATTAAATTACCCAAATGTGGAGTAGCATTCACATAAGGCCATCCAGAAGTGACAACCCATTTTCCTTTATGTTTATCAGTTAAATAAATCACCTATTCACACTCTTTTATATATAAAACGAATATTAGCTTAAATAATTTAAACTATGATAGGTAATATTTTCATTTTTGTTGCAGGAATTAACTTTTAATTAGATATGATTTTAGCACCACAATTTCTGCATGCGCTAATTTCATTAATCATTTTGCCTAAACAAGGTTTATGATAATATGAGCCACACTTATTGCATTGGTAAACTTTATAATCTCCTAAAAAAATACTATGGCAATATGAGCATGAGGCATCAATTTGACTGACGCTTTCTTGTGAGATTTGTATCATCTTTGCTTCTTTTCCTTCATCTTCTTCAATTATCTTTATCTCTGAAGTTTCTCCATCCCTATCCTGAGCGAATTTAAGGGCGGCTCTTGGTAATTCCAATAAAAAAAAGCAAAATGGACAACGAAATACATTTTCTTTATATTCTGTTTTTTTTGCCCACATTGCAGCGCATGATAAGTGCATGGCTCTATCGCATGAGGGGCAATATCTACCCTCGGAATAGAAATCAGAGCTCGTTATTGGGGACTTAACAGAATGACAAATATTACACTTTTCTTCTCCCTTACCCTTTCCGCTCATCATTAACTTCATTTCTAATACATGTGGGCGTCTTAATGGTAAAGCAATTTCACTTACTAAGGGGGCAATATCTACTTTTTTTTCTGGTGAAAAATAATCAGTCGTTTCTCGTATTTCTTTTTTTGACGCAAATACCTTCCCGGCATTAATAATTTCTTTAGTATTATTGTAAAATCCAAATTTTCCTCTTGTTAATTGGGTAATTCTTTTCAATTTATCTTCCTCGTATCCTTGAATTCCTCCTAACTGACAAACATCGATATAAACACCCAACCCCTTTGCAATGTTTACCATTTTATCTAAACGATCTTTATCAAAAACTAATTTGTTATCTGTTATTATGAAAATTCTAGGGACTTTTCCCCCAATTTTACGCATTTCTTCAACAAGAATTTGTAAGGCAAAAGCAATACCTTCATGCAATATACCCCTACCAGAAATTTGAATCTTTTTTAGAGAATTTAATAATTTTTCTTCCTCAAATGCAAAATTAATTAATTTATGTGTGGTATCCCCAAAGGAAATTATTGAAATTCTATCTTTCAAGTCGATGGATAATTTGGATTGGATGAAGTTTTTCACAGTGTGGAGTCCTACAGCTAATCGACTTGGCTTAAAATCTTTTCTGAGCATTGATCGTGAAGTATCAAGTAAAATTACTGTATCCTCAATTTTTATCTCTGGCACGGTTTTTCCAAAATTATTTATATTAATTATTTACTTTAAAAAATGATATGCAAACAAGGTATAAACTTTAATGGAATTAATAAAATCTTGAATTTCAATATACTCGTTAGTTGAGTGAGCCGTAAATGCATTACCAGGTCCAAACATTATAGTTTGGGAACAAAATCCGGAATTTCTTAAGTAATGGGCATCCGAGGAAGGGGGGTATAGGAAGTAAAAAGGTTTCTTCTGGTAAGTCTCAGATATAAGCTTATATAAAAGTTGTAAATCCTTAGAATCCTCCCAATCTTTCCAATAAGAACCCTCTGAAGCGCTGAGGATCTCCAAATAGACAAAAATATCTTCAGGATTCCCTGTAGGGCCATCTTTAACATCAAACCCAACTTCATTTCTGATGAGTTGACTAAAACCGTTTATTATCTCTTCTACTTTTTGTCCTGCCAATAATCTAAAATCGATAATTGCCTCGCACATATCAGGAACAACATTGTCCTTTATTCCTCCACTAATCATTGTCAGAACCCTTGTGGATTTAATTAAGGAATCTACTATAGCTTGTAACCTTGGTTGTTCATCGAAAAATTTGTTAAAGATTTCTTGGTTTACAAATGAATCCCCAACCAGCTTTTTTAAGCGTTCCATCTTAATCGGAGGTTCTACATGGGGCATATATTCATCAAGTTTATCTAACTTTTCAATAATTTTACTCATCATGTAGATAGCGTTTCTTCCAAGGGGAGATAATGCTGCATGAGCAGAGATTCCATTTGTGACTACTTTTACTAATACACGACCTCTTTCACCTAACATTATTGCATGTGGTAGTGGACTAATATTTGTCGGTTCCCCAATCAAAGTAAAATCTATGGAAATGGCTTCTAATTTATTATCTACACACCATTTAGTACCTAATAATCCATGAGTTTCTTCATCCCCAACTGCATTTAAAATTAGATTTCCAGATAGCTTTACTCCTAATTTTTTCAATATTTTTAATGTGATCACCATTGCGGCGAGTCCTCCCTTCATATCAGTAGCACCTCTCCCAAATATTTTTTTCCTTTTTATCGTCGCAGAAAGAGGGGGGACTTTCCATTCTTCTTCAATCCCAGGGGGAACAACATCCATATGTCCATTAAATAATAGATTTTTTCCTTTAGAATCGTCTTTCAATGTAGCTATTAAATTAGCCCGATTATCACCAAAAGGAAAAATATCACTTTCGATATTTGCATCCTTTAAATATTGTTGAATCTTTAGTGCTACATTTTTTTCATTGCCCGGAGGATTATAAGATTCAGTTTGTATTAGATCTCTTAAAAATTGGATATATTCTCCAGTATTATTTTCGATTTCTTGGATTATTAATTCTTCAGTCAATTGCTTTCCCTCCAGATTAGATGATCTTATTTTTATTTATGGTAAATTCGATTATTATAAATATTTTGTTATATGGTAATCTAGCTGATATAGTTTAAAAATTTAGGAAATTTTAATACTTTTAAATGATTTTATATTCAAAAAATAGGTTTCACGGTTATTTTCTTGATTCGACAAAAAAAAGAGATTAAAAGAATAGCAGTTGTCGTAATTTTTACTTCATTTATTTTATTATCTAATATACAATTCTTATTCTATCCTAATTTGATAAGAGAAAATAGTAATGAAATTAAAGATCTAGAAGATTTTCCAAATACCTCTAATCTTGATTTAGATGATTATATTGTTGGTAATGGGGATGAGCAGGATGTTAGAATTTATGTAAATAATGAATCTAGTAATTTAAATGATAATGAAGAGTTTTTTGAAATTCCCTCTATTCCCTCAGACGATATGTTTCTCACTTATGGTGATTTCAATTTTACGTTTCAAAGTAATTTTACTACAGATTATATCCTTGAAGATGATAGTGGTCTAGATGCTGCTGATTTCATTTCCTTTGACTTTAACGAAAATCAACCTTATTCAAACTATACTTATGACCCCAGTAGTACATCGCCTATAGACGGTGTTTTTAATGACTTAGTTGATAGCTCAAATTCAACTAATCTATGGTTAAGAGCAGATAATGGCAAACTAAATTTTACGGTGAAAGCAAATTATACTGATGAGGTGTATACTAATCCATTGGTAATCAACGGTAATGTCGAATTTAATAGAACGAAAATATTAGCTCTAATTCTCTCCTTACTTTTTGAGCTTGATGAGGATGCAAATTTGACAGTAAGAATATGGGATGATTCACAACCAGCATGGGTAAACTTGACAAATCCAATTCCTATTAGTAGTAGTATAGGTATTCAGGAGATTCAAAGGAAATTTATAAATGAAAACTTGAATTATATTGATACATTTGATGTTTGTTATCTCCAATTCATTTTTGAGAGAAAAGATACCACACCTTTCGATGGTCATTTCTATAATTTAGAATTATCATCAACATATGCATTTGATTTACCTATAACAGATAACGATTATGTTGCTCTGGAATTCGATTTAAAGGGAGAAAAAACTACTGTAAATGGATTTTATGCTTGGATAAGAACCTTAGATTTGACGAAAGCAGCAACTACAGAACTCAATATCACACTGTATCGAGCAGATGATACCATAGTTAGGACTGAAGCGAATTTACGAGGTACACAATTAAACCCAGACTATAATGAGATGATTGATTCAAATTTATTCACAAGTTATACCAAAGACAATACCTCCTATTTTGAGTTTAATACAGCTAATACTCAAAATTTGAACCTTTCAAATTATTTTATTGTGATAAAGTCAAATAATTCCGATGAAGTATATAGTCTAGTATCATTACCCTATACTGATTTTACAGCTGATGGGATAACTGAACACCAATTGATAACTACTAATAATGATGGACTTAGTTGGTCATTAGCGACAAAGCAAATAGAAACTACTAATGAACCATATCCATCAAGTCAACTCGATGCCAGCCCTTTTAGGTTGAATGTCACTAGAGGATATATGCCCTCTGATTTTGTATATGAAGGGAGTAATACCCTGAAAATTAACGATATGACGATAGAAAATTTAGAAATTAGTTCATCTCCATATAATGAAAGTTCTTATTTAACTTGGGGATTGGGACGATGGAATAATTATTTTACCACACCCGTTGAAGATACTCCTACTGATGAATTTGAAGTCTACTTAGAATGGAATAAAAGTGTGATTGAGGGTTTTAAATTCAATGTTACATATTCTATAGTGGCTTATTGGATTGAGGGTGCGACAGCTTTATATAATGCAACCTATAATGAAAATCCTGAGTGGGTTCTAGAGTATGATTTTGATAAATCCAGCTCGAAATTTAATAATTGGGATTTCAAGGAATTCTGGTTTGTTTATCCGAATTATATGAATGCTCATAATCTCACGAAACCAAATAGTGAAGAGTTTCTCTGGTTATTAGAAGAGGAATCTGTTGTAACAGATCAGCATAATAAGTTAAAATTAGTAATTAATGAAACATATACTACCCTTGATGGTACCTTCTCACTCAATTTAACTAGTTATAATTTCATTCATCAAATGCATAGTTATATTAATTATAAAGGAATTCTATCAGAAACAAATGGTTTCATGTATGGAGATAACATTTCAGTTAGTCTCGACATACAAGATCAAAATTTAAATGCCCCAATAAGTGGTGATGCGAATGCTACGCTTTTTTTTCCAAATGGTACAAGATATCCTGGAGCAGAATTGGTGAATTCAACTGGTTCTATTGATGGTTCACTATTATCTTACGATTTCAATAACGCTATATTGTTAGAATTAAGCGCTACAGTTACTACTTTTGGAGAATATGAATTAGGATTCTTTTGGTTAAACGGTTCAGCCTTAGGATGCAAAAAAATCACTCTTTATATCGATTTATATGATCTTGAGTTATATAATTTAACTTATTATTCAGACCTAGGGACGAATGCTCTTATTGGGAAATTAAATAATAAAGTCTTTCGGAATTATACCATATTAATTGCCTCAATTAATGATACCACAGGCATTCCTATTCCAAATTTTTATGCGATAAATAATTCCGATCTAACACAAGAATTCTCTTATAATTTGGGTGGACAAGATCTATCTCTTTTATTAGAATCATTTCTACAAAGCGAAGATATATTAAATCCAAACGAAATTGTTAACTTTAAAACAACAATTCACAATACCCATCCTTTTCTTCCTCTTGATGTAAAAATAGATACACAATTAGTTTCATATATTAATGAAGATTGGATAATCGCTGAAAATATTTCAAACACGGTCACATTAAATTTCTCTGGACATCCAGATGACAGTCATGAATTTGATGTAAATCTCACAATACCAAATTTAGATATTGTTTCAAAAACGTGGCTTGGTGTAAATGCACCTATCAGATTAGGAGGGGCAAAAACAATAATTACTCTATATATCGAAGACGTTGTTGTGGGAGTCTATAAAAGTCCTAGATTCTCACTTCTGAGTAATAAGACAAGTGATAATTATGATGGTAATATTCTTGGTTTAACAATTGCAGAAGAAATAACAAGTGGAATTATTCTATATGAATTTGAGAGAGACGAATGTTTGTACTTTCCAAATAAATCATCATTTTTAGTAAATATCATTGATAAAAATTATGTCAGCAGTTATAAGCAATTCAGTGATGAATTTTCCATAAAGCTTAATAGCAAATTTACAAACATGACGATTGATCCAACCATCCCAATCAAAGGTCAATCGATTAATTTTAGTTCAAGGTTAACTACTGAATTTGGAGAGGCATTGTCAAATAAGAACGTCACTTGTGAGTACTTTGACTCAAGTTCATGGGTTGAAATTGCCACAGGTGTGACTGATGTTAATGGCTATGTTAAGTTTATCATAGACACTTTGATTATCGATTTTGAAGGGGATTTACTATTAAAATTATCTTGGGCGGGGGATATCATAAACGGTGTTTCAGAGAATTTCTCTATAAATACTATTCATGAGGACACCGACATTTCAATTTCAGTTAGCCAGAATGATGTATTTATATATAGAAATAGATTAACAACAATAACTTATAGTTTAAGCAATATTGGAGACTCTAACGTAAGACTTTTTGATATTACTGTAGACATTGAGAATAATTTAGAGTATTCAATTGTCGAAGTAAATTACGTTGAATTAAATTGGCTCTCCTCTGGTGATAAATCAGATATAGAGATTGAAATTTTTATGACTGAAGTCAGCCACCTTCGAATAAATTTTACAATAACCGCCCAAAATGTTATTACCGGTGAAAATTTCACTTTTTCCGAAGAATCTTCTTTCAGTGTTTTTGATCCTCCAATATTAGATTTCTTTATTGAGATGTTCATGTTTTTAATGATTGCAATTTTCATTATTGTTTGGGCTCTCGCAATAATTTACGCTCGCAAAGTGAGGAAAAGAATTGAAGAACCTGTAGAAGTGCCGTTAAGAAGACCAAGAAAAGGAAAATACATAATGGTATCCGACTTAAAAAAACCAACTCCAGAGAAAAAGATTCCTAAGAAAAAGATCGAGCAGAAAGAAGATAAACCGAAAAAGACAACTGATTTAGATTCATTGTTAGAAGAAAGAGGCTTAGCTGAAAAACAAAAAAAGAAAAAACCAAAAAAGTAAACTTTCCACCCTTTATACTTATTTTCTAAAAAAAAGGATATATAAAATTATAAGTTTGATATTGACATTAAGTTTCTTTTTAATAACGCAAGAGAACTTCTTCCATCCGACCCAGCTAAAGCTATTAAAGTACTCTTATCGGAACCAACCAAAACAGCAAATCCATTCTCCAATTCAATTGTGGTTGTTTTTAACCCACCTTTGCCCGTATCTTTACCAAGTGTGTTTGAATCCTTGACAATGGCAACACAAGCTTTTGCGATCTTACCATGATCCATATCTGTAATAGTCTGGCCAATGATAACCTTCCCATTTGAGTCAGCAGCTATCAAACCTTCACATTCAGGAACTATGTCCATTAACTCTGCTAATTTTTTCTCAAGAACTTTTTTATCAACCATAATAGATTTTCCTTAAAAAATAATTTCGAAAGTTTTGAATTCTGAAATTGGTTAAGAAATTATCTTAAATAATTATTAGTTAAAATATATCGTTTAAGCAATTTAAATTTATCAAATATATTTAAAAAAGGAGGTGTGAAAAAATAACAATAAATAAGATCTATTTCAATATAATTAAAATAAGATTTTCTTCAAGAGCTACCATTGTTTCCCCTTTTGAGGTCTCCAATCTTATAAAATTTAGTGATCCTTCATTTAGGGCTTCGACAACTTGCTTACCTTTTCCAATGAGCGATGTTACATATGCTGCTACTTCTTCACTAATTTCTATCTCCATATTTGAATCAATAGGCAGCCCACTGGAATCACAGATGATAACTCCACGAATTCCCTCTCTCTCTTCGAAACGTCGGATAATATTTTTTACTTCTTGACGGTTTATAATGATAAATTACACCTTTAAGAAAATTCTAAATTTTTAATATTATAATAATAGATTTAAGGTTTTTAAAAATTTATATTAAAATAATTTAGATTAATAATCTAGATCAACGATTTTTTTGATTTTTAGTATCATGTTTAATTTTGAAATTGATCAAGTTAATTCCTATCTACTCGAGAAACATCACTTAAAGCAACAAAATAAAATAAATGATATTCTTCAAATTGTTGATGACATATGTGGCTTGCATGCAACTGGTACCCTCGAG
The DNA here is from genome assembly GCA_016839705.1 of Promethearchaeota archaeon. GTDB lineage: Archaea > Asgardarchaeota > Lokiarchaeia > Sigyniarchaeales > SOKP01 > Loki-b32. Next base: position 30,615 of record JAEOTR010000003.1, on the reverse strand, counting down.
CCATATTTATCTCTTTTTACTCGTATGAAAGATTTTCATAAGGAAGATCTAGACAATGAATTATACAAAAAAAAGAGATTAGGTCGAATTCGAGGGATGCGAAAGACTCTTTTTATTATTACAAAAGAGATGATACCACTAGTACACACCGTTATAAAGGACCAAACTGTAAAGCGAGATAATATGTATCTTGAAATAAGAGATATATCAAGAGAACAATATGATAAGTTAGTGAATAAAATCATCAATCTTTTAACCAAAAAGGAAAAATCAACCAGCGAATTAAAGACTTTAATAAAATCTGAAAAAGATTTAAATGCGGTTATTTCTGTAATGTGTGATGAAATGTTTATAATTAGGGGTAAACCTATAAGTAGTTGGAAGGATAGACGGTTATTTTATGCTCCATTCGCACAATATTTTCCAGATATCAAACTTGATGCATATGATGAATCACAAGCAACAGCGAAGCTAATAAATAAATATATTAGGAATTATGGCCCCGTTACTGAGACTGATATTGTCTGGTGGCTGGGAATAACAAAAGGAAAAGTTCGAGCTTCGCTGAAACAATTCGCGGATACATTAGAAACCGTTAAACTTGGTGACTTAGAATATGAATATCTTTTATTTAAGTCTGAAAGAAAAGCTATTGAGGATATTGAGTTAAACTCGCAACCTACCGTTAACATACTCCCTGGACTCGATCCATATATAATGGGCTATAAGAATCGGGAACGATACGTCAATTATGCTAATTATGAGTATATTTTCGACCGATCTGGTAATGCGACAACTACTATTTTACTAAATGGACATATAGTTGGTGTATGGGACATCGTTGAAAAACCTGAACCCTTAATAAAATTTCATTTATTTGAAGATGTGAATCCTACAATCCATAACATGATTGAAGTAGAGTGCAAAAAGATGGGAAAATTTATCACTGGCAAAAAAGTTGCAACTATAGAATGTAATAAAATGAACCCATTGACTAAAAGAACGATGGGAGGTTTTATGACACCCCTAAAAGATTGTTGATTTGAGTTATTCTATTTTCCATTATGCCCTCAAAGAAAATATTGTCTATAGGGATTCTCTCTCCTCTCTTCTCCTACAGAGGTAACATCTCCGGAGTAGGAGTGCCCTGAAAATATAAGAAAATTATCTGTAAACTCAGGATTGTTCATAATTTTATTTTTAATTGATAAAAATAGCTGGTTTGAGTTTCCTCCTCCGAAATCTGATCTTCCTATTCCACGACAGAAAATTAAATCACCAGTAAAGATAATCCCATCAATTTCTTGACCATCAAATTCTTTTGGATCTTTTGAGTAGAAACAAAGGGAATCGGGGGAATGCCCAGGGGTTTCTAAGACATGTAAGGTGTATTCCCCAACGTTGATAGTATCCCCCTCCGTCAATCCTCGATTGTCTTTACCTGAAGAATATCTTCCCCAATTATATCTCGATTTATGAAACATTATGGGAATGTCAAAATAGCTTGAAATTACACCCACATTCCCTGTGTGATCCCCGTGACCATGAGTAACAAGAACTGCGATTGGTTTAGCTTCTAATGAATCAATTGTGTTAATAATTTTCTCGGCTTCAGCCCCAGGATCAATAATTACAACTTCTTTTGTGTTTGTTGACCCAAAGATATATGTATTGACGATATAAGACCCAACCACCAATCGTTTTAAGATCACATGAAATCTACTCCTTTCAAAAATTAGAAGATAAAATGTTAGTTAACCTATAATTTTTTTTATTTTATCACTTAAAAATCTCCATTATAAGCGACTCGAGAAAAGGAAAGTCCGCTGTTTCGAGGACTTGCCCAGTATTGAAGTATTTATTTAATGTATTCTGAATAGAAGGATTTTTTTGTAGGTGTTCCGTATATTCGATATGCAATTATTTATAAAAGATTTTAGGCTCTTTGGATTTTAGAAAAAGATCTAAAATTTGATTTTTACTTAAAGAAAATAATTCCTAAACATATTCATCCGTCTCTCTTCTCCTACTGAGGTGTCACCCATATGTCCCGCAAAAATTAGGAAATTATCAGTAATCTCAGGATTGTGCATTATTTTGTTCTTAATGGATGAAAAGAGTAAGTTTGGGTCACCTCCTCCAAAGTCAGATCTTCCTATGCTTCTTCGAAAGATTAAATCACCCGAGAAAATAATTCCATCAATATTTTGTCCCCCATACTCCTTTACATCGTTTGTATAAAAGCACAAGGAACCCGGGGAATGTCCCGGAGTTTCTAATACGTGTAAGGTAATTTCTCCAATTGAAAGAGAATCTCCCTCGTTCAGCCATCTATCTGCTTGTTTTTGATGGTAAGACCCAGAATCATACTCATTTTTATTAAACATTAAAGGAATATCAAATTGTCGCTTAATTTTTCCAATACCGCCTGTATGATCGAAGTGTCCGTGAGTTAATAAAACAGCAATAGGCTTACCGCCTAATTCTTCTATAGATTCAATAATCTTACTAGGGTCTCCACCTGGATCGATAACTACGATTTCCTTAGTCTCAGATGACCCGAAAATATATGAGTTAGTGCCAATAGGTCCAACAATTAGTTTTTTTAATATCAATTGAAACTTCACTTATTATAGAATTAGAAGTAAAAATAAAAAGGGTTATTTTTTAACTAAATTGTTGATTTCGTTAAGTTTATTGTAGACATCTAAACCCTTATCTGTTAATTTAACATATTTGATCTTATTACTGTTTTCGATCTCTATCAATCCCTTTTTAATAAGATCATCTTTAACACGAAAGAACGAGTTATAGTATGAAAACGAATTTAACTCATTATAAAAGGCATGCTTGTCCAATTTATTACCATTCTTGGTCAGGACATAGAGCGTATCCTTGAATCCTTTCTTCTTTAACAGCCCAATTAAATCTTCAAATATCATTTTTGATTATTCTCCTATACCTAATTAAAATATAAATATGTAAGTAATATTATACTAAATTGTAATTGAGAATTAAAAACCCCTTAAAAAATCTTTGATCTTAAAACTATTATGTTTGAATGGCTGTAAAAACTCATTTTGATATAGGGTTAGTCTTCAAAAGTTTTAGTAAAGCGAACAAAAATGTTTAAAACAGAAATATCTTAATTTCCTATTATCATCCAAAAAAAATTTGAAAAAAACTAATAAAAAAAGGATAGATTATAATGGGAAAAGGTGGAGTCGTTTTAGGTATATTGGGGCTACTTTTAGGTGCTGGGGGTTTAGGATTTGCTTTCATTGTATGGAATAATCAAAATAGCATCAGATCACAGCTAGTTGGAGTAGCACCACAAAACATTTGGCACCGGTACTATGAAGATATATTTGATGTAGACCTGACAAGTACGTATATGACAATTCCAAACATGTCTATAAGTATTGATTTAACGACCAAAGCATCAATTCTACTCTCGTTTACATGTACAGCTTTAATTACTGGAAATTTGGGTAGATCAGATGTAATGATATATTATTACATCGATGAAGTTCTTATAAGTAATCCAAATGCTCGAGCAGGGGGCTACGCAGGAAATTATTCGAGTTACTTTCATTCTGTTTCACTAGATTATTTTAGTGAGGGATGGACTGCGGGAACTCACAATATATCGATGTATGTACGTTCTACTGTTGATACCAATAGTATTCAATATTGTCACTTAACGATACAAAGTTTTCCAGATTAAACCCCACTTCAAATCAAATTTTTTTTTATTATTGCTTTCTTTATTATTACTTTAATAAAAGCATTTAAAATGAAAATCTAAATTATTTTCAGTTTAGGATCAGTTTATTGTTAAATTAATTAAATGGTTATTCAATTCTTCAGATTAATTACTGAACAATGTTTATTTAAGGTTCAATTTTTTTCTTAATTTATATTTTCATGCCTTTTAAGCTTATTTTATGTAATGGGAATCAAGTGGGAAAGATTTAAATAGCATAAATTATAATTAAATAATGATGAAAAAAGAAATAATAAATGAACAAATTAACAGAGGTGATTCAAAAAGCTTACATATAAGTTCAGTTCTTGCAAAAAGTATTATAAAAAGTGATAAGAAAATAATGATTCCAAAATTGGAATTCTCCAAAATAAAAGAAAACATATTGGAAACCTTTATCGAAGGGAAGATTGAAAATCCTTCATAATAATTATCCATACTTTTTTCCTTTTTTTATCTATAATCTAATTATTAAGCGTTAATTTCTTAATATTTAATCTGTTTTAATAATTGTATTTATGAAAAAAGAATCAGCAGATATCGTAATTTTAGGGCATCTAGCTAAGGATATTATCGAAGTGGATCATAAGAGTTTCACTAGTTTAGGGGGTGCAGTATATTATGGTGGTATTGCTGGAACCCATATGGGTCTTAAAATTATAGTTATTACGAGACTTAAAGAAGAAGATTTCGAGATTTTAACTATTTTTAAAAAGAATGGAATTAAATATTATGCTTATCCTTCTGATGAAACTTCTGGTTTAAAAAATATCTACTCATCAAGAAATATGGAATTTAGGAGTTATGAACCACTTGGCTTTGCTGGTTCGTTTAAAAAAGAAGAAATTATCAATATTAATTCAAAATTCTTTGTAATTGGTTCAATTATAGCAGGAGAAGTTAATTTAGAATTATTAAAACATATTAAAACTCTTTATCCGAATAATTTATGTTTAGATATACAAGGTTTTATTAGGGTTCGGGATGACAAGAGAGTATTTTATTCATCCCTAACCTCAAAAGAGAAGAAGGAGATTATTTCAAATATTAATGTGTTGAAAGTAGACCAAACTGAGGCTGAAATATTAACAAATGAGAAAAATATTGTAAGTGCTGCAAAAGAAATACTTAAGATTGGTCCTAGGGAGATTCTTATTACTCATAAGGAGGGTATTTCTGTCTTTGGAACTAACTTTTCAAATCATTTTCTATGGAAGAATAAAACCTTATTGGGGAGAACTGGAAGGGGAGATACGGCATTTATTAGTTATTTAGGATCTCGAATTACAAAAAGTCCAGAAGATGCATTGAAATTTGCAGCAGCGCTCACATCTCTTAAATTAGAAACTCCAGGACCTTTTAATTTACCACGTTATCAAGTTGAATCTTTAATTAAAAAAGAATATTCAGGATAAAATATGAAAATTGGAGGAATCCTTGACATTTCAACAAAGGACATTCCACATAAATCCGCTATGGTAATATTTACTGTAGGATGTAACTTTAAGTGTGATTTTTGTCATAATAAATATCTTTTACAACTCAATGTTGGGAGAGAATATTCTATCAGTGAATTGATTAATCAAATAAGTACTAACTCACTAGTAAGCGGAGTGAGTATTACAGGAGGAGAACCAACATTACAAAAAGATTTGCCAGAGTTATGTAGAGAAATTAAAAACCTCGATAAATTTTTAAGCATTGATACTAACGGATCAAATCCCACGGTTATAAAAACAATTTCTCCTTATATTAATAGAGTAGCATTAGATTTGAAGGGACCTCTTGAGCTGAAAAAACTAGAAAAGATTACTGGTGTGAAAGTAGATACAAATAAGATAAGGGATACTATTGAATTTCTAAAAATCCAAAAAGAAATAGAGTTTGAGATACGTACTACTTATGTTGAAAGTCTTCTATCTTCAAAAGATATTGAGATTATTATAAAATTTCTTAGGGATTTAAAATTTTCAGGAAATTTTGTTCTTCAACAATTTCAGTTTTTAGAAGGTGTAGGAGAGGAATTTAAAGAGATTTTTTCGAAGCCTGAACATGAAGTTTTACTAAATATTTTAAAACCGTATAAAGCTGTGGAGTTTCCTTTTAAATTTTTCTTAAGAGATGAAGTTGTAGGTTATTGTAATCTTGATGAACTGTTCTTATAAATACAAAAAATAGAACCAATTTAACCTAAATTAAAACAATTTATCAAAAAAAATAAATAGTATTTGATTTTATTTTTTTAAATTTTGAGATTAAAGGGGACTAAGAATTCCTTCGCCTTGTTCTTCTGCCTTTTTCTTATCATATGGAGTTTTTAGTAAGTGTTCAATGAACAACAGTATAAATTGTTTTCCAAGCAATTGAAGCCCTCTTTTTATAAATTCGCCTTTTTCTATTTCATTTCTGGATAATTGATGCAGAATATCTTCAATTTCCCTAAATTCTATACCTAGATTTATACTTAAAAATTCCTCAAGATTATCCACTTGATCGATAAAATTTTCAATTTTTTCTGAATATTCTCTCAATAATTCGGTAACTGTTTTTAGCGGATAGAATTTGCCATTGAGATCCTTTAAAACTTCACCGATCATCCATTCCTTATTCCCCATAATCCTAAGGTATATTTTGCTCTTATATTCTTCAACTTTTTGAATTGTAGCAGATAATCCGATTTCTTGTTTTGCAAATTTATCTTCAGCAAAAAATCTTAGAGATATTAGTTGTGTTTCATTTGTTCTTTCAGCAAATCCTTCAAATTCTTTAGCTTTTTCGTCTTTATTTGATTCCTTGAGAAATTCAAAGTTATTTTTTTCCAAAAATGATATAAGTTTCATCTGTAGGTCATTAGCGGGGATATCACTTTCAATTATTGCATCTTTTTTTATCATTGGAGCAGTTTTCTCGTCAAAATATTCTTCAGAAACCGATTTTGGAATTAGATAATTGCAAAACTCTCTAGACGAAGGCACTTCTAATTTTGTCAATATCATCTGATATATACCCTCTATTGAATCGTACACTTCATCCTCATTAAATTGCACACCTAATTTTGTTGTTAACAATGGAGGTATATCATTTGGATTGATGAAAATTGGAATTACTTTCTTATCTAGTTTCAAGGCAGCACGCCATTCCATTTTAACAGCTTCAGAATAGAGAGAGTTCTCCGTACAAAATAATAGGAAATTAGAGCAGAGTTTTAAGTTATCATCCATATATTCATAAATATCGTCATGCATATCGGATTCCCAATAGAGTATATCATCTATCTCTGGATATTGGATTAAAATATCTGTTATCAATGGGATTTGAAATAACTCAGAATCTTTAGTCGCATAGCTTATAAAAACTAGATTCTTCCCTTCAGCGGATTCTGGTGTCATCAATCCTTTTTTCTTTTTCAGTTTAGCCCAATCTGTCTTTCTTCGCTTTTTTCTTCTATGTTGTGAATAAGTAATAGTACTTACGATTCCTAAACAGAGAGCTATGGCTCCAATAATAATAATAAAGAAAATATTGTCACCTGGGGGCGCTCCTGGTAAATCTTTAAATACATCTACATATACAATGGTTTCTTTATCAACAACATCTATTATATAAAAAGCAATTGTTACTATTCCTTCTCCCAATGCCTCCCAGATCGTTTGGTTAATTGTAACTACATTACCAGTAAATGGAATTTTAGTTATGCCATCATCCAAGCTATAATAACTTTCTTTAATACCCGAAACATCTTGTATATCAAGAGTTATCGTAGGAGGTTCACTTCCGAAAGTTGTTGTTTCCATCGGTTCTATAGTAACATGTGGAGGAGAAACATCTTTTATGAAAGTCACATATCTACGATAAATTTTTCCTTGAGAATCAATAGCATAAAATGTTAAATTAACGATTCCTTCCGGCAAGTTGGTCCAATCAGTGGGATCTATTGATTGATTTGCAGTGAAAAAGTGCTTTTCTGATCCAGAGTTTAATATATACCAAGATTCATCTATTGGATCAAGAATCTCAACATTAAAAGCCGGAGGGAGTTCCGTAAAAATAGTATTTTCAATAGGAGAGTTTATAGTATAGTGAATATTTATACCCCAGTCTGGAATTTGTAAACCACCCGTTGCTAAGGAATCAGGATATATTAAATTAGCATTTGGGATGACAAATTTATTTCCGTTTGCTTGCCATTGGTACATAATACAGGAAGCATAACCTTCGGAACCATAACCCACCCCATGAAATACAGCATGAGAAGAGGTATAAGCAAATTTTCCCGATATTCCTGGGAATGGATTGGAAACATTTATTTTTTCTAAACTTCCAACAATCTTCGAACCATCCAGAGATTGCGAATCTAAAGTAGCGTTTTCCAGTAAATAAATACTGTCATATGCACTTGCTGCAGCAAAAAATGGCTCATGACTATATTCATTTACGAAATTATTCCAAAAAGGCATTGATCGAGATGTTCGTGAAATATTTAAAACAGCCTGAAGGCCAACTTCATATTTGCATCCTTCATTAGTATCACTCCAATATGTATCTAATACGTTATATCCATTAGAACTGAATAATAAACACCTTGGTTTGACTTCCCCATATGCTTCGCTTATCAATGGTAGATTATCCAAAAACCAAGATCCAACAAAAGTAACCTGTGCTCCTGCATTGTCAATTTCATACCAGTAATCTTTAAAATTTTCTTTTGTAGTGCTTTGATTGAATATAATTTCTTTTACAACTTCTAATCCATACAAAGGGAGAAAATTTGATTTTACAAAATCAAAAAATGCGGGCCATAAACCTTGACCATCATGAAGAATTGCTATTTTATCTACCGACCGACCTATAGTGAAAGATAATAGTGAGGTTAGATAAACCTGAAAAGTTATGAGTTCTCTAGCTATTTCAGAATTGTTATGTGTATGACTGAAGAAATATTTATACCGATCATAATTATCCAAGACATTTTGGGTGAAATTGTCAATAGAAACAATTGTTGGGAGAAAGGGTATTTGAGCATCCATAATTGGTTCAAGATACGCTGATACAGATTGATATTTCAGTCCTCCTATGATAAAATCAGGATCATAAGTTGAAATTAAATTTGTCGCAGCATTAATCCCTTTAGTTGTATCGAGATTTTCTTCCGCTTCAAACGTATTCTGTGAAATAAGACCTATATAAAATACACTTCCATTTATTAAAATCCCCCCAGCTTCATTAATTTCTTTTGCTGCAAGAACTGCGCCTTTCCAAGCATGTTCACAGGAAATATGACTCGGATCACCTAAAATCCCTACTTTAATTATTTGATCTGGGGCTACATAGACCTGAATGCCGGGAACAAAATACCTGTCATATAGTGGAAAATTATCTTGTCTCCCTGAAGATCCCGGAATGGTATAAGGAGTATCACCTATACCATCATTGTCATCATCAACTCCATCATAATCACTCCAGTAATTACCCATAGCTCCATTATCCCAGTCATTATTAGTTCCATTATCGTATGCATTGACATTATTCCAAATTACTGTATTATTAAAAACAAGGTTATTTTGAGCATTATTCAAAATGATTCCATATTGGCTGTTAGTATCTATAAGATTAGTAGAAATTTCATTATTAATTGAATTAAGATCCAACAATATTCCAAAACTATTATTTGAACAATTATTCCCAATTATTTTGGAATTACTCACATTATTAAATTCAATTCCTGCTCCTGTTGAATTATATATTGTACAATTTCTTATTTCAACAAACACATCTGAATTCTCAATTAAAATCCCACTCTGAGATCGATTTTGACAGTTTATAACTAAATCCCTAATTATGTAAGGATCAATAGCAGTGCCAGAACCTGTACATTTCCCGAACGTTTTTAAATAATCCCATTCTTGATCTCCATTTAAATATATTCTTCCAGGATATAGGGTACTATTCTGTGATACTGTATATAAATTAACCCGACCAAATGAATTTGATTGATATCCAAGAGCATAATCATAATAAGCATCGAATACACGATTTATACCTAGGAACACCCAAGGCATACTATCCTCAACAAGATATCTTTGAATTTCATCATAGATTGCTTTTCTAGCAGCTGGGTTTGTTTCAGTTAACCCATTATCAATGAGATTTTGAAGGTATGAATCATTAACTTGAGCATGATTAGTGGAATATATAGATTCATTAGAAAAGAAAGGATCGATGATGTGAGATGGATCATAGCTATCAGCACCCCAACCCAAGATCCAAAGACCTAATTCATCTGGATTACTTCCTCCAGCTATTTGGAGATCATTCAAAGATCTTTCTGTTTCGCTGAGATCGATACCTATTTTTGATAAATCTGACATCAGTAAAGAATTTAGAAGAGAATTAAATTGACTGTTTGGGAACAAATTTAAATCTATAGAGACACCAAATTCATCTATAGCAAATGTGGAAGAAGTCCATAGTGTCTCATCAACCCCAGGGTAATCCGTATCCCACCCTATTCCATAACCCATAGATTGCATAACACTCCGAGCATATGATATGTTAAACGTTGCTACTTTGTTAGTATTATTAGCGTATAGCACACCATCAGGAAGTGGGCTACGTAATCTATTATATCTTCCTTGCCATAAGACATCAAGAATATATGAGTAATTGACAGTGTATGAAATAGCTTCTCTCCAAGTTCTATTTAGGAGTTTATTATTCATTTGCATAAAATATATAACACTACCATTTCCAACATCTACAACGTTAATGTTAGGATCTGCTTCTAAGGTGCTTACCATATTAATATATAGATTATTTATCATATCAACTTCACCTGAAGTTAATGCTTGAACCGGATCTGTGACAATTTTAAATGTAAGCAGTTCTATCTGAGATTTTCCTTTCCAATAATCATCGTAGGCATGAAGTCTTACTTCCTCTCCGGATATATATTCGTCATATACAAATGGCCCCGTCCCAACAAGATCTCCTGTAAATGTATCAATATAACCAGTCGCATTGGTTGAGGTAGGTGATAAGATATATGAAGCCCAAAAGCATAATAAACTTGGAAGGGCAGCATACGGTCTTGTTAAAACAAATTTAATTGTAAATTCATCAATAATCTCAGTATGGTTGATGATAGGAGTGCCGTCACCCCAAGTATATACAACGGTAAGTCTGCTTGTTTCAACACTTGCTGGTAATGTCCCAGTGAAATTTAATAAATAAGCTAGTCGATCAAAACTAAATTGGACAGCAGTTGCATTAAATTTAGTTCCATCATGGAATGTTACGTTAGATCTAAGCGAAACAGTATACCATGTATCTGTAGCATTTATCATCCAAGTACCGGTTTCATTTGCTAAGTTTGGTATGATATCTGCTTCAGGAGTACTGAGGTCATCAGAAAACAATCCTTCACATACTTGTTCAATTACATCATAAGAAACTTTGTCCCAAGCATCATGAGGATCGAGATTAAGAGGTCCATTTGTAATACCATATATGAATTTAAACATTTGATCCCCCTGATTGCTTGATTTAAGATAAATTTCTTCAATGGAATGATCTTCCCTTATCTGCCTACTGCCAGATTCTCTTAAGAAATTTGGAATGTTAATTGAAAAACATAGCAATAGAATAATTGAAAAAGAGATAATTTTTTTGATGTATGATTTCTGAGTTAGATTTTTCCTACTTCTTTCGTTAAATTGAGGTGTGATAATATTGACATTCATCATAACCATTAGAGATTTGTGTTAATTTTCACAATATTGTAATATTTTGGATTGTTAAGTATTAACTTTGATATAATTGTTTAAAAAGATTTACAATTTAATATACTATAAGGAATTCTACATACAAAAAAGTAAGAAATCGAAAACTAATTTATTTTCTAGTTTTTATCTCTATTTTTGATTTCATCCCATAAAAGACGCTAATACCACAGAGAATTATAATTGCTTGAATAAGAAGAACTACCCAATCAAAAGTAAACAACAAAGTAAAACATATAATAGAACCTAATAAAGCGATTATTGGAACCCATTTAATATTTGGTTTCAGTTTGAATGGTCTTTCAATATCTGGTTTTGTTTTACGCAAAACTATCAAACTAAGGTTAACAAGAATAAAATTGATGAGCACACCAAAAACGGTTGCATGAGCGACTAATGAAATATCCCCAAATAAGATTGGGACTACTGTAAAACAAGTAGTAACAATTACAGCAATCATTGGGGTTCTAAATTTTGAGGATATTCTACTAAGACCATCTGGTAGTGCTTTATCTCTTGCCATCCCATACATCATACGGGACGTCACAATCAACATAATGAGGACTGTATTAGCTGTAGCAAATAGTGCAATTGAAGACATGATTATACCACCAATCGGACCTAATACTTCTGCAGCAACCTCATTAAGTGGTGCTTCAGAAGCAGCTATTACATTATAGTCTAATATACTCACTACTGAAATTGCAGTAAGGCAATAGACTACAGTAGTAATAATGATTGAATAAATTATTGCTTTAGGGAGGTTTTTATGAGGCTCTTTTACTTCTTCAGCAATATTGGCAATATCTTCGAATCCTATATAAGCAAAAAATATGAGAGCAATCGAGGAAAAAATGGCTGTAAAAGTTGAGGCTGTTGGAAGCGCAAAATAATCAACTGTTCCAAAAGAGGGTATCCCAATAATAATTATAATAATTAAACCTGATGCCTCAATTAACGTAAAAATTATATTAGTTCGCGTTGATGATTTAATACCGATTAAATTTATTACACTAAGAATTACTACGAGTATGATTGCGAAAATAATGTTTAAATATATAGAGGGTATTCCAATTAATCCAGATAAATATCCTCCAAAAGCTAATGCGACAGTGGCTGCTGAGAGTATTCCTGAAAAGATGATTATCCACCCTAAAATAAATGATAGAATCCTTTTTTTAAATGCTTCTTCAGTATAAACAAATTCTGCAGCGCTTTTAGGGTACATTGCTGAAAGTTCGGCGTATGATAATCCCGTTAACGCTCCAGTTATAGATGCTATAATGAAAGCTAGCCATGAGAGGTTCCCCGTTATCCCTACAACTTCACCAATTAAGGAATATATCCCTGCCCCTAATACATTACCTACACCATAAACCGTTAGAGCAAATAAAGAGACTCTACGCTTTAGCTTTGGTTTTTTATAAACTTCTTCCACTTCAAGTTCCCTCAGTATTATAAATTATCTTATTTTTATTTTTATAAATAGTTACATTTTCTGGGAATAAGATTAATTAAATATAAGGTTAGGTTATTTTATTAAAATTTCATTATAATTTAATCAAAAGAAAGGTGATAGTTATAGGAATAAAGAATATCTTTGATGACCAGAAATTTTTGATGGATACTCCTGCTAAAGATTTGATTTATAAATCAGGTGGTTTTAAAATAATGCGAATTTCACTTAAAAAAGGTTTAGCGATCCTCCCACATCAAGGATCTCACGTTGTTGTGTTCTTTGTCTTAAAAGGAAGGGGAGTATTTACAACTGGTTCAGGAGAAAAAGAATTAGGAGAAAATGATTATATTTCATTAAATGAAAATGAACCTAGAGGTATTCGAAGCTTAGAAGATTTAGTTGTGCTAGCAATTCGAGATTAATCCATTATATTTTATATAAAAAACTTCAGAACAAAAAGATATTAAAATTGAAGAGGGGGTTTTTCAACAGGTGTCTTTTTGCTTTCTTTCAATATTAATGGGATATTTTTGAGGAATACAGTAATAAAATTCTTTCCTATTAATTGTGTTCCTTTTATAATAAGTTCCTCTTTTTCAATTATCTCATCATTATATTGAGAGAGTAACGATTCTACTTGTTTAATATCCGACCCAAGATTCTTCCTAAGGAATCTTTCAACATCTTTCATTTGGGTTAATAAGGAAGTAATCTTTTCTAAATTATTTCGTAAAAGTTCATTTGTACTTTTTAAATCTATCAATTTTAGTTGGAGATCTTTTAAGATCTCATCCAATACCCAAGTTCGTTTCCCTCTGGCATTTATAAACACTTTTGATATGCTTTCTGATATTTCTTGGATTCTAACTGATAATGCAATGTCTTCTGGTTCATCTTTCAATTCAGCAAAACAATTAAATTGGTTAAAATCTTGAACAACAGATTCTGGGACCGAGTCCTTTTTCTTTCTTATTTTTTCTCCCAAATCTTTCAAGCCAGGAACGAAAAAATTATTTTCTTGGAGAGTTAGGGCAATTATTTTCCCTAAATCTTTTATTGATTCATCGCTATCAAAAACCATTGATTGTGTTGTTGTTTCGGGATTTTGTTCTTCGAAATCTTTTTCGGTAATCCACTTCGGTATAATAAACCTCGTAAACTCCCTAAAAGAATTCATTTCTAATTTTCTTAGAATCATCTGATATATATCTTCTATCGATGAATATGGATCGTCTTCATTATATTGGATCCCTAACTTGGTCGAGAGTAATGCAGGTAAATCATCAGGTTCAACAAATATTGGGATGATTTTTTTATCCATTTTCAAGGCAGAACGCCATTCCATTTTAACTGCTTCTGAGTAGAGTGAATTTTTAGAGCAAAAAACAAGAACAACTTTACATTGTTTCAAATTCTCATCCATGTATTGGTAAATATCATCATGCATATCAGATTCCCAATATAATATTTCGTTAATTTCTGGGTAGCTAGTTAGAATCTTCGTAAGTTTCGGAATCTGGAAAAAATCTGAATCCACTGTTGCATAACTTATGAAAATTAACTCTCTATCTAATGGAAAAGTCTTTATAAGCGATGGTGCTCTAAGAGATTTTACCCTTCTTCTTTTCTTTTTGCCAATCGTTGAGGAAAGGATTGTGACTAATATAGCTGCTAAAGGTTCGAATATACCATAAAAATATATAGCGAATATACTAACCCATCCTGTTTGTGGACTATAAATCCTTTCATATCCATAGATTTCACCTTGCCAAAGAAGAGAAAATGGGAAGGATCCAATCCCAAAAATGAGTGGTAAAAAAAAGTTTATCAGAATGTATAATCCCCATGTGATCTTAATTGTATGTTTAATTTTTTGTTTAATTGAATTTATCATCATCAGTATGATGAAGATTATGTATGAATAGTGTATAAGGTCGAAGATTGTAATTCCAAAACCTGGGGTGCCATAAACTTGAAATAACATAGATTAATTACCAGAAAAGGTGAAAAAAATATTTTATAATATTACGTTATGACAGAATAGTTTAAAAATGTTTATGAAAATAGAAATGACAGTTTTGTAAAACCTTGATTATAAGATAATTTGGGTAAATTATAATAAGATAAGAGAAATACCGTTAGGATATATTTAATTTAGTTTCTCAGGTCGAACGATACTAGGTTGTTGGATATGCTTATGTTTTTTAACTTGTTGTAATCGTAATTCTCTTCTGTTTTTAGCCTCTTCAAACCTACGCTTATCATCTTCAGTTTCTAAAATGAGCTTAGGAACCATAGTTGGTTTATCGTTTTTATCTAAAGCAACAAAAGTTAAGTAGGCAGATCCAACATGGGTATGAGTTCCAGTTCTTAAGCATTCTGCTTCTACCCTTACACCGATTTCCATTGATGTATTCGATACGAAGTTAACTGAAGCTTTAGCGAATACTAAATTTCCAACATAAACAGGTGAAATAAAATCCATTCGATCCAAACTTGCGGTCACTATATTACTATGAGTATGCCTTGCTGCTACTATAGCACCTGCTTGATCTACCAATTTCAAAATATATCCCCCATGTACATTTCCCGCAGCATTAGAGTGTTCAGGCATCATAACCTGAGCTATTTCTACTTTTGAATCTGAGGCTTTTTTACCTTCCAAATTACATTCACCATTAAAAATTAATTAAAATTAAAGAATAATTATATTAAAAAAGGAATAATCGTGCTTAAGTAGATTATTAAAATGATTGATGCAACACTAAGTCCAGCAGCCATTATCAAGCTATATTTTCTTACCTTTTTTGGGAATTTCTTTTGACAATTCGCACAATTAACAGCAGGAGCATTAGTTCTCTTGGAAAGTCCATGTTTTATGTGATCTTGGCATAAAGGTTTTCCACATATCGCACAATTGGAAACCGCCTCCTTTTCACATTCAGCACAAGTTACTGCTGTCATTGTAATATTCCTCTTATTTCAAATCAAATATAAGTCATAAATATTCATTTATAATTATAAACACTTGGTTAATAGGCAATAATAATTTTGTTTTTATAAAACTCTGACTGTGTGTATATTATAGTGAACAGAAGAGAGAAACTTGGAAAGAGCCTAGAAAAAATAAAGAATAGAATTGAAAAAAAACTATTAATTAGGTATATAGGAATTCTATTCTTATCCGTGAGTGTAATTTTAACCATAATTTCTGTTTCTTTTGCTGTAATTTTAAGAACGCAACAACGTACTTATTTTGCTAATGAAAATATTGATGTAGAATCGATCTCAATTCAGATGAGAGATGGAATTATTATTGAAGGACTAATTTATGTTGATATAAATTTAAAAGAGAACGATATAAATTCTATTCCCACTATCTTGCTTCTTCATGGTATCAATGGAAGAAAAGAACATAAAACGGGAATCATTTATCAATATGTCAAATTGGGTTATGCTGTAATTTCGGTAGAACAGAGAGGTCATGGAGAATCTGGTAGTCCCAGTGGATTTCTTGCAGTTGAACCTTATGATATGATTGAAGTTATTGATTATATCGAAGCTAATTATCAATATGCAAATACTTCTCATATTGGTGTTTTAGGGTTTTCATATGGTGGGGGTATTGGTGCCATTCTACAAGCTTTAGAAGACAGAGTTCATGTTGTAGTTCTCTATCACCCTTTAGCGGATATTGGGAGTTTAACAGATAGGATTCCCCTTCGATATCTAATAGGATCAAACATAGTCGTTATAAACATTGATGAAATTCAAGATGGATATGACCTCTCTAACGAGAATAATACTCAAAATCTATTGCTATTACAAGGTTCAGCAGATAATATAATATTTCCCGCTGATACAGAGAGTTTTTTTGATAAGATAAATCCTTCAAACCGGACTGATATTGTCATGAAAGTAAGACCAAGACGGGGTCATGAAGGAAATGAAAAAGATGAAACTTCGTTGAAAATGGCAATCACATGGTTTGAGCATTATTACCATAATCAGACAATTAATATTACAAAATTAGACAGCGAAATCAATTCTATTACCTTATTTAATTTCAATTACCCATATAATACTGTTTCAGAGGATTTAGTTATCGCATCGGCAATAATTTTATTCATTGGATTAAGTTCATTAGTAATAAAATTTAGAATTTTACCACATTGGGATAAGCTCCCTATGAAAAAAGATTTAGATAATTCTCGAGAGGGTAAAGAAAGATATAAAAAAATGATAATTTTTCGAACGTCAGGTTATATGGGGGCATTAATAATCACAGGAATTATATTTTCCTTACTTAATCAATCGATTCTCTATGGTTACTTCATATGATTCCCGATTATATCAATAATTATTATGTTATTCATCCCCAGTGAATTACACTCTAATTGGAGGCAAGAATGGAAAAATTGGATAAATAATGACTTATTTCCCTTTTTATATTCACTTTCAATTGTAGTTATCCCTACACTCTATTTCTTATTGTTGTATAATTTAGTTACTGGATTAACTATGAGTTTTACAATACCTATATTCAACATCTCTTCTGTACCCTATTTAGTTCTTGGATTAGGTTCGGGGATTATGGACTATTTATACTTAAGAGAGATGAAAGGACGTCATGCTATGATAATAATGGTATTACGACCTATTACAATTATAATCTTCTTAGCATTTGTTCCACTTCCTCCGTTCCCTATTTTAGGAGGTATTGCTTCTCACGTGTTATTTATTTTATTAACTGGAGTTATTCTATACTACATTAGGAGTCTGGTTCTGTTTCTAGGTAAATTTTATAAAAACAGTTCTTCTCTTTACCTGCTAGTCATGTTACCCTTTGTAATCTTTTATATGCGAGTCTTTTTTAGAATTAAATAACTTAAGTTTTTAAGAGAAAAATGTAGATGTTGATGGTAATTCTTGATTTTAGATAAAAGCCTTGGAAGAACTAGGAGATTGAAAAAGAATCTTTTGTCGAGTAAATATGAATTATGTATTGAAAGAGCGAAATCTTTCACTGAAGTCTATAAAAAATTTCCGGATGATCCTGAAATCATAAAGAACGCTAAAGCTGTTTCTCATACTTTAAATCACATGACCATTTTTATTAGAGAAGATGAACTACTTGTCGGAAATGAAACTAGTAAAAATTTAGGTGAAAAAATTAATCTTGACCTACATTCGTATGATGGAAGTTTTAACAAACGCTCAGGTATTAAAAAATACACTAGGAGAAAACTGCAACCCTTCTTTATGGAAGAAAATGATATAAATGAGCTTCTGGAAATTATTCCTTTCTGGAAAGGAAAAGCTCTTTATAGTAATATAATTCCTCAAAGAATCTTAGATGAGAAATTAATTACAGGAGATAATAGAATTGCTTTAGCTGTTCCTAATATTGCTATCGTAAGTGGAACTAATGAAGGTCATATATGTGTAGGATATGAAAAACTTCTAAAATTAGGATATAAGGGGATTCTTAAAGAAGCAGAATCATACCAGTCAAAAATAAAAATAGACGATCTCAACTATGAAGAGAAGTTTAATTTCTATGAAGCTATAAAGATACTTTATACTGCTGCTATAGAATTTTCGAGGAGATACTCTAAACTTGTTTATAAAAAAGCATCGGATGAGAAAAATGAAAAAAAGAAGAAGGAGCTCGAAATAATAGGAAGGATGATGGAGAGATTTACCCATTCTAGCCCAAACTCATTTTATGAAGCAATTCAACTTATACATTTCACCCAGAACATCATTAATATAATTTATCAGAGAAGTGTTGTTGCTTTAGGTAGGTTAGATCAAATCTTATGGCCATATTATAAAGAGGATATCAAAAAAGATAACATTACAAAAGAATTCGCACTTGAACTGATTGAAGAATTGAATTTGAAACTCACTTGGAATGTAACACTATTACCAACAGATTATACCACAATAGCAAATGCTCTTGGACAAAATACCCAAACAATCACAATTTCTGGGGTAGATCAGAAAGGAAACGATACCACAAATGAAATTTCCTATTTATTCCTAGAAGCCTATAAGAATCTTAAGGCACTCACAACTGATCTTTCAATCAGAATTCATAACAAAACTCCCCCCAGATTTTTAAAAAAGGCGATAAAAGTATTTCGATCAACTTCTGGAATAGCTTTCTATAATGACGAGATTATTATTCCTGCAATGATAAAGGGAGGATATACTACCGAAGACGCTCGTAATTATGCAATAATTGGATGTGTAGAACCTACAAGTCAAGGAAATACTTTTGCTGCTACGGGTAGAATGTTTATAAATCTTCCAGGTGTTCTTGAACTCACATTAAACAATGGGTATTGTAATTTAACACAACAGATAGGTGGCTTAGAAACAGGTGATCCTAGAAATTTCTCTACATATGAGGAATTTTATACGGCTTTTATCCATCAATTACAATATAACATTGAAAAAACTGTTAAAATTGCTAGGATTGGAGATGAAGAGACCATTAAACATTTTCCACAACCATTTGTGTCGGCCATCATTGATGGTTGTATGGAAAAAGGCATGGATTATACTGCGGGAGGGGCACAATATAACTTCTCCTCAATCACAGCTTACGGATTTGCAACTTTAGTCGATTCAATGTATAATGTCAAGAAATCTGTTTATGAAGAAAAAATTATCTCACTCCCGAAACTAATTGAAGTTCTTAATTCAAATTTCAGTGAGCAAGAAGAACTACGACAAAAACTATTAAACAAATATAATAAATGGGGAAATGATAAAGAGGAAATAGATCTAAGTGCGAAAGAGTTGTGGGACTTGTTCTGCTCTGAAGTAGCTAAGCATAAATGCTTGAGAGAAGGTAGATATAATCCAGGAGCTTATTCTATGGGAATACATGTTATAGAGGGATTGTTTACAAAAGCATCTGCAGATGGGAGGAAAGCTAATCAACCATTATCAAATAGTCTTTCTCCTGTGAATAAAATGGAGAAGAATGGTCTTACTGCCGCATTAAATTCTATAGCAAAATTGAACTATGACCTAGCGATAAATGGTGTTGCGGTTAATGTGAGGATCAATCCTCAAAATATTAAAACTGAAGAAAATATTGAAAAATTCACCTATATTGTAAAGGGATATTTCGATTCAGGGGGGATGCAATTACAACCTACTGTTGTATCGACTAAAACTCTTAAAGATGCACAACAACATCCTGATGAGTATCAAGATTTAATTGTAAAAGTTGGAGGATATAATGCTACTTTTATTGATCTTGGCACTCCAATTCAAAATGACATTATTGATAGGTTAGAACATAGTTTATAATATAAAAATTATATAGATCAACTATTTTTTATTAAGATTAAAAAAAGAGACTATCATTATATTTCAATGTGATTTAAATGGAAAAAATTCTAAAGTATAATAGAATAAAACAAAATCTAATTCATCACCATCCAAATATTGACGGATTGTTATTTTTGTAAAACTAAGTTAGATGATATCCCTTACAGATGTAAATTCTGTGGTATGGTCTTTTGTAGTAACCACCGATTACCCGAAAATCATGAATGTCCTTTCGATTTAAAAGGGAAATCTACGAATATAAATTCACTACAGGAGTCTCAAATGCTTTATCAAGATGCTCTAGATTTTATAGAAAAAGATTTATCAGTAGCAAAGATTTACGAGTTTGTAACTACCAAACAAATGAATAAGATGGAAGCTACGGAACTTTTGGCTCGCTTTTTAGAAATTAGTGAGGAGATTGAGGTTAGAATAAATAGCATCATGGCTTTCAAAGTTTTAGAGTTAAAAAACGAGAGTGTTTTCAATATTCTCGAAAGCTGTATTCTTTCTGATGAAAATCCAGAGGTAAAAGAAACCGCATTAACAATAATCAAAGATCTTTTCCCGAAGAAAAGTAAAGATATTAGAAATTGGGTTAAGGGAAAAGGATGAGGAGTTTAAACTAAGCAGAAAGAATATATGGCATTCGCTCTTTATCTATCTTAAAACTTATATTGTGAATTAATATGGACATTACTTATGATTTAGAATCAATTACCGAGTTAACAGTAGCAAATACTACTGGAATAGGTCGTGGGAATGCAGGAGGTTTAGCATTAAGAAATTTTTGCGTTGCTATTGATAGCACGATGTACGTAAAGACTTCGGAAATCATGCGTCAAAATCTAGAGAAACAGTTTAGTTTGCCGGTTAAATTTCTGGTAATCAGTCACTACCACGGAGATCATATATTTGGCATGGCAGCATTTAAAGACATCTGTATCCTAAGTAGCGAACAAACTTCAAAAGTTATGTTAAATGAAGAAACTAAATCGAGATATCAAGTATTTATAAAGGATTTGGCAAAAGAAGGCCCTATTGGAGAAGCTATCGAGTATGTTCTTCCTACACTTCTATTTAATGGTAAATTAATAATCCAAGATAATGATCTGTATATAGAAATTTTCCATACTGGAGGTCATACGGCTGGTTCAAGTTTTATTAATTTTCCCCATGAGAATGTAGTTTTCGCAGGAGATTTAATATTCGAGAATACTTTTCCTTATGCTGGCGATCCTACATGTGACCCTGAACTATTAATTAATGCTTTACAGAAAATGCGAGACATCAATGCTGATTTTTATATACCCGGGCATGGTCCGACTATGAAAGGAGCGAGTACATTAGATAGACATATCACATTTTATCATGATTTACGAGATATAATCAGAGATGCTATAAAAGATAATACTGCTGTTGACAAAATTAGCATTCCAGATACTTTTGGTGAGCCTGATGCAGGTCGGAAAAGTATGACTGTAAACCATTGGCTTAATTACTATAAAAATAAATGAGTAAAAGAAGAAGCCAACTACTTTATTTTTAGAATTTTTTCTTCTATTTTTTCAATTTTTTCCGAATTGCCATAATCTAATTTTCGAATATTTGTTAAAGTCCAAAGTGAAATAGCGATAATTAATCCCAACTCTGCAGAATAGAAGAATAGTAATGGAATTCCTATAATCTCCGCTAATGGACCTGAAAGTATCGTACCAAGTGGGAGTATCAATGTTGTAATTGTTTGACTAATAGACATAATTCTCCCCATTTTTTCTGGAGGGACTACTGTTTGAATATAAGTTGTTGATAAAGTACTGATAACTGGGAAAGATAAACCCATCGTTCCAGCACCTATTGCAATTATCAAGTATGACCCTCTTGGGGCTAAAGCAAGTATTATATATCCAATCATTGTAATTCCGAGACAAACAAAAATAACTCTTGCTTTATGAGCCCACTGTTTCTTTAAAAAGGGGATTAAAGCCCCCAAAATCATTCCACCCTGAAAAAATATTAAAGTTAAGGCAAAATGACCCGCTGAACCACTATGAGTATTATAAACATATAAGGGTAGTAAAACTTTAATGGGGCTCATGAAAAATGTAGTGAGCATCATCATTATTATAATAATTGTGAGTCCAGGTATTAATTTCAATGTTTTTACTCCTGTTTTAAACTCTCTGAAAAACGAGGGCTTTTTCAGCGCTTCTGTAGCTGAACTGAGTTTATAATTCACCGCAGGTATTTTTATTATCAATATTGGTATCAGTGCAATCACATAAGTTATGAAGTCCAGCCAAAGAATAATATGGATTGGGAAGAATAGCCAGAGTATTGAAGCTATAAATTGAGCGAAAACTTGGATGGATCCAACAAAGAAAAAACTTATCGAATTAATACGCATTAATTTTTCCGGGGGAACCATAGAGGGAACAATCGCGCTAAAAGTAGGCATATGAAAAGAATGGAATATGCTATTTATGCCCATAAATAATAACAAAACCCAAACAGTCATAAGATTAAATTGAAATAAAATTATTACTATGATTGTTGAAAATGCTAGTAATGAATCATAGAGAATAATGAGAACTTTCCTATTGTACCTATCTGAAAAGACTCCCGCAATAGGCATACATATAGTTGATACTAATATAGATATAAATGAATTAGTCGCAAGGAACATCGCACTCCCTGTCATTATAGTCATCCACCATATTAAGGCAAATCCAACAACAGAAGATCCAAAAAGAGAGATTAATTGTCCTGCCCAAATAAAAAGATATTGGTGGTAACTTTTCTTTGATATTGTAATTTCCACATTTTATCTCCAAAATCCAATCAAATTGATGATTTTGAAAATGATATTAATTAAAAGAAGTTTTAGATTTTGCTTACTAAAGAATTAGAAGCCCCAATTTCTCTATCATAATTAACATGTCTGATATCCGTGAAATAATAGGGGATAATAGTAATAATGATTCCTATAATCGCGCATAGTAGATATAGAAATGATACACCTATTACCTCACTTAATGTCCCTGCTAAAATAGCTCCTAAAGGTGAACCAATCATCATTAATGTATTTAAAATAGAAGAAACTCTCCCCATTTTTTCATGAGGAACAGTAGTTTGAACTACTGTTATCACAATTATATTCACAACAGGCATAATGAATCCCATTATAAATGCTCCCGTACCTATCAGAGGAAAGAATCCAATTGGAGCAACTGCATGCATTATATAACCAACATTTATTACAATCATTCCGGTAAATAAAATTCTCATCTTATTTTTCCATTGTTTTTTAAAAAAAGGAATTAATGCTCCTAAAATCATTCCTCCCTGCCATACCATTTGAATGATTGCTAATGTAAAATTATTACCACCATGTATATACTTTATATAAAATGTGGATAGAACCATTAAAGGTTGTGTCAACATAGATAATAACATCGCAATCAGCATAATTATTAGAAGTCCAGGAACATTTTTCATTACCCTAATTCCTTCTCTAAAATCTTTCACAAATGAATTTTGTTGACCAAGATCATCGCTAATTTGAAGTTGAGGTAATTTTAAAGTTATGAGAGGAACCAGTGCAATCATAAAAGTAATTACATCTATCCAGAGAATGTATTTTATTTCAACAAAAAATAATAAGGTTGCCCCTACTGCAGGACCTATAAATTGTATAATACCTAAAAATAAGTATCTGATACCATTGACTCTCCCTAACTTATCTTGTGGAACCATAGATGGCAATATAGCCATAACAGTTGGATTATGAAAGGCTTGACATATGCTTCGAAATCCTAGGAATATAAACACGATCCAAATTTCTGCGGAATCCAAGATGAAAAATATTGTTAGAATAATTGTCAGATATGCTTGCAATGAATCCACAACTAAGATTATAATCTTCCGATTGAGCCTGTCTGAGATAACTCCAGCAAATGGTGTAATGATAAGTAGAGGAACAAGATTAATGAAACTCGCTAAGGATAACATTAATGGGCTTCTTGTTTCGTCAGCAATCCACACAAATATAACAAAAAAGACTACTAATGAGCCTAATAAAGAGAACAATTGCCCAAACCAAAAATACATATAACTTCGAAAAGTTTTTTTTTTAGTTCTTTCTTCCAATTACATCAAACTCATTAAGTAAAAAATATTTGCAAACAAATTGAATTTTTAATTTTGGTTTGTATCCTTTAGAAATTTGAGAAACCTAAAATCAAATTATTAACAAAGACCATTAAAAAAATAAAATAAATTTTGTTATTTTCTACTCTTTGATCCAAATAATGAAAACAACTAACCTGACCAGAAAAACAAGTTTTTTTATTTGCTACTTCTTCCATTATTTTTTCACCTTTGTTGTTTGATATTCATTTTCCATTTATGTTATTGATTTTTTCGAGGATAAGATCAACATTATCATAATTAACATGGCGAATTTTTGTAAAGCGCCATATCATGAATACAGCTAATACTCCGATAAGTGATCCATAAATAAATACACTTCGAATTCCAATTGCTTCAGCAAGAGGTCCTGCGATAATTATTCCTATTGGAAAAATGGCCGAGGATAATGATTGAATGACGGATGACACTCTTCCCATTTTATCGGGAGGAACAGTAGTTTGTATGATGGTCATATAAATTGTATTTATAATTGGGAGAACAAGACCTACCATTCCTATTCCTATCCACAATACTACAAAGACTCCTGTTGGGGCAATTCCTAAAATCGAGAGTAATCCCATGAGAATCATCAAACCTATAAAATATATAGAATTCTTGTGTTTCCAATCCTTCTTTAAACTAGTTATTAATGCTCCTAAGATCATACCCCCATTTAGAAACATGCTAAGAAATGCCAAATCTAAAGCTGTTCCTAAATGAACATCTTTTATAAAAAGAGGTAGTAATACATTAACAGGAGCAACTAAGAAATTTAGGATCATATCTAATAATAAAAGTATCACCAATCCTGGGATTATTCTTATTGTTGTAATTCCCTCCTTGAAATCTTTCTTAAATGATGTTGTTCTCGTTTGTTCACTTATTTCAGTTATGTTTTTTACATTTGGTATTTTAATCAACAATAAAGGTATAATCGCAATAGAAAAAGTGATAACATCTAACCAAAGAATGAATTGCAGTGAAATAAATGCTATAAGCACTGCACCAATAACCGGCCCGATAAGTTGTATTAAACTTGTAAAAAGATAACCAACCCCATTAATCCTACTTAATTTTTCTTTTGGTACCATTGTTGGAACAACAGCACTTACCGCAGGCATATGAAATGCTTGAAATACACCTCTTAAACTATTTATCAATATTACTCCTAAAGGATCTGCTATTCCTAAATAAAACAAGACGATAATCCAAACGGTTACTAATGATTGAAAAGAATCTACGAATGCAATAAGCTTTTTACGATCCCATCTGTCTGCTAAAACTCCTGTAATGGGCGTAAGAAAAACCATAGGTAAAAAATATAAAAAGGTGCCTAAAGAAAGGTAGAGTGCACTACCTGTTACCACTGTAATCCACCACGTAATAGCAAATTGAACTATTAATGATCCCATCAGAGACATTAATTGTCCCGACCAGAAAAATAAATAACTCTTAAATGTTCCTTGATCTGCTAATTCTTCCATATTATATCCCCTAATTTCCTAATTTTCTTTATTTATTTCTACATTTTATTTAAATAATTTATTTTAATCAAACTTTTCGGTTTCTTTTTGGGGATCTACCTCTCCCACATTAAGCTCTATTTCTTCTAATTATTCTATTATTAAATTCTCTATTTGATTATTGATTCTCTCGAGTTCACTTTTACTATCAATATCTACTTTCCTAATTCCTGTAAAACACCAAAAGACGACTGTAAATATCACTCCCGTTATTCCACAATAGAAAAACAGAGCTTGAATTCCTATTAAGACTGCGATAGGTCCTGATATTAATGAACCAATGGGCGATATTGCTGAGGAAAAGGTGTGATCTATTGAAGATACCCTTCCCATTTTATCCGCAGGTACTGTTAACTGTAAAAATGTTTGATAAAGAGAGTTTATAATTGGTAAATTAAAGCCTAAGATTACACCGCCTATTCCCATCATGAGAAATAACCCTGAAGGAGCTAAGGCAAATATTGTATATCCAATCAATGCAACTATTATGCTAATAAAAATAGTCCGAATTTTGTTATTCCAATTCTTCTTTACTGATGTTAGAATAGCTCCGGCAATCATTCCTCCAGTAAGAGTCATCTCAACAAGGGCTAAATGTCCAGCCCCACCTCCATGATTAATTTTAATGAATAATGGCATGAGAGCGTTTGCAGGAGTTAGTAAAAAGTTTAACAACATCGATAAGATTATCATAATAATTAATCCTGGAACTAATTTCAAGGTTTTAAGCCCGATCTTAAAATCTTTTAAAAAGGTCCTCTTTTTAATATCATCTTTAGAATGATTCAATTGTTTTACTGAGGGGATTGTAATTAGCAATAATGGTATCAACGCAATAAAGAATGTAATGATATCTACCCAAAGTATCATATACATTGATAAAAACACCAATAACAAAGCCCCAATAAAGGGCGCGAGTAATTGAACTACCCCTGTAAATAAAAAATTGACCCCATTAATCCTTGTTAATTTATCTTTAGGTACCATGGTCGGAATGATTGAATTTACAGTGGGTACATGAAACGCCTGAAATACGCTTCGTAGACTGATAAAAAAGAACACAACCCATATGTTTGCTATTCCAAACTGAAAAAAGATTATCAGTAAAAATGTTACAAATGCCTGGGATGAATCTGCAATCAAAATTAGTTTCTTCTTATTAACCTTATCGGCAATGACCCCAGCGATAGGCATAAACAATGTCATCATTAGTACAGATAAAAATGTTGCAATAGAAAGTAAAACCGCACTAACATAGAAATCTGCAATCCACCAAGTTATAGCAAAAAATACCACTGATGAACCAAGTAAGGAAAATAATTGCCCGACCCAAAAAAATAAATAATTTTTGTAGGTTGTTATATTTGCTAATTCTTCCATTCAGTATCCCCTATTTTTTGCTAATTTTTGATTTTATTAATTCATAATTTTAGAGAATTAAATTTTCCATTTCCCATCTTCATAAATTACAGTATTATCAGCTATTATTTTTGAACCTGGCACTTTCATATCCTTAAGGATATCCCAATGAATTGTAGATTTATTAGTTGAACCACATTCTTCAAAACCAAGCCCTAACGCAAGATGTAGAGTTCCACCGAGTTTTTCATCAAATAACATGTTTTTAGTAAATTTAGTAATCCCATAATTTGTACCAATTGCAAATTCTCCTATTTTATTGGCGTTATCGATTTTTATTAGTTCTTTGAGAAGAGATTCGCCTTTTTCTGCTGTCAAGGAAACTACCTCTCCTTCTTTAAATTCTAAATATATATCCTCAATCTCTCTCCCGTAATATATTCCTGGATATGTAAATCTAATATGCCCATTAGCAGAATCTTCAATCGGACTTGTAAAGATTTCTCCATCAGGTAAATTATCCTGACCACAGCAATTTATCCACTTTCGTCCCTTAACATTTAATGTTAAATCTGTGTCCTCCCCAATAACCTGAATTTTCTCAACATTATTCAGATAATCAACAATCTTTTCTTGATCTCTTCTCATTTTCTGCCATTCTTCAATAGGATTCTCTTTATCTAAGTATAGACTTTTAAACACAAAATCCGAATATGAAAAGAGATCCATGTTTGCTTCTTGAGCATTAGCATGGTAGGGAAAAGGTACAATAACCCAATTCATCTCCCCCTTAGCAACCCGATTCTCAAAGATCTCTATTAATTTTACTCTTTCCGGTGCCGCAGTAAACTTTGCCATCTTCTCAGGATCAACACCACTATATTTACGGGTGTTGTAGTCTGCTCGAATTTGAATTAGATGATCAAATTCTTTGAAAACAACCTTCTCACCATCATCAACAAATGATAACTGCTCATCGGAGGCATGTTTAAAAAATATTTCCCTCATTCCTTCTAATTTTGGAAGATATAAAAGATGAGCACCTGCTTTAATTATCTCTACATTTAAAGCTTGAAATAGATCTTTTGCTAAAGAAGGTCCAGTGATTGCAACCTTACCTCCCTTCTTTATCCCAAGTGAGTAATCAACTACTATCTTGGCAAGCTTTTCATAATTTTTATTATACATATATCCACCATTCACCATTCTTTTTGTTTTTCTATTTTGTAGTTTTACGTTTTATCAATTAATTCAAAGAGTTTAGTTAGGACTTCTTCAGAAGCACTTGTAAATTTAAACACCCCCTCCTCCAACTCACCTTCAATTCCCTCGGCTGCTAACTCATAGATTAAGTTTTCAGCTTCTTCATAAGCGATATTCAGCGTTTGAGAAAGCTTTTCAATTGGGATTGATTTTTGAAGCTTTATCAATCCTTGAATTCGCTTCCTTATTCGTTCTTTATCGGTTGATTCTGAAAATTGTACTTTGATCTTCTTCTTCCCCAATTTTTTCTCAAGTCGTTGCCCAAATTCTTTTATATCTGACTCTTTAACAGCTTTTTCAATATTTAGACCTACTTTCTCCATTTTTTTCCCCAATTCTTCTAATTTCGCAAGATCACCAATATTATTTTTAACAAATTTCATTGATTTTCTTACCAGTTCTGACACTGAAGCACCTAAATCTTCAGCCCAATCCTTCCATTCCTCACTCATCTCAGGATCTACTGATATATTTATTCTCTTTACCGCTTTTTCTACTCTTTTTCTAACTTTTTTATCAAACTTTGTCTCTTGTTCTTTAATTTTGTTTTTAAGACGTTCTATATTCTCTTCTGCTTTTGTAATTTGTTCTTTCGCACCATCCCCATGAAGCTCTAACCCTTCCTTAATATCTTCAAGTTCTTCAAGTAAAGAACTCCGTTCTTCCATAAAATCTTTTAATTCATCTTTTAAATCTTCTTTAATATCGTCAGCTTCTTCTGCTAAATCCTCAATTTCATCCTTTAAATCCTCGCGAATATCCTCTAGGTCGCCCATAAGTTTATCGCGAATACTACTTTTCTCCCATTTGACATTCCCTAATTCTTCATCTCTCTCTTCTTTATCATCTATTTCTTTATCATTTGACATGTTTAATCCTCCATTTTCATTTTGAAATTTTAATATTTTATATCTTGTTTATTGACATTTTCAGAGCTATCTAACTCTTCTGCAGATATTTGAATAGGATCATGATTTAATATGGATTTCTCGTTAATTTCAATAGTATCAACATAATAAACCCTCCCTAAGATCTCGGTATTCCTCTCAATAATCACATTTCGTCCTTTAACATCACCTTCAACAAATGTCTTTACAAGGTTAACACTTTTGGTAGCAAAAACATTTCCATATACTTTAATTGGGTGTTTAAATGCACCTCTACTACCCAAAACACGCCCAACACCTATATCTATAACAACTCCATTAATATCCCCATAGATTGTAGTAGATCCTGAAATTAAGATACCTCTTTCAGAAATAATATTTCCTCTAATATTTGAGGAACCTGAAAAATTAAGTCCTTCAAGAGCCTTAATATTATCCCCTACCCTTAATGAGCCTGAACTTTTAAAATACCCTTGAATTGAAATCTCTCCTTCCACTCTAGTTGAACCAGAAGATCCTATATCACCATCTCCATGAATGGATCCCTCAAGCCTAAATGACCCCGAACTTCTAATATCACCATGAACAGTTAGATTTCCTGACCCCCTAAAAGAACCAGATGATTTAAATCCATTACACTCAAAATCTCCCTCTATCCTTGTTGAGCCTGATGTGTGTAATTCCTCATCTATTTTTCCTCCCGAAAGCTTTCCTGATCCAGAAATTCTCACGATATTATACCTCCTAAAAAATATACCTTGTTTTTTACTTTTTCAAGACTAATAATTTCTTCAAAATATCTTGGATTTAAATTCTCTAGTAGCTTTTCATCATATACTTGATTCATTTTTTGAACCTCTTTATTTAATTTTTATTTAATAAGATTATTTTAACTAATTATATGTTAATATAAATTGGTAAACCCCCAAACATTAACTTCGAATAGGTGTTGCTTTTTACATATTCTAGTTCTTCATAACTTTTTGATTTTTTCATGATATTTTACCTCCAACTTTTTTGTGAGTAATTTATTTATTAT